>JAGBNR010000046.1 GCA_017634315.1 Lachnospiraceae bacterium
CCCGGGACTCGTCCCCGGGTACCCCACGTCACATGAAAGACACCTCTTAGTGCTGCTTCGTTCCCGACCTGACACGGTTCGTGGGCTCTCATTGCGTGGGACCGGGGAGTCAACGCCTCAGACTCAGCCAGCCGAATAACTATTCTATATTATGATGCTTTATGTGTCAAAGTGAAAGCTCTTCATAGCCCATGATTTAAGTATGCCTCCTGCTCGGGGGTGAGCCTGTCTATCTTCTTGCCGAGGAAATCCAGCTTGAGCTCCGCTACATGGCGATCTACCTCTTCAGGCACATCTATGAGCCTTTCCCCAAGCTCTGCGCTATGCTCCACAAGGTATTTCGCTGACAGTGCCTGTATCGCGAATGACATATCCATAATCTCTGCGGGATGCCCGTCTCCGCATGCGAGGTTCACGAGCCTGCCTTCGCCGAGTACATACACAGTCCTGCCGTTTGGCAGCTCATAGCCCATTATATTGTGACGTGCCTCCCATGATCTCTTCGCATTGGTATGTATCCATGCCATATCCACCTCGCAGTCAAAGTGCCCTGCATTGGTAAGTATCGCTCCGTCCTTGATGTTGGCAAGGTCCTCACTGTCTATGACCTTGTCGCAGCCTGTCACGGTAACAAAGAAATCACCGTATTGCGCTGCCTCAGCCATAGGCATTACATCAAAGCCGTCCATTATGGCTTCAATGGCCTTTACGGGATCTATCTCGGTGACTATGACCCTGGCTCCGAGTCCTTTTGCCCTCATTGCCACGCCCTTGCCGCACCATCCGTAGCCTGCGACCACCACGGTCTTGCCTGCGACTATCAGATTGGTCGTGCGGTTGATGCCATCCCATACTGACTGACCTGTACCGTAGCGATTGTCAAAGAAGTGCTTCATCATCGCATTGTTGACCCTGACCATGGGGAACTGAAGCTCTCCTGCCTTATTCATGGCCTCGAGCCTGATGATACCTGTGGTGGTCTCCTCGCATCCGCCGATCACATCGGGAATGAGAGCCTTGTATTTGGTGTGCATCCGGTGTACGAGATCTCCGCCGTCATCTATGATGATATTGGGTCCGGCTGAAAGTACCGCGTCTATGTGCCTGTCATATTCCTCCGGTGTGCAGTCATACCATGCATGCACTTCCAATCCGTGTTTTACCAGTGCCGCTGCCACATCATCCTGTGTAGAGAGGGGATTAGAGCCTGTCACATACATCTCGGCTCCGCCTGCTGCCAGTGTAAGGCAGAGGAATGCCGTCTTTGCCTCAAGATGAACCGACAGTGCTATCTTCTTCCCTGCAAAGGGCTTTGTCTTTTCAAACTCGTCATAAAGAGTCCGCAGCAAGTCGCAGTGCTGCCTCACCCATTCTATTTTTGTCTCGCCTGACGGTGCCAGGCTTTCATCTCTGATCTCGCTTGCCATTTGTGTATCCTCCTTGAATTTTTTCATTTTCCGATACACGATTCACATCGTTTCTCTTTTTCGACAACGTAATAATGATACCAAACCTGATATTTCAATTCAACGAAAAATCCCGGACGGCATCTCTGTCATCCGGGATCTTTTACGGTTTATGATATCCGATTATCTAAAGCTTGCAAGATATTCGTTGACCTTCTTCTGAACCTCTGCTCTCTCGGCCTTGGCAGCCTCTTCAAGAGCCCTCTGTCCTTCCTGGAAAGCCTTTACGGGGTTGCCCTCTGCAGCTGCCTGTCCTGCTGCCTTTGCTGCCTCACCCTTTGCAAGCTCACTGTCCTTGAAGGCTGCGATTGCCTTCTGTCCGACCTCTACAGCCGCCTGTCCTGCTGCCTTTGCTGCATCGCCCTTTGCAAGCTCTCCGCTTCTGAATGCCGCAATATTCTCCTGAGCCGCCTGATAAGCTGCCTGTCCTGCTGCCTTTGCCGCATCGCCCTTTGCAAGCTCTGAAGCTGCAAAATCAGCTATTCTCTGCTTGCCTGCAGCAATGTCGGCATTGCGCTTTTCCTGTGCTGCCTGTGCTGCCGCAACCTCCGATGCAGGTGATGCGAATACGGGAACTACTGCAAGAGTGCTGATTGCAAGTGCTGTAGCTAAAGCCAATATTTTCTTTTTCATCTCTATCTCCTCTCAAAGCGTATGAGTTTCAAAACTGAATAGATTTTATGCCATTTGACAATTTATGTCAACACCATATTTTGTTCTTGTTGTAATTAAACCACAAATTATGGTTTACGTATCATGACAGTCTTTCCATCATACGATTTGTCTCATACAGTACCCTTTCGAGATCGACTGTCTTTAGCTCTCTGCCCTCCATGAGTATCTCGCCGTCAGCTATGGTAGTGTCCACCTCTGAGCCGTTGGCGGAATAGGTAAGGCTTGACAGCATATTGTTCCTCGGTACCATGCTCGGGGTATTGATGTCAAGGATCGCGAGATCCGCTTTGTATCCTGTCTTGATCTCTCCTGTCTTTTCGAGTCCGAGTGCTTTTGCACCGTTTACAGTCGCCATCCTAAGAGCCTCTGCGGCACCGATGCATACCGGTGTCTTGTGCGTTCCCTTGTGGATCAGAGTCAGCAGGCTCATCTCATGGAACATATTCAAGGTATTGTTGGAGGCTGCGCCATCCGTGCCCAGACATACGTTTATGCCGGCCTCTACCATCTCCGGTACCGGTGCGAACCCGTTGCCGAGCTTCATGTTGGATGCCGGATTCGTGACCACGGATACATTCTTCCTTGCCATGAGCTCTATATCCGAGTCTGTGACCTGTACGCAGTGCGCCGCTATGCAGGGTACATCAAAGCAACCGGCCTTGTCAGCGTATTCAATGGGAGTAAGTCCGTGCTCTTTCTTAAGATTCTCTATCTCTGTCACTGACTCGGCCAGATGGATGTGTATGCCGAGTCCTTTTTCTCCGGCTATATCCGCCACACATCTCAGGTAATCAAAGCCTGCCGAGTACGGAGCATGGGGTCCGAGCCTAAAGGTCAGCCTGCCGTTTGTACCTTCTCCGTCAGGCATCTCCTCAAATGCTTCTCTTATCCTGACATCGTCTCTGTCATACTTATCGCCTACGAGTCCGCGACATATGACGGCTCTCATACCGCTTTCCTTTACCGCCCTTGTAGTATTGTGGATATGCATCTGCATATCATTAAAGGTCGTGGTACCGCAGCGTATCATCTCCGCTATGGCGAGCATCGCGCCCCAGTAGGCATCCTCTCCGGTCATCTTATCCTCTACGGGATTGACACCTTTTAAGAGCCAGTCCATAAAGGGCATATCGTCTGCTATATTTCTGAGCGGAGCCATATATGAATGCGTATGGGCATTTATCAGCCCTGGTATCACCAGACGGTCTGTGCCATCGATCGTCTTCTCTGCCTTAAAGCCCTCGGGCTCGCTGTCGATGCCGGATATACTGTCTCCCGTGATATATATGCTGTGTCTGTCTATCCTGTCATCGATCAGAGCGTAGGCATTGCTTATCTTTATGTTCATATGCGTCACCCCTTTAATGAGCTTAAAGCCTTGCTCTCAGCTCCTCTGTCTTGTCCTCAAATCCCGGCTTGCCAAGGAGCGCAAACATATTTTTCTTGTAGCTCTCGACACCCGGCTGGTCAAACGGGTTCACACCGAGCATGTAGCCGGATACACCGCAGGCAAACTCGAAGAAATAAAAGAGCTGTCCGAGGTACTCCTCCGTCTGCTCGGGTATATTTATCACTGCGTTGGGCACGTTTCCGTCGGTGTGTGCCAGGATTGTCCCGTTCATGGCACACTTGTTCGCGAAGTCAACCGTCTTTCCTGCCAGATAGTCCAGTCCGTCGAGATTGTTGTCAGCCTTCTGCATGGTGATCTCGTATCTGGGCTTTTCGATATTTATGACCGTCTCAAACATGATACGGGCTCCGTCCTGAATGAACTGTCCCATGGAATGCAGATCCGTCGTAAGATCAACGGATGCGGGATAGATGCCCTTCTGATCCTTTCCCTCCGACTCACCGTAGAGCTGCTTCCACCATTCTGACACATAGTGGAGTGACGGCTCATAGTTCGCCACTATCTCGACTGCCTTGCCCTTCCTGTACAGGATATTTCTTATTGCGGCATACTTTAAGGCATCGTTATCTTCAAATGCATTCTCCCTTGCCATCCTTCTGCCTTCTGCGGCACCCTTCATAAGTGCATCTATATCGGCTCCTGCCACTGCTATGGGAAGCAGACCGACTGCCGTAAGCACGGAGAATCTTCCCCCTACATTGTCAGGTACCACGAACTCCTCATAGCCTTCGGCATCCGCAAGGGTCTTGAGAGCCCCCTTGTGAGCGTCGGTTGTCGCATATATCCTGCCTGCGGCATTTTCCTTGCCGTATTTCTTTTCCAGCAGCTCCTTAAAGATACGGAAGGAGATGCCCGGCTCGGTCGTCGTGCCGGACTTTGATATCATGTTTATAGAGAAGTCCCTGTCTCCGATGACTTCGATAAGGTCATGGATGTATGTCGTCGAGATATTGTTGCCGAGGAAATATATCTCCGGTGCGTTTCTCTTATCCTTTCCTACGGAATTAAAGAAATTGTGCTTCAGGAACTCGATCGCGGCTCTCGCTCCGAGGTATGATCCGCCTATGCCCACTACAAGGAGCACCTCGGAGTCGCTCCTTATCTTGTCGGCTGCCTTCTTTATGCGGGCAAACTCATCTTTATCGTAATCCTCGGGCAAGTCGAGCCAGCCGAGGAAATCGTTGCCCGCTCCCTTCTTTGAGAGGAGCAGCTCCTTTGCCGCCTCTACCTGCGGACGAATGAGCTCTACTTCCTTTTCGTTTATGAATTTCAGTGCTTTTGCGTAGTCGTATGTGACTTTTGCCATGATATATCTCCTTTCGAAAGGGTCTTTATGTTTTTCTGAGCCATTAAGTATGTTATAATCATTTCGGGTTTTTTTCAATAGAAAGCATAGGTTACTGTTTACAGTCGAACATAGGGACAGGGCATAGTCAAATGGCGAAAAAGATCGTACTTACGGGAGGCGGAACAGCCGGGCATTGTTACCCGAATCTGGCTCTTGTGCCCCTCCTCCGGGAGAGCGGATACGATATCACATATTTAGGATCATATGATGGCATAGAACGGTCATTGGTGGAGGCATACGGAGGGATCAGCTATTTCGGGATAGCGACCGGCAAGCTCCGCCGATATTTTGATCTGAAAAACTTTACGGATCCGTTTCGTGTGATAAAGGGCTTCATCGAAGCAAGGCATATATTAAAGGTCGTCTCTCCCGATATGGTATTTTCCAAGGGTGGCTTTGTAGCGGTTCCCGTGGTAAAGGCGGCCGCCTCGCTGGGTATACCCGTTGTGATACACGAATCCGACATGACACCGGGACTGGCGAATAAGCTGTCATACAGCTCGGCCTGCAGGATCTGCTGCTCATTCAGAAACACTGTCTCGATGCTGCCCGAGGGTAAGGGGATCTTTACCGGCTCTCCCATAAGGGCGTCTCTTCTGGAGGGTGATGCGGCAAGAGCCAGACAGTTCCTCGGTATGCGCGGGGGAGATTATCCTTTTCTCATGGTCATCGGAGGCTCCCAGGGCGCACAGCATGTCAATGAGGCTATAAGGGCAGCTCTGCCGGCACTTGTCAGAAGGTTTAACGTGATACACCTTTGCGGCAAGGGAAAGACCGATCCGTCTCTTAACCGCATGGACGGATATATGCAGTACGAATATATATCGGAGGAGCTCGCCGACCTTTACGCACTGGCAGATATAGTGGTATCAAGAGCCGGCTCCAATGCCATATTCGAGCTGCTGGCTCTGCACAAGCCTAACCTGCTGATACCACTGGGGACAGGCGGGTCGAGGGGCGACCAGATCCTTAATGCGGAGGATTTTGCAAAGAACGGCTACAGTAAGGTCCTGCCCGAAGAGGACATGAACACGGACTCCCTGCTGTCAGCGATCAATGAGGTATACGAAAACCGGCAGTCTTATGCGGATGCCATGTCAAGAGCCTCCGAAAACAACGCCGTTTCGAATATTGTCAATGTCATAAAGGATATATGTGAGAAGGAGGATAACTGATATGGATGATAATTGTATTTTCTGCAAGCTCGCAAATCATGTCTTTGATACGAACATACTATATGAGGACGATGACTTTACGGTGATACTGGATGCCGGTCCCGCCACAAGAGGTCATGCTCTCATACTGCCGAAGGAGCACTATGCTAATCTGTATGAGATACCTGATGACCTGCTTGGAAAAGCTGCCGTACTTGCCAAAAAGACTGTAACGGCTCTCACCGAAAAGCTAAATGCAGACGGCTACAACATAGTACAGAACAATGGTGAGATAGCGGGTCAGACGGTATTTCATTTTCACATCCACCTCATCCCCCGGTATAAGGAGGACGGACAGACTATAGGCTGGAAGCCGGGATCGCCGTCTGCCGAAGAGCTGAAGGCTCTGGCTGAGGAGATCAGGCTATGAAGATAAACATTTATTACGGCGGACGCGGCATAGTAGGTGATCCCACCAATACGGTCATCACGCGTATGCAGGCTGTACTGGAGGATATAAACGTAAAGGTCACCCGATACAATCTGTACGAAGAAAAGCGTAACATATCTTCTCTTGCGACCACTGTAAGCGAATGTGACGGCATCATACTTGCCTCTACCGTGGAATGGCACGGCACGGGCGGTCTGATGGCAGAGTTTCTTGATGCGGTCTGGCTCTATGGCAACAAGGAACGCATCGCGCAAATATATATGTGCCCTGTCGTAATGAGCACCACATACGGAGAACGCGAGGGGAAGCTGGATCTGACCCAGGCCTGGGAGATACTCGGCGGCAAACCCTGCTCCGGTATATGCGGATATGTGCAGGATACGGTATCCTTTGAACTCAATGAGGATTTCGCCTCTCTGATAGAAAAGAAGGCCGAGAATATCTACCGGACCATCTCACAGAAAACTGTCTCGCTGCCCGCCTCCAATCAGGCGGTAAGACAGATGGTCTCAGCCGCTCCTCAGATAGAACTCACTCCGCAGGAGTCGGAGCAGCTGTCCATATACGCATCGGACGACAAATATGTCCAGACACAAAAGGAGGACATCAAGGAGCTCACCTCTCATTTTAAGACTCTGATGGGCAATCAGGGCATCTCAGTGGAGGATCTGCTTATCAGGGATTTCAAGGAGCACTTTTCTCCCGACCCGTCCTTCTCCGCTTCTTACAGTATAAACGTAAAGGAGATAGAGAAGCCTCTGGCTGTGATAATAAAGGGCGAAGAGCTGGATGTTCACTATGGAAACACGGAAAAGCCCACTGTCATATGCCGTATCAATCAGGATAAGCTGATGAATATCACCGCGGGAGCCGAGACCTTCCAGCGGGCTTTTATGACAGGTGATATGCAGGTAAAGGGTGAATTCAAGACCTTGCGCATGCTGGACTCCCTGTTCCACTTTGGTAAGGATCAGTAAATATAAATCCGGTGGAATCCGAAGGGTTCAGATAGTCAGATTTGCACAAAAATTGTGTGCGAATATCGTAAACCTTGTATAAAATGCGAATTGTTGACACCTTTTCCCGGTGGTATATTATATGCGTACCCCCAATACATGATACCGTCTGAAGGGACGGTACCCCATAAGAAAGAAATACCTTCTCCTGAAATGCCCGATCGGATGACCGGGTATTTCAATTTTAAATCCTGATTTTAAAATCCGAAAAAATAATCCTTGACAGATATATATCACCCGGTGTAGAGTGTACTCACTTTCTGATAGTTCTTTTGTCACACATCAGTGACAGGATACCTTTTACAAGGAAAGATGACAGGATATGAAAGACTATTTATTTCTGTTCACGCTTTTTATCTGTGCTCTGACAGATATCGTGAGCTCCAGGATCAAAAACTGTATTCTCTTTGCTTCTGCCTGCGGACTGGCGATAAGTCTTATCATGACCCATACCGCCTCGGAGCTGATCTCTTCACTTACATCCGCAGTCCTTATATTTGCCGTTTTTTTCCCTTTTTTCGCACTGGGCTGCATAAAGGCCGGGGATATAAAGCTCATGATGGTCGCTGCCATGTATTTAAGGATCGGAGGACTGATACATATAGCGGTACCTACACTTGCCGCATCTCTCATCCTTTTTCTTCTGTGTATGAAAGCTTACGGCACATCCGTAAAGGCGACCCGTTTCCCTTTTGCCTTCGCACTTTTTCTCGGGACCTACCCATATTGGAATATATGAAATTAAGGAGGACATATGATTTCCGGACAGAGATCGGACATGGCGATTTATTTTTCCGACACCGCATATCTTGAATGCTTTTTAAGGTATATAAGCGATAAAAACATAGGCGTATCCTGCTGCGGCTTCACCCGTGATGACAAGCTAAAGTCTTATGCCGTGGATCACCGCATATCATTACTTCTCACAGACGAGACCTGTTTCAATAACGAGATCCGTCAGATCAGCACCGAGCTGACCATCGTGCTGACGGAGACTCCGATCAAAGGAAATGAGCCGGATGTGTATTATATCGATATCCTGCAGCCCCTGGATGTGATATTGAGGGCTATCCTTAAGAAGATATCCGACTCCGACATACCGGTAAATCCCGGTATAGTCACGGATACCGGCTCCGTGTACTGTTTTTATTCTCCTGTGGGCAGATGCCTGAAGACAACGCTCTCTATGGCAGCTGCGCAGATACTGTCCGATAAGGCTCCTTCTCTTTACCTGAATCTGGAGGCTGTGTCCGGCTTTCCGGTGCTGTTCGGAGAAAGCTATGACGCTGATATATCCGATCTGTTCTTCTTTCTCCGAGACGAATCCCGTGAAAAGTATGCCGTACGTCTGGGAAGCATGGTACGAACCACACGGGGAGCCCATTATGTACCGCCGGCGATGAATCCCGGAGATATAGCTCAGATAAATACAGAGGATATCCGCAGGATGCTGGAAGCGGCATCGGACACGGGATTTAAAAATGTGATCATAGATGCAGGTGTCTGGCTGCCTTCGTTTGAGGAAATACTGGAAGCCTGCGACCGGATCTTTGTACCGGTAAGACGGGACTCCGTATCGGAGGCAAAGCTGTCACAGATCATTTCTTACCTGAAATACACAGGCAGGACCGGACTGAGTGAAAGGATGCAGGCCATATGTCCGCCCGACACACGGGAAATGTATGATATCACATCAGATCTAAGGAGTACCGAAATTGGAAAATACACGGCAGAGCTGCTCAGATGAGGTCTTTACCCGCTTAAAGGAAGATGTCATATCAAGGATAGATATGTCCCGTGACGTATCGGACAAGGAGGTCCGGGAGATCATAAAAGAAGCCATACATACAGCCGCCCGGACATTTCCCATCTCACTGTCCGACAGAGAGCGGCTCCTGGACGGTCTGTTCTTTGAAGTAAGAAGGCTCGGGATACTGGAGGAGCTCATATCAGACCCTTACGTTACGGAGATCATGGTAAACGGCACGGAGGAAATATTTTATGAAAAGAACGGCTGTCTCTCAAAATGGAACAGACGTTTTGACACGGAGGACAAGCTCAGATCAGTGATCCAGCAGATAGTGGCCGGTAGTAACCGGGTAGTAAACGAAGCTTCTCCTATAGTGGATGCGCGGCTGTTTAACGGTGCCAGAGTAAATGTGGTCATGAAGCCTGTCGCTATAAACGGACCCATACTCACCATCAGGCGTTTTCCGGATGACCCGATCAGAATGAAGGACCTGATAAGATACGGATCGATCACGGCTGAAGCAGCGGATTACCTGAAAAAGCTCGTCATAGCCGGATACAACATATTCGTTTCGGGAGGCACCGGATCGGGAAAAACCACCTTTTTGAACGCACTGTCGGAGGCGATCCCTCATGATGAGAGACTGGTGACCATAGAGGACTCTGCGGAATTGCAGATAAGGGGTATCGACAATCTCGTAAGGCTCGAGACCAGAAATGCCAATGTGGAGGGTCTAAAGGAAATAACGATAAGGGATCTAATAAAAACCTCTCTCAGGATGCGCCCCGACCGCATCATAGTGGGCGAGATCAGGGACGGTGCGGCACTCGACTTTCTTTCGGCAGCAAACACGGGACATGACGGTTCACTTTGTACGGGACACGCCAACAGTGCAAAGGACATGCTCTCAAGGATAGAGACAATGGTACTGATGGGTATGGATCTGCCTCTTCCGGCTATCAGACGCCAGATGGCATCGGCTATAGATGTGATCGTACATCTGGGGAGACTGAGGGATCGGAGCCGCAGGGTTCTGGAGATATCGGAAATGCAGGGTCTGGAGGACGGCGAGTTCAGGCTGAATCCCATATACAGCTTTACAGAGAAAGGAGAGGATAAACATGGTCTTGTCACAGGAAAACTCGAAAAGGTCGGTAGTCTCCGATATGTTGAAAAGCTCAGGCGAAAGGGTCTTTATGACAAGGATAGTATTTGAATGGCTCTTGATCGATGGAGCAGTGTCATATGTATTTTATAAAAGCATACCGGCTTTTATGATTTTTCTTCCGGGTATGGTCTTGTATTTCCGGTTCCGCTGCAGACAGAGGGATAAATCCGAAAAAAGTCTTTTAAGCATGCAGTTCAGGGAAAGCATATTGTCAGTCAGCACCGCACTAAATGCCGGTTATTCGGTGGAGAACGCATTTATAGAGGCCTATCACGATATGCAGGATATGTACGGAGAGGATGCGCGGATTACCTCCGAATACCGCAGGATAACCGCAAGGCTAAGAGATAATGAGCAGATCGAATATATCCTGAAGGATTTCGCGGAAAGTGCTGATATACCGGATATCAGCGATTTTGCGGGAATATTCGAAGCAGCAAAGCGTATCGGGGGAGATATGACAAGGATAATACGGCAGGCTGCGTCCAATATCAGCGACAAGATAGAGGTAAGGCGGGAGATAGAGGTCTCAATGAGCTCCAAGATCACGGAAACCCGCATTATGGAGGCGGTTCCCTTCGGTATCCTCGTATACCTGCAGATAGGCTCTGCTGATTTTCTCTCGGTCCTGTATGAGAATACAGGCGGACGGGTGCTGATGACGGCGGCACTTGCCGTTTATCTGGCGGGAGTCGTGATCGCTGAAAGAATACTGGATATAGAGGTGTAAAACATGCGTATATTCTATGCCATGGCCGGACTGCTGCTCCGGTATTTCCCTCCAAAGGAGGCAGAGTCTGTCAGAGAGAAGCAGCTCATGATGCATCCCGGCGGCTCCGGGTCGAGGCTGACCAGAGACTATTATATGAAAAAGCTGTCCGTTGCGATCGCCGTGATGTCTGCAGGTGTCCTGTTATCCTTCATCATTCTTATATCCGATCTTTTCCGTCCGGAGGATATAGAAGGGTACTCTATCGAAAGAAACGGTTACGGAGAGGGAGACAGGGCGGTGAGTCTGGATCTGTATGCCGACGGAGAGCTGCTTGAAAGAGGACGGCAGATCATCGTAAGTGAAAAACATTATAAGGAAGATGATATACAGGCTGCCTTTCTTAAGACTGCACAGGATCTCGATGAAGCGATCCTGGGAGAAAACATTTCGCCGGATCATATAGACCGGGATCTCGTACTGCCCGACAGGTCGGCAGACTACCCTATTGATATAGAATGGCTTGTCGGAGACAGAGATGTACTGGATATGAACGGACATATACAGGAAGATTACCGTGATCCGGCAGGCAGGGAGGTGAAGCTTACGGCGATGATGTCCTACGGTGAAACCGAAGCCGAACACAGTCTGTACGTTAAGGTATATCCGAAATACCGTACCCCTGAGGATACATTGTCCTATGAGATCACAAGGGGGATCTCCGAGACTGATGCTCTGTCAGTGAGTGAAGACAGACAGCGGCTTCCTTCTGAGGCAGCCGGACATGAGCTTATGTACAGATACTCTTTGCCGCATACATGGCTGTATGTGCTCCTGATATCATCACTGGCGGCATTTGCCATCTATATAGGCAGGGATCATGACCTGTCCAGAGAGGTGGCAGAGAGGGAAAGAGCGATGATGCTGGACTATCCGGAGATAGTAAGCAAGCTTACCCTGCTGATCGGAGCCGGGATGACGGTAAGGGCTGCCTTTGAGAAAATCGCTGTCGATTACAGGGAGCAGCACCGTGAAGGGATATCCTTTGCACATGAGGAAATGCTGGTCACTCTTCACAGGATGAAGAGCGGGGTCAGCGAGCCGGAAGCATATCTTGATTTCGGAAAACGGTGTGCGGTAAAGCGATATGTAAAGCTGGGGGCTCTGCTTGCCCAGAATATAAGAAAGGGCAGTGCCGGTATGCTGCCGGAGCTCGAAAGGGAGGTAAGGGACGCTTTTGAAGAAAGAAAAGCAAAGGCCAGAAAGAGCGGAGAGATCGCCTCCACCAAGCTGCTGATCCCCATGGCACTCATGCTGGGGGTTGTGATGTTTATAGTGATCGTGCCGGCCTTCATGTCGTTTAATCTGTAGGGACAGCTATTCAAAGTATGGCAGATATGTATCTTCGTCCTTTTCGGACGGATAGAGCATAAATAAAAAGGAAAGGAGGGCTCCGATATGCTGAAAAGATTTCTGCAAGAGGAAGACGGTATCGGTACGGTTGAGATGATACTGATACTCGTTGTTCTCATAGGTCTGGTTCTGATCTTTAAGTCTCAGCTTACCGATCTGGTAAACGATATCTTCAAGACAATCAACAAAAAGGCCGGTCAGGTATAGGTCACTCAAAAAAGGGGGAAGGATGAAATACAGGGGTACTATCACGGTTTTCCTAAGTCTGATACTTACGCTCGTACTCTCTTTGATAATGAGTATGACGGAAAGTGCCGCTTATGCTGCGGCCAGAATGAAGTGCGAGATAGCTGCGGATATGGCACTTGAGTCTGTATTTGCAGAGTACAACAGAGCTCTTTTGGATAAGTATGACCTGTATTTCATCGACACCTCTTATGGTAGCGGCACCCCGTCTTTGGAGGAGCTGACGCTCCACATGAAGGACTATATCAGCTATAATATCGATCCTTCAAAGGGCACGGTATTTCCGTTAGATCCGGTGGATTTTACAGCATTGTCGCTGGATTCGCTGGATATATCAGAGGTCTCTTATGCATCGGATGCTGCGGGAAGGGTCTTTAAAAGACAGGCCATACAGGCCTTTGAGGACAGTCACGGCATATCGGCTGCCAGATCTATGGCTCAAAAAGCCGGCAGCCTCATAAACCAATACGACAGCTCTGATGCAGATGTGGATATGCCCGACCGGAAAAGAGCGGAGCTGGAAGCCGAGCTGAACGGGATCGACTATAAGATAGACGAAAACCCGGCAAGAAATGCTTTTGATGACAGAGAGGGCATACTGCGTCACATAATGGATACACGCGGCATATCGGATAAAAGCATAAATAAGGCTGCTCTCATTTCAAGCCGGCAGACCGTTAAAGGAACCGGACTTCACGGAGGCACGATCGATACCGAAAGTATGCTGTCAGAGCTGATGTTTGATGAATACCTGATCGACAGATGTACCTGCTATACAGATGCGGTCGAAGATGAAGGAGCGCAATACGAGCTCGAGTATATAATCCACGGCAGGACCACAGACACCGCAAACCTCAGAGAGACAGCAGAGCGACTCCTTGCGATAAGATACGCTACGGATGCGGTATACGCTCTGTCCTCCCCGGAAAAGCGGGATCCTGTAGAGGCTGTTGTATCCGTGATATGCGCCCTGCTCATGATACCGGATGCCGCGAAACCACTGACAGAGCTGATACTCCTGGCATGGGCCTACGGAGAGAGCGTATCCGACGTAGTCAGACTGATGGCCGGAGAAAGAGTACCTCTTGTGAAATCCGAAGCTGACTGGAAAATGCCGTTATGGGGACTCATCAGTATAAAGTCGAATGCCAGACCCACCGGACATCAGGGAACCGGATTTTCATATAAGGATTATTTAAGAGTCTTTTTGTTTCTTGAAAACAAAACCGCCAAATGTATGCGGGCTATGGATATGATCGAGATGAACATCCGGCTTACAGACGGCAATGCCGCTTTTCGTATGGACGGATGTGTGGAATATGTATCAATGGCGGCGGCTATGACCTGCCGCGGTAAATACAGGCTTACCATAGACCGGAGCATGAGCTATATGAGCGACTTCTGATCAAAAGCCGCAATATACTTTTCGAAAGGGGTCTCCCCAAGCCATCCAACTGAAAACAAAACATATGTGGTCAAAAAGAAACGTCAAAAATGTCATAGACAGAATTCTCCTTTTATCTCCGGGGAGACCTCTTTCGGGAAGTATAACCGTAGAAACAGCTCTCGTACTGCCCATATTCCTTTTTGCCATGCTCTCTGTCATGTACCTGACTGATGCGGTCAGGATATCGGCAGACAATACCGCCAGACTGTCTGAGCAGGCATATACATACGCCAAATACGCTTATCTTGGCAATAGAGCCGCAGATATGGGCGGGCTTTCGGCAGCGGTGGATATCATAAACGGCGGTGATGATATCATAGATCTGGTGCAAAGATATACCATAGATGTGCCGTTTGATCTGCTGGATACCTATGATCCCAGGATCATCGACAGAGTCAGAGTCAGGGCATTTACAGGATATGACAATGCAAAACACGGCGGTATATCAGACAAACCGCCGGACGAGCTGGTATATGTCACAGAATACGGCTCGGTATATCATCGTTCCCTGGGATGCTCACATCTGCACTTCAACATACGTTCTGCAGACAGCAGCCGCATATCTTCCGAACGGGCAAACGATGGCTCCAGATACTACCCGTGTGAGCATTGCGCGTCAAAGGGCGGCACCCCGGCATTGCTTTATATTACAGATGACGGTAACAGATATCATACGACGCTTTCCTGTCCGGATCTGAAAAGGACTATACGGGAGGTGCCTCTTTCAGAGGTTTCTCTGCCGCCATGCAGTGAATGTGGAGGAAAATAAATGATAAATGAGATTGTACTTGGTATATTTCTTTTCACGGCAGCCGTCTGCGATATCAAAACAAAGAAGCTGCCTTTAATACTCCTTACGATATGGATATCAGCAGGAGCTCTGCTCTATCTGCTTCTGCGTCCTGCCAGTATGACAGACGAATTTATGGGAGTCCTTATCGGTATAGTTTTCATTGCCGTAGCGGTAGTGTCAGACGGAAAGCTCGGAATGGGTGACGGAGCAGCGATTCTCGCAGTCGGCATATACCTGGGCGGCAGATCGGCAGGCTTTACCTGTCTGTACGCACTTATCCTCTCCGCCGCCTTTTCGGTGGCAGTCCTTATGACGGGAAAGTACACAAGAAATAAGGAAATCCCGTTCATACCTTTTCTTCTGGCAGGATTTTTGCTTCACGGGGCGGTGACATATATATGAAGAGGGGATTAAAGGGCTCATATACCGTAGAAGCGGCACTGATCTTCCCGTTCATCATGACAGTCTTTGTATTTCTTATCTATGTATCGTTTTTTCTGCATGACCGTGCGGTGATGTCGTCATGCGCTTATCAGGCAGCACTGAAAGCCAGTCTGGTACGAACCTCCCCGGATGACATGGAAAAAGCCGCCATAAAAGCTGCAGCTTACAGTATAGAGGGGCTTCTGCTGGCGACCGGTGAGGTAAAAACAGATGTAAAGGTATCAGGAAAAAAAGTAACAGTATCTTACAGCGGCACATTGCAGATCCCTCAGAGCATTCTCTTTTTTCCGATAGACGGCTCGGAGGGAATATCTGTAGAGGGCACTGTCACAGCCGCACAAAAAGATGCCATAGAGTTTATCAGGAGCTGCCGGGCGGC
>JAGBNR010000047.1 GCA_017634315.1 Lachnospiraceae bacterium
ATACGACTTTTAGGTTTGTATACTGGTGCTGTTTTCCCTGACACTGCCATACCCTACCCTGTTCGTACATACCAGCAGGTATCTGACGCTGATGCGCTCGACCGCCATGCAAATACTTTTGATCACATACATTATCTTTCAGATAAAGCATGTGCCGCATGTATTGCATGAGATTGAATGTAGGATGTGGCTTTGGGTGTGGAATACTATATAATAAAGGTTAAGGATAAGATATTATGAGAAAGCAAAAAGACTTTGTTCAAACTTCAATGACACAGTTTTGCTTAAATTGTGGAATTCTTGAATCACCGGTCATAAAGTGCATGTTTTCAACAATTGCATGGGCAAGAAGTATTCGATCAAAAGGATCCAGATGTTCGGGACCCTTTCCAATCCATTCTAAATGGTTTGCATGTGCAATGGCTTCTCCGCTCAGAGGAAGATGTATGTAACCGGATTCTTCACACAATTCGATGAACTCGTCTGTGTTGAATTCAAGGTTGTCATTCCTGCTCTTTTTCTTGATGTCAACCTCAAAAACGGTTGCTGCGCTGTAGTAGATATTGTTGCCTTCGTCAAGAAGATAGTCACGGGCTTTTTTCTTGAGTCTCATGTCGTCAAGGACAGCCCAGATTGCTATACATGAATCAAGAAGAATATTCATAAGGAGCCTCCTGTGAGCATGTCGTAAACCTCTTCGTTGTTTGCATCAAAATCATCTGGAGCATTAAACCGTCCTTTTCCAACACCTATACGTTTTGATACAGGAATCTCCTCTGAAGGAATGATATAAGCTACCCTTTTTCCGTTTCTGGCAATACTGATTCTTGGTTCGTTTTTATTTTCGACAAGACGGATCAGTTTGGAGAAATCTTTTTTAGCATCAGCAATGTTAATCTGCATCATACACATCCACCTCCTGTACATCATAATCACAATGAGCTGATTGGTCATTCTGACTATATTTTAAAGGGGGATGGGGAAGAAATCAAGTTATCATGCTATACCGCATACATTAAGCGATTGCCCTGGATTGAAAGGTCATTATATTGTATTTTGATGGGGGTGGTGATACAATATTTTGTATGTTTCGGAAAGGGGTGAGAAAATGGTTCTTGTAGATAAGCAGATTGAAAGCCGCATAAGTAGCGGAGAACTTATTGTGGAAGGCTTTACGGACAAAACTCTGAGTAGTGGTATTTCCTGTGATCTTACCATATCATGCATCATTGACGAGAGTGGAAATGAGCGGGATAGATATACTGTAGCACCCGGAGAGACAATCTTTGTAAAATCAAGAGAAAAGTTGCGTCTGCCTTATGATATTACAGGGAGAATAGTGGAGAAGAATTCAAGAATGAGGCAGGGAGTGAGAGTGGATGGTCCTCAGTATCAGCCTGGGCATGAGACATACGCATATCTGCGGGTTCAGAATATTTCATCAAGGGAAATATCATTTCATTCAGGCGAATCTATAGCACAGATTATTTTTGAGCAACTTGGAGCTATCCCTGACGTGACCTATGATAAGCAGCCCGAAGCATCGTTTCAGAAAGAGACCGCTTATGTTGGATTGGGGAATTATAAAGATGAATACGAAAGGCAGATGGGAGATCAGATTGAGAGAGCCAATAAGGAGCTGGAAAACGTCTCTCAAAGAATTTATGGCAATGTATTAGCTCTGATGGGGGTTTTGGTTGCTGTATTCTCTATACTTACAACCAATGCTGAAGCAATGCGCAATGCCGAGATAACTGCCAGATATGTGATAACTATGAATGCATCCATGGCATTCAGTATAGCTGTACTAATGGGGTTGATTTTGATCTTCTTTAATAAAGTCAGAAGCAAGGCTTTGGTTATATTATACGGCTTGATTCTCTTTGTGCTCCTTGCAGTACTTGTACTAATGTGTATGGGTATAGTTTAATGTTTTGTGAGGGACAGGGATGAGAAAGCTGGAGAATAGAGGCATCGTGCAGGACAGCAGGCTTCATTTCGTTATCACGGAGAGTAGCTTTACGGTAGAGATAGGAGGAGAGCTGCCGGAAGAGGCAAGGAGACTGACGTACTGGTATACGAAGTTCAGAGAGGATAAGTATCAGACCCTTTACAATATGGGTTTTAATGAGAAGCCTGACTGCCTTGATGCGGCAGGCTTCTTTTGTTTGCGCGCCATGTGATAAAAAAGTACTGAAGTACAGGTGATGAGATTAATTCTATAGATAAATGAAACCGGAATTGAAAATGATCAAAAGGAGGCAGACAAATGGATTTTGACCCGAAAAGCAGCACCAGAGAGCAGATAGCTGCAGCATACCGGATCGCAGTGGAGGAGATAGAAGAGAAAGCGCGGCTTATGGAAACACCGACTATCCTTGCGGAACGTGCAAGCCAAGTAAAGAAAGCTGAGAGCGTGGAGGAACTCTTAAAGCTGAGCATTCTTAATGAAGATGTGACAAGGGAGTACATGGAACTGGGTCAGCAAATCAACGAAAGGAAAGCCGGACTGGAGAAGCTATACGGGATCGCGCTGTCGGAGCATAGCGTTGAGGCCGTAGACAGAGCGGTGGCACTTATAGAAGAATGCTATGATATTGAGACCTCAAGAAGTGAATCGGAATACAAGGAGGCTTTTGAAAAGCAGCAGGCAGAGACTCGTAGCAAAGAGGAGGAAGAGCAGACAGTCACTGAAAGCCGGATATCCGGGATAGAGGACGAGCTGGAGAGACTTTCCAGCGAATCAAAGCAAAGTGCGGAGAGGGAGCAGGCAGAGTATTCCTATACCCTCAAAAGGGAAAGAAAGCATGCTGAAGAAAACCGACTTGCAGAAGTTAAAAAGAGAGAAGATGAGCTGCGGCAGCGTGAAGAGTCGGCGAAGGAGAGCAAAGCAGCACTGTTAAAGAGACTGGATGAGATCGCCTTGATGCAGGCCGAAGTGGATGCTATTCCGAACAAAACAGAGACCGCAAGGCAGGAGGGAATAAAAGCTGCCGAAAAAAGGCTTGGAAAAGAATACGCATACACCTCAACTCTTGAAAAGAAGGAATATGAGCATAAAACCGCATCCCTCCAGTACCGGTATGACAGGCTTCTTGAAAAGTACAAGGAGCTACGGGAAGAAAAGAATGCCATATCAGAGAGGCTCGCTCAATGCAATGCCGAAAGTCGTATGCTTACCAGTGACACTGTGCGTTCAATAGGCGGTATCAACATATTGGGACCTGAAAAGCGCATGAGGCAGGCAGCGGAGAAGTAAACGGAAACGTATCGCAGACTTAGGGCAAAATGGAGGAAATGAAGTGAATGTATCGGAGATGAACACCAAAAATGAAATAATGGCAGAATATACCAGATTGAAGGAGGAGGCAGAGAGGAAGAGGATACAGCTGCCGGAAGAGCTTGCCGGTCTCAACAAAAATTACACGAAAGCCGAGTTCCTTGAAGCGGCGGAGGGTATAGATCGACTGCTTGCAGGGCAAGCCGAGTCTGATGGTGAACAAATGTCTTTTAATGTCGGACACTCTGCTAAAAGGACAATGCAGAAGAGTCCGGAGCATGAGGACTCTATTGCAAAGGAGGAACAGCGCATTGAGGCGGCAGAAGAGTGGACAGAAGCAAAGAAAACAGGCGGAACAGGAAGGGTCAAGGCAGATGCAAGTGACATAGGACTTGATATGCTTGCCCCGGAGATAATAGAGAAAATCAGAGCGATGGAGTCCATAAAAGAGGAGAGGATGAAAGAGCTTAACAGGCTTATAATACTGGAAGACAAGTTGAACGAGCTTGCTATTATGACCAACAACAGGAGAGAGTGTTACTTTTCACAGGTCAGGAAACAGCAGGAGAGCCTCGAAAAAAACGCATCTGACAATGCAGCAGCACTTGAAGCGATACAGGAGAGCAATAAACAGAAAATAGAAGAGATGCAGATTCGTCTTGACAACATGAAAAAGGACATGGAACAGGCATTAAAAGAGCGCGATAATGAACGTGCAAACGAAAAGGAGAAGTATGAGTACGAGCTTGCAATAAAGCAAAAGTTAGAGGATGACCTGTGGGAGGACGAGTGTGAAGCGAGAGAGAAGAAGCTGACCGAACTGAAATTGGAAATAGAGACTCTAAGCGGGCAACAGAAAGAAAAAGAGGAGATTGTAGATTCTCTACAGGCTTCGCTTGATGATATCCCTGCCATTTTAGAGAAGGTCAGACAGGAAGCAGAAAAAGAGAGGGAAAAAGAGCTCACAGGGGAAAACGAGCGGCAGACTGCCCTCGCAAGGGAAGATGCCAAAGCTGCCTGCGACAGCCTGGAACAGAAGATAAAGGCTCTGCAGGAGGATTACGATGCGCTTCTTGCGGAAAAAGAGGTGATCCAGGCAAAGCTTGACAAGGCATATGATGACAGCAATAAACTCTATCTTCAGACTGTCCAGTCCACCGGTGGCATCAAGATCCTTGGGAATGGGGAATAGGGTTTAGAGACATGAAAAGGTTTAATACAACGGAAAATAGTTTATTGAGGCTTCGCAAGGTTACATATGAGGACGAGGAGCTGCTGCTTCGATGGGCAAATGATCCTGCCACAAGAGCGAGCAGCTTTGAGACCCATCATATCTCTGATGAGGAGCACCATGCGTGGTTTACGAAGATGATGGATGATCCGGAGAGGATAGCATTTATACTGATGGAGGATGATGCTCCCGTGGGACAGTGCCGCATTGATATCGAGGGTGAGTCTGCAGAGATAGATTACAGCATTGCCCCGGACAGGAGAGGCATGGGCTACGGGAAGCTGATAGTGGCTCTGCTGCTTGACGAGGTGCATGAGCATTATCCTGAAATAAGCAGACTCATAGCGAAAGTAAAGCCAAAGAATGTGGCAAGCGCAAGGTGCTTCACAAATAACGGCTTTGAAGAGAAGTATGAATGCTATGAATATAATCTGTCGGAGTGGCAGGGAACATTGGGATGATATATGGTTGACAGATACGTTATTGCGACAATCAAATCCTGGAATATAGAAAATGCAAAAAAGCTGGCGGAGAGATCTGACGACTCCGAATGTGTACTTGTTACGGATAAAGACTCACTCAGCAGAGAGAGGCTTGACGAGATTGCTCCGCGGTATGTGTTCTTCCCACACTGGTCATGGATGATACCGAGGGAGATTTACTCTGCCTACGAATGTGTGGTCTTTCATATGGCGAAGGGCTTTGAGCTGCTGAGGGAAGTGGTAAGGAAAAGAGACGGGGAGTGACGATCATGTTTCATCTGTATGACAGGATAAATAAGGGCGATGTGTACTTTATTGCGGAAATGAGTGCCAACCATGGCGGCTCGCTTGATAATGCGCTTGAGATAGTAAGGCAGGCGGCTGATGCAGGGGCAGACTGTCTTAAGATACAGACTTATACTGCCGATACCATGACTATTGATTGTGACAGAGAGGATTTTAGAGTAAAGGGTGGTCTGTGGGATGGCTATAGTCTTTATAAGCTGTATGAGGATGCAGCTACGCCTTACGAATGGCAGGGACGTATAAAAGAGGAGTGTGAGAGGTGTGGGATAGACTTTCTTTCTACATCATTTGACAGCACTTCAGTGGATTTTCTGGAGGGATTGGGGGTAGAGGCATATAAGGTGGCTTCGTATGAGCTTGTGGATATACCATTGATCAGGTATATAGCTTCAAAACAAAAGCCGATGATCATATCTGTAGGTATGGGAAGCATAGAGGAGATACAGGATTGCGTGGATGCGTGCAGGAGCATGGGGAATGAGCAGATAGTGCTGCTAAAGTGTTGTTCAGAGTATCCGGCACCGTGGGATGATATGAAGCTTGGAAATATACCGGATATGGCAGAGCGTTTCGGATACCCGGTTGGCTTATCCGATCACAGCTTCGGATCGCTCGGCGCAGTAGTGGGGGTTAGTCTCGGGGCATGTGTCGTAGAGAAGCATGTGAAGCTTGACGGAGTGGAGAGTGCGGATAGCGGTTTTTCTATGCGCATGGACGATTATAAAAAGATGATAGAAGAATGCAAGGCTGCCAAGAGGATCATGGCAGGTCCTGATTATACTCTTACGGAATCCGAAAGGGCGTCTACTGTATTCAGACGCAGTATTTACTGTGTAAAGGATATAAAGGCAGGGGAGGAGTTTACTGCTGAAAACATAAGGGTAATAAGGCCGGGATATGGTTTGAAACCCAAGTATTATGAAAAACTGATCGGCAGCAGGAGCAAGCGGGACATAGCGTATGGTGAGCCTATCAAGGAGACTGATCTGAAGTGATGTTCTTATTCAGGGCTGATGGGAATGCTTCAGTGGGAGCAGGACATGTGATGCGGTGCCTCTCCATTGCGGATGCGGCAAGGGATAAGGGGATAGATTGTGCTTTCATTACTGCCGGAGATAAGTTTGACGAGATCATTGAGGGGCGCGGGTATCGCGATATAGTACTCGGGACTGATTATAAGGATATGGATAGCGAATTGCCGCAGATGGCTCGGATTGTGGAGAGCGAGCATCCTGCGGCTGTTTTTGTCGATAGTTATTTCGTGACGGCGAAGTATATTGAGGAACTGAAACATATGGTAAATCTGAAAGGTTTTCCTTCCGGGGCGATATCCGATGGATCTATTGTGGATATGAATCACGATATATCGGTGAATCATTCCGGCGGCGGAAAGCTGATATACATTGATGATGTTCTTTTTTTTCCATATCCCTGTGACATACTCATAAATTATAATATCTATGCGGATGAGAGCAGGTATCGTACTCTGTACAGAGATGCAGTACTGCCGGAGCTGCTTTTGGGTACAGCTTATGCGCCTTTGAGGAGAGAGTTTGACGGAGCTGTGAAACGGAATACGGGTTCGGGACAAGGGGATAACTATACAGATAGAAAACGGTTGGACCAAGTATCTGATGACTGCAGTTCGGATAAGCGCGGTAGAAGAATCCTTGTCTCGACGGGCGGAGCAGATTTTGAACACCTTATGATAGAGCTTATCAAAGAAGTGAAGAGACGGGATACGGGGCATACTTTTCATTTCATAGTAGGCGCGGCGAATGAAGACAGGGAGACCATATTTGCAGAGGCATCGGGAGAAGACAGTATAGTACTGCATGAGAATGTGACCGATATGGCAGAGCTTATGCTTTCCTGTGACGTTGCGATATCGGCCGCAGGATCTACGCTATATGAACTGTGTGCGTGCCGGGTACCCACGATCACTTATATCCTAGCGGACAATCAGATCCCCGGAGCACATGGATTTGAGCAGCGTGGGATAATGAAATGCGCCGGAGATATCAGAGAGCTTGGGGCAGGGGCACTGGCTTCAAGGCTCACAGATATGGCTCTGCAGCTGTACGATAATAAAGAAGAACGGATGCTTATATCTAAACGGCAGGGGAATGTCGTCGATGGCAAAGGTGCAGAGAGGGTCGTGGAGTTAATTCTGGGGTGTTAGTGAGACGGACGAAGTTTTGCACGAAACCGACTGACTATTCGCTTACGCCATCGTTATGGTTATCTGGAGCTGCGTTTTTCAAATATACCGGATATGATATTAGTGTACACTTTGGTGTAGGCTATACAGTTTGTATTATTATGGCGGTTATCGGTTTTGCGTATAGATTTACAAAGATAAATCCTAAACGAGATGCGTATTATTACGGCATGAAGAACAAGGTCTATCACGCTGTGGGATATCTTACACAGTCGGCTTATATTGCAGTGCAGATGTGCGCATCGCACGAAGCCGCTACGGCAGGCACGGGGCAGGAGGCGCATGAGCTGCAGATGTCTGCGGCAGGAGGCAGCGATATCTATGCCGCATCCGGCTTTTTCAATGACTGGGGCATACCGTCTCTCGTATTGATGCTTTTGGAAGAGGAGAGGGCGGACTACGGAAATTTCCTCTGTATACTGGTGCTGCTTTCCTTGACACTGCCATACCCTACCCTGTTCGTACATACCAGCAGGTATCTGACGCTGATGCGCTCGACCGCCATGCAGCTGTTTTTGATCACATATATTGTCTTTCAGGCAAGGCATGTACTGTATGTATTGCATGAGGCAGTAGCTTTACTTCTTGAGCGGTTCGTAGCAGAATAAGCAAAGAGTATAGGAGGAGATCCGATGATCTCATATTCATGTTCACTGATTAACCCATGACATTAGATCGAGAGGAAATGAATATGCCATGCAGAAATACGCGAGAGCCATACGGCTGCTGCCGGTAATATTGTACATATCGGTGATACCGCTCATAGTGAGGGCGGTGCCCTATACTGCGCCGATAGGCGATCTGCCGTGGATGTATGGAGAGGATGATACCATACAGTGGGACTTCTTTAATCTGGCAAAGCTTAACGTATTGGAAGCGGTTACAGCCTTTGCCGTCATTATCTTTTTTGTTCTCCTGCTTACAAAGCGCATCAGGCTGAAGAGGTCAGCGGTATTTATACCTGTAGCTTTATATACGGCTGCGGTACTGGTTTCTTTCTGTCTGTCTGACCACAGGGATATTGCTCTAAGGGGTGAGCTGGGTCATTTTGAAGGTCTGCTGTGTGTGCTGTGCTATATGTTCATGCTTTTCTATACTATACAGGTATTGGAGAGAGTGGATGATGCTCTCTGCGTTATGGGATTTCTGGCAGTCACTGTGCTCATAGAGTGCATCATCGGCGTATCGCAGCTTGTGGGGAAGGATCTTCTTGCAAGCAGAGCAGGTATGTATATGATAGCGGGAAACAGAGAGATATCCTTTGCTTTTGCACCCGGACAGGTGTATCAGACCGTTGCAAATATGAACTATGTGCCGTTGTGGCTGAGCCTTGTGGTGCCTGTGGTGATACTTGCGGCAGCAGTGTGTGCCGCGAGACTGATACGATATCCGGACACCCGTACATTAAAAAGCAGGGAGGCACTGATATTTCTCGCAGCCATTATACTTTGCATCCTGATTCTTCTCAATTGCATCGGAGCAAAGAGCACGGGTGGTTCGCTGGGCATAGGTATATCGCTTATAGTGCTCGCTGTACTGGCAATACCGGATAAGGTCTTTAGGAGGTGTACGCTTGCAGCTGTGTCTCTTCTTGCAGCTATGACAGTGATGCTGCTCTATGTCAGATCTCCTGCAGACGAAGTAAGTGTAGAGTACCTTCGCACGGGTCAGGACGGTATTGGTATCTCCATGGCTGGACATCCCATGACTATCAGGTCAGATATGCAGGGGATCATTACTGCATTTGACGAAAGCGGAGAGCAGGTAGAAGCATATACTGTCAGGGAAGGTGATGAGGCAGAGTATGTATTTGATAAGGAAGGATACTGGGCAGGGGCTCTGATCGCAAGGAGTATGGGAACCGGGAGCGATGCATATGTACAGCTGGATATAAACCGTGGCGAAAAATATCTTTTTCATTTTTATGAAAATGGACAGGTAAAGCTCTGTACACCCTACGGGTATGAGATCGATGCGGGTGACACGGAGCATATCGGATTTAAAGGGCACTATGGCTTTGCGAGCGGAAGAGGCTACATATGGGCGACCTCTCTGCCGATTATAGGGCACAGTCCTGTGCTTGGAGCCGGACCGGGTACATTTATGGTGACATTTCCGCAGACGGACTATGCCGGGAGAGCCACCGCAGGTGTTCCGTCCACTATAATAGTGGACAAAGCCCATAATATATATATACAGACGGCTGTAAATAACGGACTTATGGGTCTTATCGCATTCATAGGCATCATATGCACTGTATGTGGCAAGGCATACCGCTCAATGGCAAACAACGGAAAAAGAGGGCCCGGTAAACTCGCGGAGATGGATGTAAAGAGCATCTTACTCACAGGCGGCGCATTAGGTATAATTGCCTTTGCGACAGGAGCAATCACCTGTGACAGCAGTATCTCGGTAATGCCGGTTTTTTACGGTATGATAGGAATGGTGGCAGCTGTTTCGGAAGCAGATAAGTGAACGATAAAGCATACTTACACGGAGGGAGTGGAGGATGATCTACGATAAAGGAAGGAGCAGGCTGTTGACAGGAATGCTTACAGTGTTGCTAATGGTGACACAGATTGGTAATGCTGTCTATGCAGCGGAAAGCGTAAGCGATGATTCAGTGCTCCTGTCACAGCAGGAGCCGGCAGAAGGCTCTGAGGGAGTGAACTTATCGTATAGGGAGGCAGATGAGCTCAGTGCATCTGAGAACGATACCGCAGACCGTGCGGAGACAGACACCCCTGCAGATGACACCCCTGCAGATGACACCCCTGCAGATGACACTCCTGCAGGTGACACCTTTGCAGACGACACTCTTGCAGATGATACTGCTGCAGACAGTGCTGACACGGATGGCTCTGAAGTAGCTGATGAAGATACTTCAGAGGCTGATTTTTCATACGACTATGAAAGCTATGGGACAGTCACCGCGGACAACGGCATAGTGGACGAAGGTGCAGTGACAGCAAATGACAACAGGATCAATCGCATGCTGTCCTCAGACCCGGAGCCGGTATGGCTTGATATCACAGGTACATACTATACCAGGTCTGCAGCTGACATACTCAGACAGATCAATGCCATACGCTATGAGGCATGTAAAGAAGGTATCATAGATAAGGACACAGGGAAGCCGCTTACATTAGAGGACTACGTACCACTCAAATGGTCAAACGATCTGGAGCAGAGTGTACGTTTGCGTGCCATGGAGGCCGGTCTTACGGTCGCACACGCAACCTTGTGTGACAGTATAGGTATATATAGTCGCATAGATAGAGACAAGTTTAATTATCTCGGAGAGAATCTGGCATGGAACAATAATCACGATGCAAGCGGGATCGCCTACGGGATAAATCAGTTTTACGAAGAAAAACAGGATTGGATAAATGAATCCGTGAAAGGCAAATCCACCGGAGTGACCGGGCACTATACCAATATGATCAACCCCAGTTTCACTCATGTAGGCGTAGCCGCCTGTCATATGAGCGAGGCACCTAACGGCTGGATATGCATAGCCATGCAGCTCGGAGGGAAGAGTGCGTGGTATGACGGAGAAGTGGATGAGACTAAGATAAGCGACACGGGAAGTATAACAAACACCCTTCCGGTGAATGCCTCCTGCGTGCAGAGTATGACCCTTGACGGGAGCAGTACCGTAAAAAAGGGAGGGACAGCCGACTACAGGATAAAGGGCAGCATCCGGGTGAGCAACGGATACGGCGGATCGACCAAAGCCTATACCATTCCGGCAGGTAATGAAGGCGTGACCTGGACATCCTCCGATGAAGAGGTGCTGACCGTGTCACAGGGCAGAGTGAGCGGGATAAAGGGAGGAAAAGTAACGCTTACTGCCGGCGTGGGAAGCAGGACTGCTTCAAAATCCGTAACCGTGACCCAACCGCTGGAGAGTATCGTCCTGTCGGATACGACACTTAATATAAACCGGAATGAAACGACCGGGGGTCAGCTGACTGTCAGCTACTATCCGGAGGAGGCGACAGATACTAAGGCTGTTACGTGGAAGAGCAGCAATACAGGTCTGGTGACGATAGACAGTAAGGGATGCTATACGGTCAAAAAGCCCGGTACGGCCACACTGACCGCTACTGCCAAAACCACTGATCCGGAGCACCCGACGTTGACTGCAGAGTGTGTCGTCAATATCACGGCACCTGTTACTGACATGAAGCTGAACAAAGAGAGTGCCGTATTAAGCTATACGGGAACAGCAGCTCCCACACTTCAGCTTAAGACTGTATTTACACCTGCAGATACCGATGAATCACCGGAGATATCTTGGAGCAGCAGTGACGAGTCTGTGGCCGTAGTGGACGATGACGGCAGGGTGACAGCGGTAGCGGGCGGCACCGCGATCATCACAGCTGCTACAGCTACCCATAGTGCCCAATGTAAAGTGACGGTGTCGGCACCGCTAAAGAGCCTTGATGTGAGTGATACGGCTAAAACCATATATCTGCCGGCAGAGTCCGGGGAAATCTCCGTCTCACTCACGCCCTCATACACCTCACAGAAGCAAGTGACGTTTACGAGCTCCGATCCGTCCGTCATCAAGGTATCGGGTGACGATGGAGTCGCAAAGGAGTCTGCTGTCGTGACAGCGACAAACGGTTCGGCGCAGGTCACACTGCACCGTATCGCGGATGTAAATGCAAATACCCACATAGTGGTCACAACAGAGAATAAAAGCGTAAAACGTGATATACCCGTGACGGTAGCTGTCCCGGTGACAAGGGCGGATATACTGTCGGGCAGCACAGTGCTGACAGACAGCCTGCAGCAGATGGATATGGGCGGAGTCATGGAGCTTACGGCGGCTATAACACCTGATGATGCCTATGACAGCAGCGTAGTATGGAGCAGCTCTGATACATCCGTGGTCTCTGTGGATAGGGACGGTATGCTGATAGCCGAGGGTGAGGGGGACGCTGCCATCACTGCGACTGCAAACGGTGCTCCGTCACCTGTAATTGCGTCCTTTAAGGTGCATGTGAGCCTTAGGGCTTCGGGAGTGGAGCTCAGTCGCAGTGAAGTGACCATGTATGAGGGAGACAGCTATACGCTGCGTGCCGGAGTACGACCGGAGGGAGTGGCCGGCAGTCCGGTCTTTGCATCTTCCGATGAAACGGTTGCAAAGGTGGATTCATCAAGCGGTGTGATCACGGCAATGAACGCAGGAGAAACCGTCATCACCGTGTCCATAGACGGTAAGACGGACAGCTGCAGGGTAAGGGTAATACGGTCTGATACTAAGGCCGGAGACGAGCCCTACGGCAATGATGATAAGAGTGGCATATGGATGGCAGCGGCATCTTTTAACGATAGCATGGAATATACCGGCAAGGCTGTCACACAGAGTCCGCGGGTCTACTATGGGCGCACACTGCTCAAAGAGAAGACGGACTATACGCTGTCATATAAGAACAACATAAATGCGGGGGAGGCATCATCACTGAAAGCCCCACGCATGACAGTGACACTAAAGGGGCAGTATCAGGGATGCAAGACATACTATTACAGTATCAC
>JAGBNR010000048.1 GCA_017634315.1 Lachnospiraceae bacterium
ACTCAAAGAGACCTGCCTGATGCCATACACCGACATCTTTATCTTCCCTGACGGAAGGATGGGTATATGCTGCTGCGACAATTATGAAAAGACAACCATGGCGGATCTTAACGAAGTACCCATAAAGGAGGCATGGAACTCCGAAATGTATCAGAAGATACGCACAGCAATAAGGGAATCAAGAGCGGATTATCCGTTCTGCAGGTATTGTGATTTCATAGATGCCGGACTTCGCATGGATATAGTGGATGATGCTTTAAAACACAGGAAAGAGCATCACGGAGCAAGGCAGTCACTATTCAGGAAATAAAGAGGAATTCATGAAGAAAAAAGCACTTGTTATCGGTGCGGGACCCGCAGGTCTTACCGCCGCATACGAGCTTTTAAGACAGAGCGATGATATAGAGGTGACCGTTTTTGAGGAAACGGAGCAGTTCGGAGGTATATCCAGAACGGTAGAGTATAAGGGCAACCGTATGGATATGGGCGGTCATCGCTTTTTCTCCAAGATACCGGAGGTGAATAAGTGGTGGGACGAGATGCTTCCCATGCAGGGTTATCCCACCTATGACGATATTGTCTTAAAGCGTGAGAGACCGTTGAAAAGGAACGGTCCCGATCCCGAAAAGGAGGATCGTGTCATGCTCCTCAGGCATCGTGTATCCAGGATACTTTTCAATGATAAATTCTATGATTATCCGATATCACTTAAACCGGAGACATTTAAGAACTTCGGATTTTTAACGACGGTCAGGGTAGGCTTTTCATATCTTGCATCCGTGTTTCACAAGCTCCCTGAGGATAATCTTGAGAATCTCTATGTGAATTCCTTCGGAAGAAAGCTTTACAGCATGTTCTTTGAATACTATACGGAGAATCTGTGGGGCAGGCACCCCTCCGAAATAGATGCCTCATGGGGCAGACAGAGGACAAAGGGGCTCTCCATATTCGGTATAATAAAGGACTATCTGGGGAGAGTATTTAAGGTAAAAAACCGCAAGGTGAATACATCACTGATCGAGGAGTTTAAGTATCCTAAGCTTGGTCCCGGACAGCTGTGGGATGTCACTGCATCAGAGATAGAGAAGCTCGGTGGAGGTATAATAAAGAACGCAAAGGTGGTCAGGATAAATAAGGATGAGCATAATATCATCCGTTCGATCATATACACGGACACGGCTGACGGGTCGGAGCATGAGGTGAGCGGTGATTATGTCATATCCTCCATGCCCATAAAGGATCTGGTGGGAGGCATGAATGATGTGCCGGCAGATCCGGCGCGTATAGCCGCGGGATTGCCCTACAGGGATTATATGACACTCGGAGTGCTCGTATCAAGGCTTAACCTGAAGAACCTCACGGACATCAGGACGATCAATGATATCATACCCGACTGCTGGGTGTATGTGCAGGACAGGAGGGTGAAGCTCGGGAGATTCCAGATATACAACAACTGGTCGCCCTATATGATAAAGGATATCGAAAACACTGTATGGATAGGTCTGGAATACTTTGTTAATGAGGGCGATGAATACTGGAACATGAGCGAGGAGGTCTTTGCGGATTTCGGTATAGAGGAGATGTTAAGGATAGGTCTGATAGACAGCAGGGACGAGGTGCTTGACTATCATATGGAAAAGGTAAAGAAAGCCTATCCGGCATACTTTGATACCTACAATGAGATAGATACTCTCGTGGACTATCTTAAAAGCATTGACAATCTTTACTGCGTGGGACGCAACGGACAGCACAGATACAACAATATAGATCATTCCATGATGACATCCTTTGAAGCCGTAAGGAATATCTTAAGCGGATCAAAGGACAAGGATAGTATATGGTCGGTAAATACCGAGGAGGAATATCACGAAAGTGAAGTATCCGAAGCAGAGGTGGATTAAGGCTAAAGTTTTTTGACACATACTCCGATATATAGATATAGAAACGGATTTCTGCATGATATTCAAGGAGGATGAGAAAATGGCAGTAGGATTTAATTCAAGTATTTCTGATGTAAACCCTTATAAGAGCGCGTACAATCCGCAGTCAGTTTCTGATAAGGGCAGGCACACGGCACAGGATGTCGTCGGTAAGGATCAGGGTTTCCCGGCAGGTAATGAAACAGGTGTAAAGTATGACAGGTCATCTGTGCTCGACTCTCTTGTAAACGACAAGACCCAGAGTATGCTCGGCAAGACGGTCGGACAGCCTCAGCTGTCAGAGAAGGCTCAGAAGTATTACGATCAGCTCAAGGCAAAGTTCGGAGATATGGACTTTATCCTTGTATCGAAGGATCAGAAGGCAAATGCCCAGGCAAATGCGGCAAGCTACGCAAATCCCAATAAGATGGTAGTCCTCATAGGAGAGGATGAAGTCGAGAAAATGGCTAATGATGAGAGCTTCAGAAATAAGTATGAGGGCATCATAGCTATGGCCAAAGAGGGCATAAGTGCCATGAAGGATAAGTTCGGTGATTCTTCGGATGTAAAGGGCTACGGCATGCAGGTCGGAGATGACGGAGAGGTATCGTATTTTGCGGTATTGAAAAAAGCGAACGACCAGCAGGCAGCGAGGATACAGGAGAAGAGGGAAGAGAGAAGAGCAGCTCAGAAGGCTGAGGATAAGAAAGCTCAGAAGGAGGCTCAGGAAGAGCGGGCAGAGAAGGGCAGGAGTGCAAGAAGCGAGAAGGCCAGAGAGGCATATGATGAGCAGGAAGACTTCGGATATGAGGTGGTAAGGGCATCATCACTTGATGAGCTTTTCGAGAAGGTAACCTCTTATCTTGCACCCAAAGCCGAAGAGGCGGCATATATAGGAGGAAACGTGGATTTCTCGGCTTGATCCAAGGTTATGTACAGATCGACATTATGCTATCTGAGAAATAAAGGCAGGACACTCATGATGCTCCGTGACATGAAGGTAAATGATGTCAACGAGGGCAAATGGATAGGCGTAGGCGGCAAGTTCAAAGAGGGCGAGACAGCGTCGGAGTGTCTTAGGAGAGAAGTAAAGGAGGAGACGGGTATAGAGCTCGCCTCCTTCCTTTTTCATGGCATCATTTATTTCAGGAATGATGAATATGAAGATGAGGAGATGTATCTGTATTCAGCGCACATTTCAGACAGTGAGGCTGCCGGGATAAACTACGACTGTCCTGAAGGGACGCTCAGGTTTATCTGCGATGATGAGATAAAGAGCCTGAATCTGTGGGAAGGCGACAGGGTATTCCTGAAGGATATGTATGCCGGAAGGAGCAGGGTGTCCTATGACCTGACTTACGAGAAGGACAGACTGATAAGGTGTGAAAAGGTGCCGGTGAGCACAATACTTTTCGATCTGGACGGGACATTGATAGATACCGGCGAAGGCATAATGAAATGCGCACAGTATTCACTGAGCAGAGCCGGGATATATGTGGAGGACTACCGGGAGCTTTCCTTTTTTGTGGGACCGCCTCTCTTATATACATACACAAAAAGATACGGATTTGATGAAGGAAGAGCGAGAGAGCTGATAAGGCTCTACAGGGAAAGGTATGAGACAACAGGTATATTTGAATGCTCGCTCTATCCCGGAGTGAGGGAGTGTATTGAAAGGCTGAGGGGGATGGGCTGCAGGATCGCGATAGCGTCTTCAAAGCCGGAGCATATGTGCATAAAGCTGCTGAAGCATTTCGACCTGTATGACCTCTTTGATGAGGTGTGCGGAGCTACACCTGACGGCAGGATAGACACCAAGACAGAGGTACTGAAGGAGCTCTTCCGAAGACAGGAGAAAAATGATCCCGAATATATCAGCGGGTGCATACTTATCGGTGATACCGGATTTGATATGGCGGGAGCGGCCGATGTCGGGATATCGGGCATGGGCGTATCCTTCGGCTACGGAGATACGGATGAGATGCTGCGGCTCGGTGCCGTATGCATAGCCGACAGCATGGGGGACATACCGGATATCATAAAAGCTTTTTGAAGCAATCAAAGCTCTCGGACACTTTTTCTGATTCTCCTGTTTACACGACACGGTCAGGTGCTTAAGTATTGATGATTTCGGTCAAAGGTGGTGTATCTGAGCCAAGGAATAAATTTATCATCAAATGTTCAATCTCATTCGTATAGGTGAGCGTGCCGGGAGTGGTGTGCCTGATCTAAGAGTCGCTCATTTCCCGGATGGAAGTATCACCGTAAAATAACCTGCGTCATCGGGGATTTCCGATATACTGCGGTATATCTTTTCGTCCTGCATTCCACAGTTTTCCACTGCCATGGCATCCTTTCCCAGAGCACGGAGCTCATCTTTCACCTGATGCATTTTACCGGCACTCTTCATTATGACATGCCTGCCGGGATGCTTTAGAGCAGAGATATCATATACGCCGGGCAGTATGGTGAGTGTTTCGTCCCGATCCGCTATGGGAGTACCAAGTCTTGCCGCCGCTGCGCAGAAGGAGGTCACACCGCTCACATATTCGGTTTCATAGCCATTTTCGGACAAGAGCTTTGCAAGCGAAGTATAGGTACAGTAGATCATCGGATCGCCAAGTGTAAGATATGCTACCTTAAGGCCCTCAGCCAGCAAAGAGGATATCTGTTTTGCGGCTCTTTCATGGGTTTCCTGTATAGTCTTCCTGTCCCTTACCATAGGACTGAATATGGGCAACAGGTCCTTTGCCGCTATGTCAGGTACGGCCTGTCTTGCGATATTAAAGGCAACAGAGGTATCAGCCTGCTCGTCCTTTATGGGATACGCGATGACATCACATTCCTTTATGATACGCACAGCCTTGAGTGTCATAAGCTCGGCATCTCCCGGCCCCACTCCTATACAATAAATTCTGCCCTTCATATATACCTCCCCTGCATATTTTCTATAATTATATACAAATCCAAATGAAACCGCACAGCTTGCCGTGAAGATATTATGCACCTGCCAGTGTATATGGTATAACAAAACATGCCCTTTGGCATGTTTTGATCGCTGGCAGCGTATGGATGAAATATTATGCACCTGCCAGTGTATATGGTATAATACTTCTCTATGGGGACAGTAGGCGATAATTCGGATGAATGCAAGGAAATACAGAGTCTGATACCCGGTTATCTTGCGGGAAAGCTAAGTCTCAAGGAGGCCAGAGCATTTACCGCACATCTTAAGAAGTGCAGCGAATGCAGGGATGAGATGGAGATCAGTTATCTTCTTGACGAAGGCATCACAAGGGCAGAGAACGGTGAGACCATAGATCTGCACGCGGATCTCGAGGAGATGCTTGATGGTACCGAAAGCCTTATTCAGTATCTGACCCAGTACAGAAACGTGGTATGTCTGATAGAGTCCACAGCAATATTTGTGCTTGTGGCCTGTTTTTTACTGCTTTTTATAATAGAATGACACAGGGATGGAGATAATGAAGGAAAAGATACTGCTCATTGACGGGCACAGCATGCTCAACAGAGGATACTACGGTCTGCCGCTGCTCACTAACAGCAAGGGTGTCCATACAAATGCGGTACTCGGCTTTCTGAACATAATGCTCAAGGTAATATCCGAGGAGCAGCCCGACTATATCACGGTGGCATTTGATGAGCATGCGCCCACCTTCAGACATCAGATGTATGAGGCATATAAGGGGACGAGGCATGCCATGCCGGATGAGCTGAAGGAGCAGGTGCCTGTCATAAAGGATGTGCTGAAGTCCATGGATATAGAGATCATATCCAAGGAGGGACTCGAGGCTGACGATATCATCGGTACGGTGAGCCGCATAGCAATGCGCGACGGCAGGGAGGCAGTGATCCTTTCAGGAGACAGGGATCTGCTACAGCTGGCGACAGAGGACAGTGTAAAGGTGAGGCTTCCGCATACCTCCAAGGGTGTCACTACGGTGGATATACTGTATGCTGCCGATGTGGAGGAGAAGTACGGAGTGACTCCTGCCGGGATCATAGAGCTGAAAGCACTTATGGGAGATTCCTCCGACAATATACCCGGAGTGCCGAAGATAGGCGAGAAGACAGGCGTAGGTCTGGTGCAGCAGTACGGTACTATAGAGAACCTGAAGGATCACATATCCGAAATCTCAAAGAAGTCTGTAAGGGAAACACTCGAACAGCATTTTGATATGGCAGTGCTGTCAAAGAAGCTTGCAACGATAAATGTGAATGCAGATATCGATTTCTCATGGGAAGCGGCAAAAAAAGGAGAGCTTTTCAGTGCGGCAGCCTATGAAATGTACAGGGATCTGGAGCTGAAAAGCCTGTTCAGATACTTTGACGAGTCAACGGCGATCGCGGTACAGGACGCGGCAAGGCACAGCTTTGAAGAGATAGAAGATCTCGGAGAGATAGAGGATATATTTGCAGCATTAAAAAAAGCGTCTGTGGCGGGTATAGCACTGGATGATAACGGAGTATACGCCGTGACGGAAAAGGACAGGGCCTATCATATACCGGTAAACGGCTTTGCTTCACCTATGTTTCTTAAGGCACATGTAAATGATGTGCTGTCCGCAGGCGAGGGAAGCTACTACACCTGCGACATAAAGAGCCAGCTCAGATCGATGCGGATAGGCTACAGTCCAAAGCTGCGGGATCTGCTGCTGATGGATTATCTTATCAATCCGCTGATAGATGACTATGCCGTACCGGAGGATGCTGCCGAGAAAGCATATAAGGCATTCAGCATGGGACCCGGGAGGTATGCTGAGCTAAAGGATGCGGGTATGGCAGAGCTATTTGAGGATACGGAGATGCCGCTTGCTTTTATACTCTATGATATGGAGCAGGAGGGGATAAGGGCATCCAAGGAGGCTCTTGTAACCATATCCGGAGAGCTCGATAAGGATATCACTGCATTTGAACAGGAGATATATAAGGAAGCCGGTGAGGAGTTTAACATCAATTCGCCAAAGCAGCTCGGTGCGATCCTTTTTGAAAAAATGGGCATACCCGGAGGCAAGAAGACCAAGAGCGGCTACTCCACTGCGGCAGATGTACTGGAGAAGCTGGCGGAGGACGTGCCTGTAGTCGCGAGGATACTGGATTACAGAAGCGTCTATAAGCTTAAGAATACCTACACCGATCCGCTCGCGGACTACATAGATGACGGCGGACGTATTCATTCCACGTTCAATCAGACCGTGACAGCGACAGGAAGGCTGTCCTCCGCAGATCCCAATCTGCAGAATATTCCGATAAGGACAGAGAGGGGCAGGGAGCTGAGGAAGGTCTTCATACCGAGGGAGGGGTATACGTTTACCGATGCCGACTATTCGCAGATAGAGCTGAGGATACTTGCTTCACTCTCGGGAGATGAAAAGCTGATCGGGGCATTCAGGGAAGGTCAGGATATACACGCAAGCACCGCGGCTCATGTATTTCATGTGGACTATGACAAGGTGACACCGCAGATGAGGCGTAATGCGAAGGCCGTAAATTTCGGCATCGTGTACGGTATAAGCTCATTCGGTCTGTCGGAAAATCTATCCATATCAAGGAAAGAGGCAAAGGAGTATATAGATCAGTATTTCGAGACCTTTCCCAGAGTAAAGAAATATCTTGATGAGCTGGTGGACGGAGCTAAGAAAACGGGTGCGGCAGTCACTTATTTCGGCAGAAGAAGACCTATACCGGAGCTAAAAGAGTCAAACTTCATGCGCAGACAGTTCGGTGAGAGGGTCGCAATGAATATGCCGGTGCAGGGTACAGCGGCTGACATCATGAAAAGAGCCATGGTAAGGGTCTATAATATGCTGAAGGATGAAGAGCTTGAGTCAAGGCTCATACTGCAGATACATGATGAGCTGCTGATAGAGACGGCACCGGGAGAAGAGGACAGAGTAAAAAAGATACTGAAAGAAGGTATGATGGGAGCGGCTTCGCTCGAGGTGCCGCTTGAGGTGGATGTAAATACCGGCAGGGACTTTTATGAGGCTCATTAAGGGAGAGGCTCAGGAAGGTATGATCTCTCGCAGGACGCTGTGCATCGGGATCACCGGCGGCGTGGGGAGCGGCAAGTCGTCTGTGCTGGGTTATTTAACGGACAGCACTGACTGCAGGAGTCTTGTCTCTGATGACGAGGCCAAAAAGCTGTATGTCCCGGGGAGCAGTGTATTTGACAGGATAATAGAGACTGCCGGAGATGACGTGCTTGCGGCAGACGGAGCTATCGATAAAAAGGCATTTGCTTTAAAGCTTTTTAATGACAGTTCTCTCAGAGAGAGGATAAATGAGATAGTCCATCCTGCAGTGAGGGATATCATATCCGATACAATGCAATACGAGATAAGCTCCGGAAGACATGATTATCTCTTTATAGAGGCTGCACTGCTCATAGAGAACGGATATGAGGAAGTACTGGATGAGCTGTGGTATATATATGCCTCGGAAGAGACAAGAAGAAAGAGACTGAAGGAAAGCAGGGGCTACAGTGATGAAAAGATCACTGCAATATTCGCTTCCCAGCTGTCCGAAGAGGAATACAGGAAACACTGTGACAGAGTGATAGACAATGACGGCAGTACGGAGCGGATGAGGGCATCTGTCGATGCTGCCCTCAGGGCTGTCCGTGAGCAGACATATAAACATGAAAGGTTATAGAGTCAGATGAAATATCTTATAATAGGCGCAGGACCCGCGGGACTCACGTTTGCAAACAGGCTGCTTGATAAAGGGATGGAGGACTTTCTGATACTGGAGGCGGAGAGGGAAGCCGGCGGACTGTGCAGATCTGCAGATGTAGCCGGAGCACCGCTTGATATATCCGGCGGTCATTTTATCGATGTCAGACGTCCAAAGGTAAACGAGTTTCTCTTCCGCTTTATGGGAGAAGACGAGCTGAATTCATATGAGCGGATCACCAAGATAAGAACAAAGGACAACAGGATAGGATATCCCTACGAGGCAAATATCTGGCAGCTGTCAGTGGATGAGCAGGTAGAGCATCTAAAGGCGATAGCGGCAGCGGGATGTAATAACGGAGTGCCCGAGCCGGACAGCTTTCTTGACTGGATACCGTGGAAGCTCGGGACAAAGATAGCGGAAGATTATATGCTGCCGTATAACGAAAAGATATTCTCGACGGATCTTTCCACGCTGGGGACCTACTGGATGAATAAGCTTCCGAATGTCTCGTTTGAAGATACCTTAAGGGCATGTCTTATGAAAAAGCCTTACGGTACTCTCCCCGGACATGCGCGGTTTTATTATCCGAAGAAATACGGCTCGGGTGAGCTGTGGCTGCGTATGGCAGAGAGACTTAAAGGACATATAGAATACGGTGTACCGGTCAGTGAGCTTGATATGCAGTCGGGGACGGTAAACGGGACATATAGGGCTGATATCATCATAAATACCGCACCGTGGACAGCTTTCGACAGGATAGACGGGGCTTCGGAGGAGTTTCTTCGGGCAGTGCCGGCTCTTAAGCATTCCTCCATAGTGGTGAAGTATCTGCCGGATGTCGAAGATAATGAGGTGAACTGGGAGTACTTCCCGGACAGATCACTCGATTATCACAGGATACTGTATAGAAATACATTTGCAGAGGGCTCCGCGGGAGCCTGGGCGGAGATAAATCTGAAGAGGTATAAGAAGAGTGAAGGGGATACGGCTTTCGTAACGAACTATGCCTATCCTCTTAATACCATAGATAAGCCCCGTAATATATCATTGATTCTTGATGAGGCAAAGAGGCATAATATATACGGACTCGGCAGATGGGGAGAGTGGGAGCATTACAATTCGGACGTGGTAGTGGAGCTCGCGCTTGACCTTGCGGATAAGATAGATAAATAAGCGTTGACACAGGAGCAGGCAGATGGCTGATAAGAAAAGCGCAGACAGAAAGTATCCGGGACAGCTTGTATACGGACTGGATATAGGTACAAGGAGTATAGTCGGTACAGTAGGATATATGTATGATAAAAGATTTCATGTGGTGGCGATAGAGAGCAAGCCGCATGAGACCAGGGCCATGCAGGACGGTCAGATACACAGCATATCGGCAGTGGCTGAGTCTATCATGGAGGTCACGAGCAGACTGCAGATAAAGATCGGCAGACCGCTGCATGAGGTATGCATTGCAGCTGCCGGAAGAGTGCTCAGGACTATCACCGTCCATGTCGAGCAGAGCCTCGGTGAAGTAAGGGATGTCGATAATGAGGACATATACTCGCTCGAGCTCCTCGGGGCACAGAGGGCATATGAGAAGTTCGTGGGAGAGAGTACCCTTAATATAAAGTTCTACTGCGTAGGATATACGGTTCAGAGATACTATCTTGATAAATATCCCATGAGCGATCTGCTCGCGCACAAAGGCTCGGAGATCGGAGCCGATGTCATAGCGACGTTCCTGCCGGATGAGGTTGTCGATGGTCTGTATAAGGCTGTGGAGCAGTCGGGTCTGCATGTCGCCGATCTTACATTGGAGCCTATAGCTGCCATGCAGGTGGCCATACCGCAGAGCTTTCGCATGCTTAATCTTGCTCTCGTGGATGTGGGCGCGGGGACCAGTGATATATCCATCACAAGAGATGAAGCTATAGTGGCCTACGGTATGATACCGAGTGCAGGAGACGAGATCACGGAGGTCATAGCAAAGCATTATCTGACAGATTTCGAAGGAGCAGAGCAGATAAAATATGCCTGTGATGCAGGTAAGGAGTTTACCTATACCGATATCATGGGGGTGGAGAGAAAGACCGATCCCGAAGAGGTCAGGGAGGTAGTAAAGGACGTAGTAAAGATCATTACACGGGAGGTGTCGGATCAGATCAAGAAGCTGAACGGAGGCAGACCGGTATCGGCTATCTTTGTAGTCGGAGGAGGCGGAAGGATAGCGGGCTTTACCGACAGTCTTGCGGAAGAGATGGGGATAGATCCCACGCGTGTGGCAGTGAGGGGTGAGGATGTACTTAAGAATATTGATTTTAAGGACAAGTCTCTGCCGGAGGATTCTCTTCTTGTTACTCCGATAGGTATCTGCCTTAATTTCTTCCATCAGAAGAATAACTTTATATTCGTATCATTGAATGATGTACAGTATAAGCTTTATGACAATTCAAAGCTTAAGATAATGGATGCAGCCATGCAGGCGGGTATACCTAACGCGGATCTCTTCCCTAAGAGGGGAGCCGAGATAAACTATACGATAAACGGTAATAAGAGGGTGGTGCGCGGAGAGATGGGCGATGGTGCAGTGATAAAGCTGAACGGAGATACCGCATCGCTCAATGCCTCCATTAAGGCAGGAGATGCCATAGAGATAGAGATATCCACTGCGGGAGATCCGGCTCATCTTCGGATAGAGGAGCTGCCTGAGTATACGGATTATATAAAGCTCGTTGTAAACGGCAGCGAACTGAATGTTCCGAAGTATGCGGAGGTAAACGGTACGCTGCAGAGCGGATATTATGATATACAGGATGGGGATGAGATCATCATGCGTGATTATGTACTGCTCCCCCAGCTGCTTGAGTTTATCGACCTGAAGGCGGAAAAAGACACGGACATTATGATAAACAATGTCGTGGCAGATAATGAGACTAAGATATATGAGAATTTCAAGATAGATCTGCTGATAGATGATTCACCTGCAGAGAGTGATGATCATGGCATGGAGTATGAAGAGTCCGAAGAGGATGGGGAGGTCTCCGAAAATGCGGGATCAGGCAGTGAAGCAGCTGAAAAGCCGTCAGATGATAATGAAGGTACGGACAGCAGCGGATCGGACATGCAGGGCGAGGCAGGAGCGCAGTCTGTGGCGGATCAGTCAGAGGAGACCGCAGGGGATGAGATAAAGACCGGGGCGGATACTCCGGAGACAGGGCATGAGGCTGCGGTACAGAAAAAGGACGGTACGGAGATGACCGTGACGGTAAATGACGAGCAGATCACCATGCACGGCAAGACAAGCTATATATTTGTGGATGTATTTGATTATATTGATTTCGATCTGTCAAAGCCTCACGGCAAAATGGTAGTCACCAAGAAGAACGGCATGAGAGCCGAGTATTCCGAGTATCTTAAAGAGGGTGACAGACTGGATATCTACTGGGAGAAATAAGGATGAGATTTTGCAATATCGCGAGTGGGAGCTCCGGTAACTGTACTTATATAGGGGATGATGACACGCATCTTATAATAGATGCAGGGATATCAGGCAAAAGGATCGAAGCAGGGCTCAATGATCTGGAGCTTACTACTCCCGATATTACAGGGGTACTTATCACACACGAGCATACCGATCATATAGGAGGCCTCGGGGTAATAGCCCGTAAATACGGCCTCCCTATTTATGCCACGGAGGGGACGATAGCCGCCATACATGATATGCCGAGGCTCAGCGATATACCCGATCATCTTTTTCATGTGGTAAGGGCTGACGAAAGCTTCAGACTGGGGGATTTTAACATCAGTCCCATCGCTATATCCCACGACGCGGCGGAGCCTGTAGCCTACCGTATAGAAAACGGCGGTAAGAGAGCGGCCGTGGCTACTGATCTGGGTACATATGACGCGTATATAACGGAGAGCCTGCGGGACTGTGATATACTTATGCTTGAGGCAAATCATGATGTGCATATGCTTGAGGTGGGTCCTTATCCTTACTCACTCAAACGCAGGATACTCGGAGAGAAGGGACATCTTTCAAATGACAACTGCGGCAGACTCCTCACGAGTCTCATATCTGACAGGCTCAAGCATGTGATACTGGGACATCTCTCAAAGGACAACAATATGGAAGAGCTTGCCTATGAGACAGTCAGGATGGAAGTCACTATGTCAGACAGCGAATATCACTGGGGTGACTTTCCGGTCACCATAGCCAGACGGGATCAGAGGATGGAATGCATAACTGTATGATTTACCGATTTCAAGAGACCGCAATACTTTGAAGAACAGCTATCAGTGTGATAGATTATATGAAGCGTATGATCATTGTCGATAAAGAGATCAGAAAAGGAAGCAAATGATATGAATGAGAACAGGCAGCGAGCCATAATCACTGTAGTAGGTCATGACACTGTAGGTATTATCGCGAGGGTATGTACCTATCTGGCAGATAATAATATCAATATACTTGATATCAGCCAGACGATAGTCGGAGGGTATTTCAATATGATGATGATCACGGACCTTTCCGGCAAGAGCAAGCACTTTGCCGAGATAGCTTCAGAGCTGGATACTCTGGGTAAAGAAATAGGAGTGCTGATAAAGATACAGAGAGAGGACATCTTTGACGAGATGCATCGCATATAAGGATCAGTCACGGTGAGCGATCCGTATATCACAGGAGCATAAGAGGAGAGGCATGATAAACATCCACGAAGTTACCGAAACCAATGAGATGATCCAAAAGGAAAATCTCGATGTGCGTACCATTACGATGGGGATCTCACTGATAAACCGCATTGATTCCGATGTGGATCGTCTGTGTGAGAGAATATATGACAAGATAACAGGCAGGGCAGAAAACCTCGTAAAGACCGGAGAAGCAATAGAAGCTGAGTATGGTATCCCCATTGTCAATAAAAGGATATCCGTGACCCCCATAGGTCTCATAGGTGCAGCCTCATGCAAAAGCAGCGGGGATTTCGTAAAGATCGCAAAAACCCTCGACAGAGCTGCGAAGAACACCGGGGTGAACTTTATAGGCGGCTATACGGCTCTGGCGGCAAAGGGGATGACCGATGAAGAAAAGCTGCTGATAGAGTCGATACCGGAGGCTTTGAGCAGCACGGATCGTATAATGTCATCTGTCGTTGCCGGTTCGACAAAGACCGGCATAAATATGGATGCGGTACGCCTGATGGGAGATATCATATTAGAGACCGCCGAGGCGACAAAGGACAATGATTCGATCGGCTGTACAAAGCTGGTGGTACTCTGTAACGCACCGGATGACAATCCGTTCATGGCAGGGGCATTTCACGGGGTGACAGAGCCTGATGTCGTGATAAATGTCGGTGTGAGCGGTCCCGGCGTGGTAAAGACAGCACTTGAAAAGACACGGGGAGCGGATTTCGGAACACTGTGTGAGACCATAAAGAAGACGGCATTTAAGGTGACAAGGGTAGGTGAGCTCGTGGCACAGGAGGCCTCG
>JAGBNR010000049.1 GCA_017634315.1 Lachnospiraceae bacterium
CATGACTTGTCGCATAGAGCATCATCGCGTCTCCCCGTGTAATCTTCAATCCAAGATCTATCATTTTTCTTTCACCTCCGGAATAGAATCCACAATCTGGCTTCACTCTGTTCGGGGAAGCTTTATATTCGGAAGCTCCAGTTCATTGACATTCTGAAGGATGTATACAATTCTGTTGTCTTCCGGCTTCTTCCAAAACGCATTCTCAAAGATGTGGTCTGTTACGGTAAATGACAATTGGCGCATGACCTTCTATTTTGAAGTTTTTTGCTGGCAGTTGGGTATATAGGAATTATTTCTTATAGCTGTCGAGCTTCTTCTGGTCGATGTTACCCTCGGCAATTTTTTCACGTACCCATAGCTGCAGAGCATCAGCGGTCACGGAGATCTTTTCCAGCTTGTCCTGTATCATGGCGAAGTCTTCATATTCGTCCTCTGTGATAATGCCGTCGGAGGTAATCTCGATCAGCCTGTTCTTTTCTTTATCGACGGAGTTGAGAGAGGCCAGCATTTCAAGCGTGATCTGGGCGAGATCCTTGACCTGGATCTCGGGAACATACTCTTTCCCGATGGGGCAGCCCTTGGAGCAGTAGTAATTGCAGAGAACAGGCTTTTTGTAGGCATCAGCCATGGCAAGTATCTCTTCAGGATGCGGGGCGGACTTCTCACTCTCGATCTTCTCTATCCTGTCAGCAGAAACAAATTCCATGAGTTCGGAAGCCTTTTCCCTTGTAAGGCCTGCTTCCTCACGGCTTGTCTGATAGATGTTCTTGTTTTCTTTAGTCGATTTCTTCCCCATTTCGCCTCCGGAGCAAAATAAGAGCTCTTATTTCGCTGTTCTCACCATTTTTTAAGACCAATCCTTATTATATGCTTATATCAGCATATATGAAAGAGGGGACAGACCGATGGACGTAAGAACGAGGATACTGACGGCAAGGCTGGCAGTAAGAGTAGACGAGAATAAGACATATAGCCAAAAATTAGGAATCAAAAACACCTCAGATTATAAGAGGAATAAGGAAAAGAAGGGGGACAGGTAAAATGTTGACAGCAATTTATTGTATCGTTTCTATATGGGTATTTTTTAAGCTTATGAAAGTATTGGTAAAGGCAACCTGGGGAGTGACGAAATGTGTCATCGGACTCGTCTTCTGGCCGATAGTGATAGTGGCAGCTCTGATGGGGCTCATATGGATAGCGTTACCGATACTCCTGATAGTCGGGATCATGAGCATGGCGGTGGCAGTATAAATATATATGAATATTGCATAGGATATGGAAGGTGTTTATACCTGTTTAACGATAAGATCCTATTAACTGTTCTAACTGCGCAAGGCAGAGAGCGATGTCTTAGGATGGTAGGATAATTCTATCTATGGACTTATTTATAAAAAATGATAAGATGTATTCGTAAATGAAATCCTGAAAGCCACCATGTGAGATCGCAAGGCGGCAATATATTAACCGGCGGGAATAAGCCCACCGGGAAGGGTGGAAAGTTGCCGCAACGGGATAATGATATCACAGAATAAGACGCAGGATACACAGATAAATTTTTATATATGGATAGGATACTTGAATACAAGATTAGAGCTGATGACCTGGATGCAACAGTGGGAGGGATCTTGAGCAAAGTCCTGAAGCAGTGCATGGGCCTTACTCCACACGAGATCAGTCACGCTAAGTTCACACCGGGAGGTTTGATGGTAGTGAGAGATGGTAATCAGGCTGGACTGTATGAATCTGTGACGGTTAAAGACAAGGTCGTTCCGGGGGACACTGTAAGGGTCATGTTCACGGATAATACCGATGAACAGGAAGAAAGAGTAGAAGCTGTAGAGGGCAGCGTTGACATCTTGTATGAGGATGAGGATGTGGTCGTCCTTAACAAACCGACAGGGATAGTGTCGCATCCCTCGCACGGACATCATAAGGATTCCCTTGCAAATTATCTCGCGGGATATTATAAGAGGTACGGGAAGAGTGGCAGGTTTCGTGTGGTGGGGCGTTTGGATAAAGATACCAGCGGAGCCATCCTTTTTGCGAAAAATGCTCCGGCAGCTGCCAGACTGTTTCGTCAAAAAGAGGATGGGGTGTTTAGAAAGACATATCTGGCAGTCTGTGCGAATCCGCCAAAGAATAATGAAAAACGGATTTGGAATGTAATAGATGATCCGATAGGACCGATCCCAGGGACACTGATGAAGCAGCAGATAATGCAACCTCCGGAAGGGAAGAGTGCATTGACCAGATATATATGCCGTGGATCATTCGATCATGGATGTGTGATGGAGGCAGAGATAGATACAGGACGCACACACCAGATCAGGGTACATCTGGCATCTGTCGGACATCCTCTTATTGGAGATAAATTATACGGAGAGGAGCTCGAGACCGGGCGTTTCGCAGACAGGGCTTTGCTTCATGCTTGGAAAATGACATTCAGACATCCTTTTGGTTCGGAGATTATAAATATCACTGCGCCCATACCGGATGATATGGAGAAGTATCTGTAGTACTCTGACAGAAGATTAAGAAAAATATGAATAACAGACTAAGCAAACAATTAGAATTCTCTCTGGAGATAGATAAGGAAAAGAACGTATTCCGTCAGACACATCTTTCAGGGCACGGCCGTAATGAGAATGACGCGGAGCATGCCTGGCATATGGCGATCATGTCATATATTCTGCGTGAGTATGCAAACGAAGAAGTGGATATAGCGCATGTGATGCTCATGTGTCTGATACACGATATCGTGGAGATAGATGCAGGGGATACCTATGCCTATGATGAAGACGGAAAGAAGACGCAGGCAGATAGAGAAGAGGCCGCAAAGCAGAGGATATTTTCCATGCTGCCGGATGATCAGAGGGATGAACTGACAGCTATGTTCGATGAATTTGAGGCGGGAGAGACAGCGGAGGCCAGATATGCGCGTGCTATGGATAATCTTCAGCCTCTGATATTAAATGACAGCAACGATGGCGGGGACTGGAAAGAGCATGGTGTAAGAGCAGAGCAGGTATACGGCAGACAGGTACGGACAAGGCTTGGCTCTGAAGAACTATATGAAGTAACTGACAGCATAATAAAAAAGCATATCGAAAAGGGTAACCTTAAGTAAATGCGATTGGGAAACGGTGATGCCCATAAATCACAGTAATATCAAATGGCAAAAGAGGATAAAACAAACGTAATGCGTGTGCTGGATAAAGCAAAGGTAGAATATGCCAGCCATACCTATGAACAGGATCCTGCAAAAAGCGGAGAAGAGATAGCGGCGACTCTGGGAGAAGACCCGGACAAAGTATTCAAAACTCTCGTTACACAGGGCAAGAGCGGACAATACTTCGTCTTTGTGGTACCGGTAAAATCAGAGCTGGACCTTAAGAAGGCAGCCAAAACTGCGGGAGAGAAATCCATAGCAATGATCAAGCAGAAAGACCTCCTGCCCCTTACAGGCTACGTCCACGGAGGCTGCTCTCCTATAGGAATGAAAAAGGCATTTCCCACCTTCATCCATGAATCCTGTAAAGAATATGATCACATCTTTGTCAGCGCGGGAAAAGTGGGCTATCAGATAGAACTCTCACCGGAAGAACTGATGAAGATCACAAGAAGCAAAACAGCGGACATCATCAGCGAATGATAAGCCCCGCCCCTATTATATAACGCTCGTACACCGCTATACTATGCGCTGCTGTTATATCCCAGGCTCTTTACCCTGCACTCCATCGCAAGCGGAAGCTCGAGATACCGTCATATTTGTTAGTTGCCTTTTGGGATAGCCTTCGGTTTCGGGCTTCTGCCCTAAAGAGGCATCCCCAAATAGGATGTGATTTCGTGTTAAGCGACACAATGTTTTCAAAAACCACAACAACAGAGGTCATTATAAGCTACAGCCGATGCAGGGGAGAAATCCCTTGTGTCGGCTTTTTTTGCTATTTCCACCGTTACGGTGGGAACGGAAGAACAAATGATTTGATAAAATGAAATAGGGGCTTATAGCTTTAAGATGCACATTTGTTCGAGAATGTAGTCCGGCATATAGGACACCTGTGATGAGAGAATATAGTCAGAAATAAAACAGTCGAAGCGGGTTAAAACGCAAGAGACATAGAAAAAGGGATTCGGAGGTGAAACATATGAAAAGACTGGCATGCGCGATCATAGTAATATCACTTATGCTTTCTAACTGTATTCCGGTTTATGCAAAACCACAGTATAGCGAAGAGAGCAAACGACTTGCAAGAGAAGCCGGACTTCAGGTTGACGAGCTGGAATGGGAGGAGATCGACAGAAGACAGCAGGAATACAGGAGGCGCAAAGGACTCAGCACATCCTCCAACGATGAACTGCATATCAGAAATATCGGCACAATCGGAGGAGCCGTTGCGGTGACTGATACAGCCGACGAACTGCATATCTACAGCAACGAATATGCTGATCAGAGCAGTAACTACGGCTCCAGGAACAGCTATGATGAGTTCCACATCGCCCCTAAGGATATACCGGCAAACGACGGCTACAAAGCCGGAGGCTTCGATGAGCTGCATATAAATGAAAACTACAGGCAAAATGTCTGGCATCCCGAGCACAGGGGAAACAGGATACAGGGATTTGACGAGTTTCGCTATCCGGATGAGATGTAGACAAAATAAGGAGTACCACATGAATATAGAGATTATAAGGAATCCCAAAACGGGGATACTTGAAGCCTGGGAGGACGGCAAGGCAGTAGGTGAGTTCATAACTACAGGTATGCTCATAAAAGACTGGAAACTGACAGATTGTATCGTAAGAAAGGAACAGAGACCGACAGAAAATTGGATGAGAAAATATCAAAATCAATTTTTGGAACAAAGAAAGCCTTAGTAGGCTATCAATGTACTCTGTACGCTTATCAATGACTGTATCCCTGCCAGGCCTTCCAAGAGCTGGACCAGCAAGCCTTATTCCATGCTCTTTGCAGTACGCAAGATTGATTCTGTTTCTGTAAATCTGATCTGCAAGAACTCTTTCGGGATAATGTCCATTACGCTTGTAGTAGTTCTCTATTGCCGGAATGAGCACCTCACTTTCGTTGTAAGCTTCAAAGGATATCTTTTCTAAAGCTAATCTGGCAATAGAGAAGTTCAGCTTTTGTCTGTGATCCAGACTTGAAGCCGTTTATAAGCCCCCGTGGTTACGAATCGAAACCGCAGGGGTTGATTTTTATTCATGCCGATCCCTATAATCATAACCATCAGAGTCGACACTGATTGTTTCAAGTCTTTAAGAAAGACTTGAAACACAAGGCTTGCTGCCGATGAAATGCTGCTTTGCAGCGCGGCTGCAAGCAGGCAAGGCGCTGAAGCGCCTCACAAATGCGGAGAAAGCATAGATGAGATCCATTGCCATGCTGTAACGGATATCAACAAGGATGTCTATGGAGGGATTCGATATGAACAAAAGTCAGTGTCAGACAGTAATGGAGATAATGAACGGAATTAAATGGGTAGAGCTTAAGAGAAAGCTGGGAGGGAAATTTCATTTCCCGATGTACATGACCCAGTCCATGAAAGACAGGGGCATAGAGGATATGGATCTGAATGCCAGATCCTACCACTCCCTTCCGACAGAAAGCCAGTATGGATACCTGCTCGATGTTGTCAAAGCAAATCTTAAAGCCGAAAAAGGTGACGAAAATGAATGAAACCGTATATTATCTGATCCTCCAGAGGATCGAGGGAAGAAGATCATGGAGCAGAAAGAAAAGAGCATAATCCATGACAGAGATATTCGGGAGCCTCTTTTTGATTATCTCGAAGAAACCTATGGAAAGATAAGGATAATTGAAGAGAAGATGATGGGGAGATCCCGCGCAGATGTCGTGATGGTGACGGAGGATGCTCTCTATGGTATAGAGATAAAGAGTGATGCGGACACGTATACCCGGCTTTCCAGACAGGTAAAGGATTATGATAAATACTATGACATGAATATCATAGTAGCCGGAACAAAGCATGCGCATTCTGTAAAAGAACATGTCCCGGAATGGTGGGGG
>JAGBNR010000050.1 GCA_017634315.1 Lachnospiraceae bacterium
GATGTACCCGAAAATCTGATACAGGCGATAGTGGACAGCAACCGCACAAGAAAGGACTATATCTCGGACAAGGTCCTCGAAATGGCAGGTGCCTATGTAGGCTCTGATACATGGAGCCGCAGCCGTGAGCATGACGTGACTATAGGTGTATACAGGCTTACGATGAAGGCAGGCTCCGATAACTTCCGCCAGTCTTCGATACAGGGCATCATGAAGCGCGTGAAGTCAAAGGGCGCGACAGTCATCATATATGAGCCTGCTCTGGAGGACGGAGATACCTTCTTCGGCTCACTCGTTGTAAACGATCTCGATGAGTTTAAAAAGAAAAGCGACTGCATCATAGCAAACCGTTACGATGCAGCCCTTGATGATGTGAGTGATAAGGTCTATACAAGAGATATCTTTAGGAGAGACTGACTCTCTGCTTACGCATTACGCTGTCTCAAGCTCAGCCGTGACCTCTTTATTAAGCTTCTTAAAGAATATCAGCGTAAGTGCGAGCGATACAAGCTCAGATATCGGAAAAGCCCACCATACGATATCCACGTTTCCGAACTGACTTAAGACATGGGCTACAGGTATCAGCACGAATATCTGTCTGCCGAGTGAAACTATAAGAGAATAAATACTTCTGCCGAATGCCTGAAAGATCGAGCCCAAAGCTATGGCAAGTCCGGCCAGCGGGAAGTGTACCGCTATGATCCGAAGGGCAGTGACACCTATCATCTTCATATCATCCGATGCCTTGAAAAGCATCAGGAGAGTCTCCGGTATCGACTCGAATACAAGTGTGCCTATACACATGATGATAAAAGCCAGAGTAATGGAAAACCTCAGAGCCTCATTTATCCTTTCCTTATTCTTCGCTCCATAGTTATATGCCAGCACAGGTATCACACCATTATTAAGTCCGAACACCGGCATAAAGAAAAAGCTCTGCAGCTTAAAGTACACGCCGAATACCGCCACCGCCGTACTTGAAAAGACGTTCAGTATCTTATTGAGCAGATATGTCATCACGGATCCGATAGCTATCATAAGGATGGACGGTACGCCCACATAATATATCCTCTTGACGGTTGATGCCCGAAGCTTCAGTATGCTCCATGAAAAATGTATGTCATGATTCTTTGTGATGTTAAAGAAAAGCGCAAGAGATGCCGCAATGCTTTGGCCTATTATGGTGGCGTATGCGGCTCCTGCCACACCAAGTGCCGGAAAACCGAACAGTCCGAATATCATGACCGGATCCATTATGATATTTATGATGGCTCCGAGAGCCTGGGTGATCATAGTATAGAATGTGCGTCCCGTGGACTGCAGCAGTCTCTCCATGGTGACCTGTGCGGACATCCCTATGGACAGCACCATGACTATCGAAAGATATGTGGTCCCCTCTCTCGCTATCACCGGATCGGTGGTCTGCGTGCCGATAAATGCACCCGCCGCTCCCATAAAGGAGGCTGCCATAAAAATAAGGGCAGCTATGATATTAAGCACCACACCATTGCCTGCAGCACTGTCGGCAGCATCCTGCTTTTTCTCGCCGAGTGATTTCGAGAGCATGGCATTGATACCCACACCTGTGCCTCCGGCTACGGCAAACATCAGGTTTTGCATCGGGAATGCAAGTGTGACACCGGTAAGTGCCTCCTCGGAGAGCTGTGCCACAAAGACCGAGTCCACTATATTGTACATCGCCTGTACGATCATGGAGATCATCATCGGCAGGGACATAGAGACTATCAGCTTTTTCACGGGCATTACGCCCATCTTGTTTTCCTGCATCACTTTACTTCTTTGCGAAAGACGCACGCTTGCGCAATACGGGATCAAGTATGCGCTTTCTTATCCTGAGCGACTCCGGTGTCACCTCAAGAAGCTCATCATTGTCAATGAAATCAAGGCACTGCTCCAGTGACATCACGACAGGCGGTACCAGTCTCAATGCCTCATCGGAGCTTGATGTACGAGTATTGGTGAGATGCTTTGTCTTGCATACGTTGACCTCGATATCCTCCGACTTTGGATTTGAGCCTATCACCATACCGGAGTATACAGGCGTGCCCGGTCCTATAAAGAGTGAGCCTCTGTCCTGTGCGTTGAACAGCCCGTAGGGTACTGCTTCTCCGGCCTCAAAAGCGATCAGCGAGCCTGTCTTCCTGTATGCTATATCTCCCTTGTACGGTACATAACCGTCAAAGATCGTATTTATTATCCCGTTTCCTTTGGTATCGGTCATAAACGGTCCCCTGAATCCTATCAGTCCCCTCGACGGGATGCGAAACTCAAGTCTCGTATATCCTCCCGCTATAGAGTTCATACCCAGGAGCTCTCCCTTTCTCTCGGAAAGAGAAGATATCACGGTACCCGAGAACTCATCGGGTACGTCCACATATGCGAGCTCTACCGGCTCCATCGTCTTGCCGTTCTCGTCCTTCCGGTATATGACCTCTGCCTTGGATACCGCAAACTCGTATCCCTCACGCCTCATCGTCTCTATGAGCACTGACAGATGCAGCTCACCTCTGCCCGACACCTTAA
>JAGBNR010000051.1 GCA_017634315.1 Lachnospiraceae bacterium
AATTTGATCGCCGGATAGAGATTATACTTAGGATTTCTGAGGAGTCCGAGCAGATTCTCCATTGAGCAGTTTCCCGCGCCTCTTCCCATGCCGTCATAGGTAGCGTCAAGATAGTCCACACCGTCACCTACGGCCTCTATGGTATTCGCGAAAGCAAGCTGCTGGTTATTGTGAGCGTGCATACCTATCTTCTTATCGTATTTCTCGGCCACGTTAAGATAAATATCAGCGATGCGCGCAATCTGTTCCGGATACAACGATCCGAAGCTGTCCACTATGTAGATCACATCTACCGCTGACTCTCCGAGCATATCAAGTGCCACTTTTATGTCAACCTCTTGCGCAGCCGATATAGCCATGATGTTGCAGGATACCTCATATCCTTTATCCTTTGAGTCTTCTATCATCTCCAGTGCTGCAGGGATAGTATTCACATATGTCGCAACTCTTATCATATCTACGGGGGACTCGGCTTTGGGATGTATGTCCTTCTTAAAATCACATCTGCCGACATCCGCCATTACCGCAAGCTTTAAGCCCGTACCCTCGTTATCGCCTATTACCGCCCGTATATCGTCATCATCGGAGAATTTCCATTTGCCGTATTTATCCGCGGAAAAGAGCTCCCTCGAGCCCTTGTAGCCTACCTCCATATAGTCTACTCCGGCCTTGATGTTGGTAAGATATAAAGCCTTGACAAATTCGTCCGTGAACTGATGATTATTGCACAGACCGCCGTCTCTGAGCGTTGCATCGACTACCTTTATCCCTTTTCTGTAACCCATCAGGGTCGAGACATCTTTTTCCAGCATGGTGTACTCCTGTATATTTTATTCTAAATTATGAGGTGAAAGCTTGAAATTGCTGCGTCGCGAAGCGACTCTCGCAATTTCAGGCTCTATTCGCAATCCGGGCTTACAGCCCTACTTGCTCATATCGCCTTGGTTCTCTAATGGCTGTATAATCCTGCAAGCCAGCTTGCAGGTTATCCAGCCATTGAGAACGCTTTCACGATACTTTAACACGTTAAAGCATTAAAGTAAAGTGCTTTATACGTTTTTTTTCAGATTTTCACAGACAGAGGCATATGCAGCCAGATATGGGGCAAAAGACCCCCTGAGATATCCGAGATTTTTTTCCACATCCTTTTCCTCGAGCAGATCTGCAGCCGCCCCCTCCACTGTCTTTGAAAAACCGGCAAACTGCATAGCTCCTATGGTAAGCGAGGATGATTTAAGTGCATGTACGACTATCCTGTAATTCTCCCAGTCATTGGTCCTGACATATGTCTCCATATTACTGCGGTTTTCTTCCTCTGTCTCAAGATATGCCTCTGCGACATCATGATATGTCCTCTCGTCCCCACAGGCCTCGATCCCCTTTTCCTTATCTATATCTCCGACCTCACCTATTGCACCCGGTGGGGGACCTCCGATTCCCGCAGGAGCACGGGACTGTCCCGGAGCCTTGCCGGCATTCTGATCTGTCAGCTCATCTTCATTGTATTTATCACCCTCTATGTAGGTTGACATCAGACCGACAAGCTCTGCAAATCTGAAGGGCTTCGCTATATAATCATCAAAGCCGTACTCATCTATATACCTCTCTTTGGCACCTACTATCGCATTTGCCGTCATCACGATATACGGCGTATCCTTATTTACCAGATAGTTTTCGGGATTACGCCTGATCTTTTTTATCACCTTAACACCGCTCATTTCGGGCATCATGTGATCCAAAAGGATGAGCTCATACTTTTTTTCACTTATAAGCTTCAAAGCTTCCTTACCGTTTGTAGCTGTATCCGTATCTGCATGCATCTGCTCAAGGAAGCTTTTTGCGACAGTCAGGTTGGTAAGATTATCATCCACGACCAGTATTTTCTTTCCGTTTATATAATAACGCTTGCTCTCCGACAGCTCCGATCCTGTCTCCGGTCTGTATTCCGATATCCTTTCATTTGACAGTATCTTCTGCGGGATATGTACTGTGAAAGTCGAGCCGACACCGTACTCACTCTCCACTTCCACTGAACCTCCCATGATATCGAGCAGACTTTTCACTATCGTCAGTCCGAGACCCGTACCCTCGATGTAGTGCGTTTCGGCTGAGTCTACTCTTTCAAAGGACTCAAAGAGATGGCTCACGTTCTCACTGCGGATGCCTATACCGGTATCCGAAACCTCTATATCATATATCACTGTCTCGCCCTCTACCCTGCCGGATACACTCAGGGATACCGAACCGTCCTTGGTATATTCTATGGCATTGTTTACGATATTCGTGATGATCTGGCGGACTCTGACCGAGTCACCCTCTATGTATCCCGGCAGCTCATCATCCACCTCGTAATTGAATATCAGATTCTTACCCTCTGCGCTGAGTCTGAACAGTGGGACCATGTCGTCCATCAGCTTATGGATGTGATAGCCCTCGGGTCTTATCTCAAATTTGCCTGACTCTATCCTTGAAATATCCAGAATATCATTGATTATGTAAAGAAGTGCCTCTCCGGAATGCTGTATATCATCGGAATAGCCTATCACACGGTTTATCTTCTCCCCGATGGAAAGACTTGCATCCGCAAGTGTCATCCTTATGAGCTCGTTCATGCCGAGCACTGTATTCATAGGAGTCCTGATCTCATGTGACATGGAAGAAAGGAAATCAGACTTGGCCTTATTGGCATCGTTGGCTCTTTTCTCTGCATCCGCCAGCTTTTCATTGTTATCTATAAGTGCCTGATAAGAAGACTTGCTAAGCACCACTCTTTTACTCTTCAACACAAGCCAGCAGATAAACAGCGTCACGGAAGCAGTAGCCACTGCTATCGCCACTGTAACGAAAATATAGAAAATAATGTTACCTGACAAAATCATACTGAAATTATACCATACAATCTCTTTTTTCTCTCTATCATTTCATCCACGTTTGCGATATAGTCATGCACCGCCTTATAATTCGCGCTGCGCTTTGTATTGCCTCCACTGTCTATCCTCTTACTGATAGCACCGGTACCCAGTGCAAGAATATCCTGTACCTCTTCATTTATGAGAATATTGTAAAGACCGTACCTGCCGTCTCTGGCGTAGCCGGTGTTTTCAAGATTGCCTGTTATGTTTTTCTGTCTGTACAGGTAGTATGGGTGCATGCCCATACTTTCAGCCCCTGCGGAAGCAATACGCATCATTTCCTCCGCCTCTCCCGGTGTCACTCCGCCTGCAGTACAGATAACGCCCGTTTCCGTACTGTCTCCTCCCCTTCTGTCCTCTGTCAGCATCTCATTAAGGACTGATGCCCGTTTCAGTGCAAGTGAATGAATGGTAAGCGAATCCGGTTTTAGTTTACATAATTCCATTACCGTATATCTTACATCCTCTGCTCCTTCCTCCGGGAGTCCGAGTATCATATCCATATTTATATTGTCAAAGCCTGCGGCTCTGGCCAGTTCAAATGCCTCTATTGTCTGTACGGGCGTATGTCTCCTGCCGATAAGATCAAGCGTCTTTTGATTCATAGTCTGAGGGTTTACCGATATGCGCGTGACATTATGCGCTTTAAGCACCTTAAGCTTTTCTTCGGATATCGAATCAGGACGTCCGGCCTCTACGGTAAACTCATGTACATTCCTCATATCAAAGTGCGCTCCCAACACAGAGAGAAGTGAATCAAGCTCCTCCGGAAGCAATGCTGTCGGAGTACCTCCACCCATATATACGGTATCAAGAATGCGTCCATTCATAACAGGTGCCGTTTCAATGATCTCCTTCTTCAGTGCATCAAGATAATCGGAAACCCTCCTCCTGTCTTTTCCGATCGCGTTGCTGGTGAATGAACAATACAAACATCTGGTTGGACAAAATGGGATATTAAGATACAGGCTGTAATGATTCGAGGGTGAAAGTGGGGTCATGAGAGCAATTTCACGTTTTGCAATTTCTAATGCAAGGCGCATTTTTTCCTGCGAGATATAATAACACTGTTTCATGTCGTTTTTTATCTCTTCATCAGACATCCCCGCTTCGATACGGTTACGTACCAGCTTGGTAGGTCTGATTCCGGTAAGACTGCCCCATGGAAGCTCCCGACCGGTTCTTTTTGATAACGTACGATAGATGATCCGCTTCAGCTCATCCCTGTCATCAGTCGGTACCTTTATCTCAAAAATATCACCTTTATCCGATTTATAAACAAGTTTTCCAACTTTTCCACAATTCTCGGGATTTATAACTGTATGACAATCATCTCCACGGGGTATATCAACGCCTGTTATCCTCACTTCCTCGTCAGGATAAAACGCTTTCGTAAGAGAGTGTATATCATATGTGTTTTTTCCAAAATTGCTTTCGATCAATATCATGTCATTCGCTAACCTCAGTTATTTTATCGCTGTTTTTGTCCCAGAATTTTTTGATTATTTTATATGTCTCCCCTGTTATTATTGAGACATTTTTCCATTCTCTCGGGAACATTTGTTTGTGATCTGCTCTCTCGAATCGATCATCGAGCAATACTATCACACCTGTATCGTTTTCTGTGCGGATCACACGTCCAGCCGCCTGGAGTACCTTATTCATTCCGGGTATCTTCATCGCATAATCAAATCCATTGTTATCTTTCTCATCGAAGTATGCCTTGAGTATATCTCTTTCATTACTTATCTGTGGCAGCCCTGTCCCAACTATTATCGCTCCTATCAGCTTCTCACCCACCAGATCTATCCCCTCGGCGAAGAGTCCTCCGAGTACGCAAAAGCCCACATTGTTCGCGCCTTCCTCAAATGACAGTAAAAACTCCTCCCTGTCATGTTCCGTCATATCAGGTGCCTGACAAAGACAGTTGATATTTATATCGGACTGTCCGAAATATTCCGTAACCTCGGCATAGACATGCTCCATAAAGGAATATGACGGGAAAAACACCATGTAATTTCCGCTCTTACATGATATCACCTGATATATGCTCTGTGCGATCCTTCGGTATTCCGCACTGCTTCTTCGGGTATATCTTGATGTCACTTCCGAATTTATGTAAACATGAAGCTTATCCGGATCAAATATCGATGAAGCATATACCGAGTAGTCATCACGGTTTCCGGCCAGCAGATCCATATAGTAGGTAACGGGCAGCAGAGTCGCCGAAAAGAATACCGTTGCCTTACCCTTTGAAAGATATTCCGAGAGGTTGCCTGAAGGATCTACGCAGAGCAGCCTCAGCCTGAAGTCTGATGTATGCCTGCCGTCCTCTTCACTCTTTTTCTGAAATCCTGCGTACGGTCTCTCAGTATATATCCTGTATCTTTCATCGAGTCTTGCGCATATATCGGTAAACCCCGATATTTTAAAATAAAACTCCATGATCTCATCCGGTGCTCCGTCTAACGGAGAGGGTCTCATCTGCAAAAGCTCCATAAACCTTCCGGTAAGTCTTTCCGCGGCATTGATAACACCCGGTATGTCCGGATACAGCAGATATCTCTCACCTCTCTCCGTATACTCATCCTCAAGCATCGACAGCTGCGCTATGAGCGAGTTCATCAGGCTGTTCAACCTTCTGTCCCGCCCCTTCATAATGCTTTTAATATGCCTAAGCTCTGCCATATCGAGCTCCGCACTGTATATTTCCCTTGCTCTGTCCACAAGATTGTGTGCTTCATCTATAAGGAAGAGGTATGAGCCTCCGGTCTTTCCCTCGCCAAAGAAATGTGTAAGCGAAACGGAAGGATCAAACACGTAATTGTAATCACATATGATGCAGTCCGCGTACTCTGCGAGATCACGCGTAAGGGCGTAAGGACATACCATCCCCCGTGAAGCAGCCTCTGCTATGCTCTCTCTTGCAAAAGAGTCCTTTGTCGTAAGCAGCTCATACAGAACCGCGTTTATCCTGTCAAAATGCCCTTTTGCATATTCGCACTGCTCGGGATTGCATTTCACAGGTGCCGCTCCGTTAATACAGGCTCTCTCCTTGCCGATGATCTGGACAGACTTCAGACAGAGCCCTCCGTCACGCATGAGATCCAGCGTGTCTGCGGCTGCCTTTGCACCTATGTTCTTAGCTGTGAGATAGAAAATATTTGATATAAGCCCCACTCCCATAGCCTTGATCCCCGGGAAGAGTGTGGCAAGAGTTTTGCCTGAACCGGTGGGAGCCTCCATAAAGAGCTTTTTGCCGTGATATATGGTGCGATACACGTCTGAGGCGAGCTCCTTTTGTCCGGGACGGTAATCGTAGGGAAACTCAAGGGAATGGATCGAACCTTCGCGTCTTACTTCCCAGTCCGCTTTATACTCCGCCCATGGCCTGTACAACTCTGCAAGCTCATCAAACCATTCGGAAAGCTCGGAAAATGTGTAGCCCTCATTAAAATAACGTATGTGTCTGTTTGCTATGCCCACATAGGTCATGCGCACGGATATCTCCTGCAGTCCGTTCTGCTTCGCCCATATATACGCATAGCATTTCGCCTGGGCAAGATGTACCTCCAGAGGCTTCTCCAGCTGCTCCACCTCAGTGTACATCCCCTTGATCTCATCTATCGTGGTATGCCCGTCCTGCTCTATGATGCCGTCAGCCCTGCCCTCTATCGTAAGAATAAGGTCATCACGCAGCGTTATTTCCTCTTTCATGGAGACTTCCGCAGAGTAATCAGACCCCGCTGCACCCTGGATGGCACGATGGATACGCGCCCCCTCGAGCATGGCCTCTACACCACCGCCCTGCCCTCGCCGCTCGTCTATATCACCGCTTCTTAAGATAAATTCGACTAAATTCCTTACCGATATATGTATATTTTTCACTCTGCGTACTTGGAATAGAGCTCCTTGAGGGCTTCGATATCCTCGGGGCTGACCTTATCGCGCAGCTGATCCGCTGTGGCTCCGATATCTCCGCCGTTAGATGTGTATACACTGATAGCCTCTGAAACAAGACCTGATTCGGTATATTTGTCCACTATGCCGTCAAATGTCTCGGCATCCTCTTCACTCATCTGAGACTCAATCTCTCCGAGGCTGACATTTCCGCCGCTCTGCTCGGTGATCACCTTGTCTACGGCCTGCTTCGTGACCTCCCGCTGTATGCTCTGAGTCACGGGGTTCGTATTCCCCTTTCCCGAAAGGATCAGATAAGCCAAAAGCAGCAGCATTATGATGATAAGCACTGCCACTATCACTATCCATTTGCCGAGTGAAGATTTTCTTTTGTTTCTTGACATTATATTATGTAAACTCTTTCTTTTGCTTACTTATCTGCTTACAGGAGCTGCAGACCAGTCTTTTCCGCTTCCTCTATCTGTGTCTCAGGCCATACGGAAGACTGTACCTCGCCGATATGCGCTTTTCTCAAGAAATACATGCATATCCTGGACTGTCCGATACCGCCTCCTATGGAATATGGGAGCCTGCCCTCAAGCAGTGCCTTTTGAAATGCAAGATTCTTTCTTTCCTCGCATCCTGCAAGCTTCAGCTGTCTCATGAGTGCCTCTTCGTCCACTCTTATTCCCATTGAAGACACCTCAAATGAGATGTCGAGTACAGGATAATAGACTATGATATCACCGTTAAGTGTCCAGTCATCATAGTCCGGTGCCCGGCCGTCATGTCTCTCTCCTGATCTGAGCTTATCTCCGATCTGCGAAAGGAATACCGCTCCGTGCAGCTTTACCGCCTCTCTCTCACGCTCCTTCGGTGTCTTGTCGGGAAACATATCCTCCAGCTCCTGTGTAGTGATATAGGTAAGCTGATCCGGAAGCTGATCCTTTATATAATTGTATTTTCCCGAAATATAACGCTCGGTTTCCTTCATGGCCTCGTATACAGCATCCACGTTTGCGCGCAGTGTATCAAAGGTGCGGTCTTTCTTCTCTATCACCTTTTCCCAGTCCCACTGATCCACATATATGGAGTGAAGATTGTCCGTCTCTTCATCGCGCCTTATGGCAGTCATATCGGTGTACAGCCCCTCGCCGGGCTCAAATCCGTACTTGCCGAGAGCCAGCCTCTTCCATTTCGCAAGGGACTGCACTATCTCTACCGTAGTTCCCGTTTCAAGCACATCAAAGCTTACCGGTCTCTCCACCCCGTTCAGATTGTCATTCAGACCGGACTCCGGCGTGACAAAAAGCGGAGCTGACACTCTCGTGAGGTTCAGATGCTTGGCGAGTGATCTCTCGAAGTGATCCTTTACCTCCTTTATGGCCACCTGCGTCTGCTTTATATCCAGCGCAGATCTGTAATTCTCCGGTATGTTCATATTTCCTCCGTTTCTGTCAAATACTATACATTTTTGCGGGCGTGAGACAGCCACTGGCTGTCTCACCAGGATATCGCTTCGTATCCGTCCTCGGTAACGACTATCTGCACTTCCCACTGTGCGGAAAGACTGTCATCATCCGTGTATACTGTCCAGTCATTGTCCGCATCTATAAATATATCCGGTCCTCCCATATTAACCATAGGCTCGACCGTAAACATCAGTCCCGGTACCATGAGCATCTCTGTCCCGGGCTCTGACACATAGCTGACCCATGGCTCCTCATGGAAATCAAGCCCTACCCCGTGACCGCCTATCTCCCTGACCACGGAATACCCCTTTGATTTACAGAATTCATTGACCGCAGAGCCCATATCTCCGAGAGTCCTCCACGGCTTTATGGCATCCAGTCCGACCCTTACAGCCTCATGTACATCCTCCACGAGCTTTTTCGCATCGGGCGCGACATCGCCTATCATAAACATCCTTGAGCTGTCAGCGTAGTAACCGTTAAGTATAGTAGTACAGTCTACGTTTATGATGTCTCCGTCCTCAAGTATATCCTCCTCTGACGGTATACCGTGACATACCTGAGAGTTTATGGAAGTACATACGCTTTTCGGAAAACCCTCATAGCCCAGAGTAGCGGGTATGCCTCCCATATCTTTCGTTATCTTTGATACCCAGTTATCTATCTCCTGCGTTGAGATCCCTGCTCTTATATGCTCTCCCACATAATCAAGACAGGCCATATTGATGACCGCGCTCTTTTTTGTCCCCTCTATCTGCTCCGGAGTCTTGATAAGATCATGCCCCGGCACCTTATAGCCCTTACGCTTAAACTCTGCTATCCTGTCATCAAAAGCCTCGTGACAGTTCTTGTATTTTAATCCGCTGCCGCACCAGCACAGGCTGTTTCTGCCCAATATCATTTCTTTTTACTCCTGCCTGTCTCTCTTTTTCCGTCTATAGGCACATTATCTATCTCTTTTCTTCCGAATACCGCCATGCCTATGACAGTACTTATTATGATATAGATCACGCTCGATATTATTATCTGAGGCACATTCCTCGATGCAAAGAACTGCAGTGTGGTAAACTGCGGCGTGATCAGTATCTTATCCTTTATAAACTTGCAAAAGCCGACGCTCACCGGCTCGGCTCCCAAAAGCATCACTATCCTCGGTATTATGACGGTAATGCACCAGAATATAACATAGGCCCGTACCTTGCTGTCAAAACAGAAAAGCATCATCATGCCTATTGATGTGCCTGCCATCAAAAGCGGTACAGCACACATTATGTTAACCCCGAAATCCTTTACCACCTCTGCGGAGAGTGTCCCCGTAGACAGCTGAAACAGCGTGGATATCCCTATGAACAGCAGAAATGTGAGTACGGCAAATATACAGATCATTATGAAAGAGGTTATGGCTTTCCCTATATATATATGATGTCTTTTGAGATTCTTGGTTATCCTGTCCTTTATGTAAGGGTCGGGATAAGTCCTGCCGAATACCATGTCCGCGACAAATATCGTGGCATAATACGGAAGCCAGAAAAAGCCTCCGGCAAACATCACTATATTGTATCCGTAGGTACCGTCATTGGTACCGTATACATAGTCCCTGAAAGCTATGATGGCAAGATTGGCCAGTACCGAAACAGCGACTATCGCAAGGGTATACCGCTTAAACTCCTTTGACTTTACTGCCCTTGCTGTTTCACTCCATATATATGTCGGCATTTCAGTTGTCTTCTACCGCGTAGTTCGGTGCTTCTTTAGTGATATGTATATCATGAGGATGGCTCTCTTTAAGTGAAGCACTTGATATCTTCACAAACCTGCCTGTCTCCTGCAGTGCCTTTATATCCTTTGCACCACAGTATCCCATACCTGATCTGAGACCTCCGATAAGCTGATATACCGTATCCTCCACCGAGCCCTTGTAGGCCACACGACCCTCGACACCCTCAGGCACGAGTTTCTTTGCGCCCTCCTGGAAGTATCTGTCCTTACTGCCGTTCTCCATGGCGGATATACTGCCCATACCTCTGTATACCTTGTATTTTCTGCCCTGGAAGAGCTCGAAATCACCGGGAGCCTCATCACAGCCCGCAAACATCGAGCCCATCATTGTGACAGATCCTCCTGCGGCTATCGCCTTTGTGATATCTCCCGAATACTTGATACCTCCGTCGGCTATGATAGGCACCTCATATTTCCTTGCAGCCTCATAGCAGTCCATGATGGCAGTGATCTGCGGTACTCCGATACCGGCAACGACACGGGTGGTACATATCGATCCGGGTCCTATACCGACCTTGACCGCATCCGCTCCGGCTTTGATAAGAGCCTCCGTTGCCTCTCCCGTAGCCACATTGCCGGCTATTACCGGCAGATCGGGATATGCGCCCTTTATCATCTCTACACACCTTATGACATTCGCTGAGTGCCCGTGTGCGGAGTCAAGTACAATACAGTCTACCTTTGCCTTGACGAGCGCATCCACACGCTCCAGTGCATTCGCGGTGATACCTACGCCCGCTCCGCAGAGCAGTCTGCCCTTTTCGTCCTTCGCGGAATTAGGATACTTTATCTGCTTTTCTATATCCTTTATCGTGATCAGACCCTTGAGGTTGCCCTCCTTATCTACTATAGGAAGCTTCTCTTTTCTCGCATCCGCAAGTATGCGTCTTGCCTCCTCCAGCGTGATACCCTCGGGAGCGGTGATGAGGTTGTCCTTGGTCATCCTTGCGCTTATCTTCTGGCTAAAGTCCGTCTCAAACTTCAGATCTCTGTTTGTAATGATACCTACGAGCTTCCTTCCCTCCGTGATGGGCACGCCGGATATCCTGAACTTGCCCATCAGGTTGTCGGCATCCTCCAGTGTATTGTCCGGAGCAAGAGAAAACGGATCGGTGATAACCCCGTTCTCCGAACGCTTTACCTTATCAACCTCATCCGCCTGCGCCTCTATGGACATATTCTTATGAATGATACCGATGCCTCCCTGTCTCGCCATGGCAATAGCCATACGGTTTTCGGTAACAGTGTCCATGCCGGCACTCATCATAGGTATATTCAGTTTTATGCTTTTAGTGAGATTGGTGGTGATATCCACCTGATTTGGTATGACCTCTGAATAAGATGGAACCAGAAGTACATCGTCAAATGTGATGCCGTCTCCGATAATTCTGCTCATATTCTCCTCCATGCCACGCTGTATGTTATCAGTTTATAATTGTTCATTACTATATCCCAAAAACACACTGTTTGTAAAGAGTCTATGCCTTCTTAAATGTCTTTCTGGGATAAACGGTCCGAATAGCCTCTACCATCTCCGCATTGGGCTCGAGTCTCACCCTGTCGATCTGCTGTCCGTTATGGGCTATGAGTATCCATATGCTCCTATCGGGCATACCGGATGTGAAATCCCTGTCAACGGTCTTCATATTCTTAAACTCATCGAGCTGCCATGCGCCCTCCTCGGCAAATATCTCCATCTGCTCCAGATCATACTCGACAGCTTTCTTACGGTTCTGTTTGGAATAAATACGGTCTATCTGCAGAGACTTGGACACGTAGAGGTACTCATACTCAACCGACAGCCTCGGAAGCAGGAAGAAATCCGCAGCTGCTATCACAATAAACGGTATCATAAACAGGATATTTGCGACTCCGAGCAGCAGGCACAAGGCCGCAGCACCCCATGCGATCCCCTTTATAAGAGTCTCTGCCGGAAGAGGTTTCTTAGCCACAAGGCACTCAACATACAGATCGTCCACGTTTGCCTCCCTATGATGGATATACTATAATCATGAAATACTTTGATCGGTTATGAATAAGAGTATAACACATATTGCAGAAGAAATTTATTATCTTTTATGATCAACGACGAGATACGCAAACAGACCGGCAAGCTAAAGGATATGGATATGAAACAAAGGCTTCAGTATATATGGGATTACTACAAGCTCCCCATCATACTGGTGCTTGTCGTACTGTTTGCCGTCTTTTCCTTTATCCGCGACAAGGCCACATCAAAGCAGACCGTATTCTATGTTGCCATGCTTGATTCAAATGTGACAGAGACGGTACAGAGCACGCTGCTCGACGGCTTTGCCGATACGCTTGACGGCTTTGACAGTGAGCACGAGACCATGATGATAAATGCCGACTACGACAC
>JAGBNR010000052.1 GCA_017634315.1 Lachnospiraceae bacterium
ATCTTAAGATAGCTTTTTACATAGTTGGAGTATTTAAGCAGATCCTTATCCGGCTGTGCTTTGAGCAACGGTACACCCTTCATGGCAGTATCGCCGGGAGCCGGCGATGAGGGTGATGATGCGGAGCCGGCACGGACACTTCTGACTGCAGCGGTGCTCCGTCGGGTCTTATTTTTTGACTTTCTTACCTTTGACTTTTTCCCTTTTGATGGGGAGCCGCGCAGTATCAGCAGACAGAGCAGCATTATTATAATGCAGATGACTATAGCAGATATTACTGTTATGACCGCTCTGCCGCTCATTATCCTGCCCTGTATTCAGCCCCTGTGTTGAGGTACCACTGCGAAGAAGATCAGATCCTCCACACCCTGATTTGCCATAGAATGACTGTGTCCCATAGGGCAGTAGTGGCATCCTCCTGCACCTACCTCCTCCTGTACGTCATCATAAAAGAAGGTTGCCTTGCCTCTTACTATATATATCATCTCACTGTCGGTCTCATGCTTGTGGTAGCCTATGCTCGAGCCCGGCTCCAGTCTGCCGTGGAGTATCTTGCCCAGCTCGTCCTCGTGCTTTTTGAGATAGGCGATACCCTTTCCTCCCTTAAACTCCGGGTTACTCTGCTCTTCCATTGAGTTAAAATCTATTACCATATCTTAGCCTCCGTTTAACACTTTATATTCGCTGCTACACTGATATCATATCATACCGCCCGGTCATAAAGTATACCCCGATCGGACGGCGTAAACTTACTGTCAGTTGGAAAAGATGAGAGAACTCCCAATGAGACTGGTTCTGTTCTTGAACCTCCTACATCTTATCCGTTTTATCAAAACGCGTCAAATGTTGCCGATCTGCTCGCGGATGGCCAGAGTTTTTCTGACTGTGAGTCCTTCGATTGTGACGCGCATCCGCTCTTCATATGCTGCGGTTATGAGCTGATCCCGCGTGTACTTCCGCTTTACCTGTGATTTTTCTATCATACCATCTGTGCCTGTTGCCTCTAGGTCAGCCATAGCCATTTCACGTCTGTATTTAACAAGATCTATTATCTTTTCTCTGCCATTATTTTTCACGTAACATCTGAGATGGCACATCGAATCGCATCCGTCCTCACTCCACCCCATGGGTCTGGAGCTCATGCGGTCAGCATATATGTTACTTACATGACCCTCGGCGCTGCATCCCAATACGTTCTTGTCCCTAAATGCTCTGTGTATCGCTTCCCAGTTCCCGACAAGATATGATCGCACATCCTCAACCACATCATCACGTCCGCTTGAGTTTTGGATCCGGGTCAGCATCTTTTTTGCGGCCAGAAGATTGTCTGTATAGATGTACTTATAGAACCGCTGCTTGACCCATTTTTCATCATCCAATACGAGTTTGGAAACCCGGTTGATATACTGCATCAAATGATATCTGTCGGCAACAAATACACTTTTATCTACGTAATCTACACCCGCCTTTATCCAGCTCGCTCCATCACCGCTGATGTAAACCCGCTTCAGAAGATCTTCATCGTAATGCTTCTCGATATATCTCTGTACCTCGCTCCAGAGAGCGGCATTCTCATTACTCCCCGGATACAATCCGCCATGGTAGTGAGGAGATATCAGACGACAGCGTCCGTTACAGACTGCTTCCTTGCCCTCAAACAGATAGACCAGTTTTCCCATGAAACTTCCCGGTTGTTCCTTGCCGTATTTCTGACGGTGCACATGATCCTCATCAGCTTCGATATACAAATACTCCACAGCTTTTATCTCTTCAGGATCATCTTCTTCAGGGAATGCGTCCCTGATGCCATGTACCTTCTCCATAACTGCCACCTTGGAAACTGTCTGGTCTCCAATGGCCATAGCATCAGCTGCATGCTGATAAGAGTGGACCTCAGCCTCTGACAGGACCTTTGCTTCTGCCGGTACACTGAAGCGCTCATGAGGCGGAAGCTTTATAGCTTTATCCAGCAGACATACATTCTCGCCGGTTTCCTTGTTCTTGAAAATCGTATGGCTAAAGTTGATATCGCCTACGGTAGTGACCAGCTCCCTTTGGCGATGACGCTGGATATCATAGCTGCCCTTACGCTTTCCACTCTGACAGAGAAGCTTATCTGCATAATTAAGCATCCCCTCTACAAACCGGGCTGCAGCCCTGTCAGTCAGTTCCTTCGTTTCGATCTCCATCTCTGCAAACTGATCCAGATGATCGATAAAGGTAGCACCAATTTCAACAAAAGCCATCCCTAAATCTTCAAGTAGTGGTACAATAAAGTCCATGAGAGTATCCCTCCTTTTGGTTTGAGTTTTTTTGGTCAAAAACATTATACCTCAGAGGTGGTACTCTCTTTCTTTTTATTATTTATTCAACTGACAAAATCTATACTCCGTTCCCCGATCGGTGCATATACAATAAAATATTTTTTTGCTATAATTAAATCATTAAAGCTTTATGTCATTTATCAAACAAATACGGGGGTGCATACAATGCAGGATTATAAGAAGATCGACTTTCACAGGAACAAGGATGTGGTACTCAGGTATATCCCGGGTCACTTTATCACTCCTAAGTCTCATGTCAATTATTACATGGATCTCAGTGATATGAAGTCAAGACAGAGAGAGGCAAGAGCCACGGGAGAGGAGCTTGCGGAGATGTATTTTTCCACCAATGTGATCGATACGATACTCTGCCTCAACAATATGGAGGTGGTCGGCGCATATCTTGCAAACAGGCTCACAAAGGCAGGCGTTGCCTCCGCCAATGCCCATCAGACGATGTATATCACCAGTCCCGAGTACAATACGAGCGGACAGATGATGTTCAGGGAGAACAATAAGCACATGATAAAGGGCAAAAAGGTGCTGATACTCATAGATACCGCATCTACCGGCTCCACTCTGCTGAGTGCGGTAAGATCCGTAGGATTTTATGGCGGAGAGGTGATAGGAGTATCGGCTATATTCTCACTTGCAAATCAGGTGGGAGATATTCCGATAAGGGCTCTTTATTCAGGCAGAGATCTCCCGGATTATGCCAGCTATGATGCGGACAAATGCCCGTTGTGCAGCAAGGGAGCACCCATTGATGCCATATGTAACGGCTTCGGTTATTCTTTGCTGTGATTTTTTTGGAGAAGGGGTTTAAAAGGCACCCCGAAGTGTCGATATATTGATATATAGGATGTCAGTACACGGAAGTACATTTAAGAGATAAGGAGATTAAACTATGTCATCTGTAGATATGTCGAGCCTTTTCGGCTCATCCCAGACCCAGAGCACATCCCTCACAGGCATGCTCGGTGATTATGCCAGCATCAAGAACGGCAGTTATGGTAAGCTGCTCAAGGCTTATTACAAAAAGCAGGAGACGGATGCGACCTCTGATGAGGTCAAGGAAGAGAATACCAAACGCACAAAGTTAAAGAATTACGCTTCAGAGCTCAAGGATGCCGCATCCGCTCTGAGCGATCCCTCTCTTTATAAAGAGGGTGACTATGAGGTGACGCTTTCAGACGGGACAAAGCAGTCATCCAAATATGATATGGATAAGATACTCGAGAAGGCAAAGTCCTTTGTCAGTGCGTACAATTCGGCTGTAAAGAACGGAGCTTCCTTCGACGAGGACTCCGGCATAGCAAAGAGGACGCTCTCACTGATCTCTTATACCAAGAAGAATTCCGCGCTCCTTTCGGAGCTCGGTATCACGACCAGCTCAAAGGATGGAGAAGAGGGGCAGCTCACCATAGACGAGGATAAGTTCAAAAAGGCTTCTGCAGGCACGGTAAAGTCGCTTTTCAGCGGCTCCGGTTCATACGGATCCGTAGTTGAGAATAAGGCGAGCCTTATTGCTTCCCTTGCAGAGAGTCAGGCTACGAAGATCAGCTCATATAATGCCAGCGGATCATATGATTCAGGCTCATCCGCGCTTTCAAGCTTCTTCAGTTCGGGAGTATGATCAGTCAGGCAGGATGATAATGGTTATAAAAACGGCGGTCCGTATGGACCGCCGTTTTGCGTGTCATTGAATGTATTTTCCTATCAGCAGCTCAGTTCTTTTGCGGGTGGATGAGGAACCTGCGCCGTACTCTACCATGGGCTGCATGGAGCCTCCTTCAAAGCCTGCACCGGCCTCCTTCATCGCATTCTCTTTTTCCTTTATCCATTTCTGCTGCTCTTCCTTTAGAGTCGCCATGTCTTTCTCATCTGAAAAGCACCTTGGCATTGTCGTCGGCTTCTATACAGAGATTGCTCACTGTCCTTCTTTGCCTCCACATGCAGTAAGCAGTACAGCTGGAAGCATAACAGCGGCCATTCTGCATATGATTTCCTTTTTCATTATGTTCTCCTTTGGTTTTTTACTTGAAACAAGCAGATTGAGTATACGATATCTGTCGGAAAAAGAAAAGCCTTGAACCAACTGAATTCAAGGCTTTTGAGTCAAATCTATGAATGCGGAGGAAGGGACTTGAACCCTCACGATATTGCTATCACTAGATCCTTAGTCTAGCTCGTCTGCCAGTTCCGACACCTCCGCACGCATCATTGATGCGGTACGTCTTTCGTGACGCAAGTGATATATTAACACCTTGGGAAAACAGTGTCAATGAAAAAATAAAACTCTTGTGCGCCGCTTGTGTGTCTGAACGTAAGAGATACCACTATATTTAGTGATAGATGAAAAAAAGCAAAAAATATATAATTAGGAATATGCGAAACAGACGTGTAGGCTTTATCAAAAAACTTCTTGTGGCAGCTCCTGTAATAACCTCTCTGGCCGCTATAGTGATTTCGATCATCACACTGATCGGTGTAAACGATATAAACAGGAGACTCAAAAGTGTCTCACTAAACAGCTACGTGGAGCAGACACTGGTGTCCAACAATTATATCGTGGGAAACAGGGACAGGAGCGGTATGGAGAGTGACAATGTCATCACCTTCGGTGGCGAAACCGTACAGGATATCGATGACGGCACGATAAAGGTATACCTTACCTTTGATGACGGTCCCAGCTCAAATACAGCGGAGATATTGGATATATTAAAGAGACATAATGTCAGGGCGACCTTTTTTGTGAACGGAGTGGCTTCATCAAATCCGGGGCTTGAGCCCCTTTACAAAGCGATAACCGAGGACGGAAATGTGATCGGGATGCACTCTTATACTCACAGGTATTCCGAGATATATTCGTCCGAAGAGGCATTTGAAGCTGACCTTGATAAAATACATTCCCTAATCTATAATGAGACAGGTGTGGATACAAAGCTGTATCGCTTTCCGGGCGGAAGCTCTAACGATGTGAGCCGGCTTCCGATGAGCACATTTGCACAGGTGCTCCATGATAACGGCTATGAGTATTATGATTGGAATATATATCCCGGAGACAGCTCAGGAAGATCCTATCCCAAGCAGACCATAATATCAGGGATACTGGGCAATATCACGGAGTACAGGACAGCCATGATCCTGTTGCATGATTCCGATAATCATGACAGTACCGTGGAGGCTCTGCCGGAGGTCATAGAGGGTCTTCTGGCGCAGGGAGTAAAGTTCTGCGTAATAGATGAAAATACACCTGTTATCCAACAGATCTCGTATTGAAAGTACTGAAAAAGGAGGAACCAGATGGGATTTTTTAAGGATTTTAAGGATGATCTTTCTCAGGCAGTGGATGAGCTGACTCAGGAAGAGGCACCGATCGTTGAGCCCACTCCCGATGCTTCGCTGGAAGATATACTGAAGGAAGCCGAAGCACTCACCGCGGATTCGGTCGCGGAGATAGGGACGGATGAGCCGGCGGCAGATCCGGAGCAGATGTCATTCGGAGATATCGATATGCAGGACGGATTGCTTGAGGCATTAGGAGATGGTATAGATACCGCTGCGGAAGATACCGTAACGGAGGATACTGTAACAGATGACCAGGACAGCTTTGACGATGTAAGCTTCGGGATATCAGAGGATGCTCCCGAGGCAGAGGAGATCCCGGAGGAGCCGGAATCTCTGGCAGATCTCTTGTCGGAGCCGGAGCCTGAAGCAGAGGCTGAGCCCGAAGCGGAAGCGGCGACTGTGTCTGAAGCGGAACCGGTAATTGAGGTTGAGTCTGAAACGGATACTATGGAGGTACCGCTTGAGGAAGAGTTACAGGCAGAGCCGATATCTGAAGCGGAGCCTAGACCCGAGCCCATACTTGAAGCGGAACCTGAGCCCGAGCCGGAGCCCATACTTGAAGCGGAGCCTGAGCCTATACCTGAGCCTGAACCGATACCTGAGGAGACGGCTGAAACCGTATCCGAGTCTGAGCCGGAAGAAGAGATATCTCTTCTGGAGCAGCTGGATGAGGCGGAAGAGGCAGAAGAGGCAGATGTAGCGATAGAGAGCATGCCTGTGGCGGAAGCAGACAGCAGCATAATAAATACAGCAAGATTTGAGGAGACAGTAAAGATGAGCGAAGAGACAACATTTGACATTACCGACGGACCTGCAAGTGATGAGTCATCTGTAATCACACAGGGGATGACGATCAACGGAGACGTGACATCGGAGGGATCGCTTGATGTGATCGGTACCATCAACGGCAACATAGCTATCAAGGGCAAGCTTACCATATCGGGAAGCATCACCGGAGACTCTAATGCCGGAGAGATCTTTGCGGATTCGGCCAAGATCACCGGAGAGGTCAACAGTACCGGCTCGGTAAAGATCGGACAGTCATCCGTCATACTCGGCAATGTGACGGGTACATCGGCTGTCATAGCAGGTGCGGTAAAGGGAGATATAGATGTACACGGACCCGTAATACTTGACACCTCTGCCATCGTAATGGGAGATATAAAGTCAAAGTCGGTACAGATAAACAACGGAGCGGTTATAGAGGGACATTGCTCACAGTGTTATGCGGATGTGAGTCCGACCTCATTCTTTCAGGAACTGAAGGAGTAATAATATGGCAAAACGCATACTGCTGAAGCTTTCGGGAGAGGCTCTCGCAGGGGATAAGAAGACAGGATTCGATGAGCCCACCGTACAGCGTGTGGCGGCACAGGTAAAGCAGCTCACCGGTGATGGCGTGCAGGTAGGAGTCGTGATCGGAGGAGGGAACTTCTGGCGCGGGAGGTCCTCCGAGAATATAGACCGAACCAAGGCAGATCAGATAGGGATGCTTGCGACTGTCATGAACTGCATCTATGTATCCGAGATATTCAGGTCGCAGGGGATGATGACCAGTGTCCTTACGCCGTTTGAGATAGGCTCCATGACGAAGCTCTTCTCAAAGGACAGGGCCAACAAGTACTTCGGCAAGGGGCAGGTGGTATTTTTTGCGGGAGGCACCGGACATCCGTATTTCTCGACTGATACCGGAGTGCTGCTCAGAGCCATAGAGGTGGATGCGGATGTGATCCTGCTCGCCAAGGCGATAGACGGTGTATACGACAGTGATCCCAAGAGCAATCCGGATGCCAGGAAGTATGATGAGCTGTCCATAGACGAGGTAGTGGAAAAGAGACTGCAGGTTATCGATCTCACGGCATCCATCATGGCTATGGAAAACAGGATGCCGATGATAGTATTCGGACTCGATGAAAAGGACAGCATAATAAGAGCTGCCAATGATGAGAATATAGGTACCAGGATAACGGTATAAAAAGCGGAGGTTTATTATGGACGAGAGAATAAGCAAATATGAGACCAAGATGGAGAAGTCATTAAACAATCTCGGTGCTGAGTATGCCGCTATCCGTGCAGGCAGAGCCAACCCCCATATACTCGACAGGGTAATGGTGGATTATTACGGTACACCCACACCTGTGGCACAGGTGGGCAATATCGCCATACCCGAAGCAAGGATCATCACCATCACTCCATGGGAGAAAAACATGGTCAAGGAAGTGATCAAGGCGATCGAGACCTCTGATATCGGTATCAACCCCGGTACGGACGGATCTACGGTAAGGCTTGTATTCCCCGAGCTCTCCGAGGAGAGAAGAAAGGAGCTCTCCAAGGATGTGAAAAAGAAGGCTGAGGAGTGTAAGGTGGCCATCAGAAATATACGGCGCGATGGAAACGACGAGTTTAAGAAGCTTTCAAAGACAGAGGATATGTCAGAGGATGCCGTAAAAGATCTGCAGGATCAGCTTCAGAAGATCACCGACCGGTATATCAAGAAGGTAGATGAAGCATCTGCTGCTAAAGAGAAAGAGATAATGACGGTATGACCCTGTCTCGTGTGCCCGGGCATGTGGCCATTATCCTTGACGGAAACGGCAGATGGGCTAAGAAGAAAGGAATGCCGAGGACCTACGGTCACAAGGTAGGGGCGGAAAATGTGGAAAGGATTTGCAGAGAAGCGTGGGATATCGGGATAAAGTACCTGACGGTCTACGCTTTCTCTACAGAGAACTGGTCCAGACCCGAGGAAGAAGTCTCGACTCTTATGAGGCTCTTTTCAAGCTATATCAAGAATACCTTTAAGACAGCACCCAAAAACAATATGAGAGTAAGATTCATCGGCGATCTGTCGGGCTTTACTCCACAGCTCAGGGAGTCAATGCAGGAGCTTGAGGATTTTACCTCATCTCTTACGGGACTTTCTCTTCAGATATGCGTTAATTACGGAAGCAGAGACGAGATCAAAAGAGCAGTGAGAGAGATCGCAAAGGAGGTAAAGCAGGGAAGCCTCGAGATCTCGGACATTGACGAGGATACAGTGAGCAGACATCTTGATACAAGGGATATACCGGACCCGGATCTTCTTATCAGGACATCGGGAGAGCAGAGACTGTCCAATTATCTCTTATGGCAGATGGCATATACAGAGTTTTATTTTACCGAAGTAGCATGGCCTGATTTTAACAGAGAAGAGCTGATAAAGGCATGTGAGGCGTACGATCAGAGGGATCGCAGATATGGCAGGGTTTAGGATCAGAGCGATCAGCGCGGTGGTGCTTGTGGCGGTGCTCGGGTCGGCACTGTACTTCGGAGGATACTATCTTTGGGGACTTATGCTTTTCGCATCGGAGATCGGTTTTTTTGAGTTTGCAAGAGCCATGAGAGAGCCCGGAGAGAGAGAGAACATGAGGCCGGACGTACTGGAGGCTCTCGGCTATTCAGGCATAGCGGTCACATATGTCACTTTGTTGATAGGTCGGGTCATATATGCGTATTACGCGCTGGTGATTCTGCTCATCGCGTTCATGATCGTCTATGTAATGCAGTTTCCGCGTTTCAATACATCCAAAATGATGCAGATGCTTTTCGGAGTGATATATGTGGGGGTAATGCTTTCGTTCGTTTTTCTTACGCGAATGGAGTCCCAGGGCCTTAAGCTGGTGTGGCTTATCTTCATAGCCTCATGGGTGTGTGATACGACGGCATATCTTACCGGCATGGCGATCGGCAGACACAAGCTTACGCCGGAGCTTTCCCCTAAAAAGAGTATAGAGGGTGCCATAGGAGGTGTCATCGGCTCAGGGCTCGTGGGGTTTCTTTACGGTCTTATGATGTCGCCGGATGCCGGAGCTCTGATATATGCACTCATATCTGCAATGGGAGCCGTGATCTCACAGTTCGGAGATCTGACGGCGAGTGCGATCAAGCGTAATCATGATATAAAGGACTATGGTACGCTGATACCCGGACACGGAGGTATACTCGACAGATTTGATTCGGTAATAATAACAGCACCTATTGTTTATATTCTTTCACAGATATTTGCGTAAAAATATGAAAAAACTTGTGATATTAGGATCTACAGGATCGATAGGCACACAGACTCTCGATATAGTAAGGGGCAATCCCGGCAGGCTCGAGGTCATGGCTATAGCCGCAGGCAGCAGCGTGGAAATGGCGGAGGCTCAGGTCAGGGAGTTTCATCCGGTACTTGCGGTGCTGTATGATGAAAAGGCAGCAGCTGCGCTTAAAGAGAAGGTAAAGGATACCCCCTGCAGGGTGCTCTCCGGTATGGATGGACTCATAGAAGCTGCCTCCATGCCCGCAGCGGATATAGTCGTAGGTGCCATGGTCGGTATGATAGGGATACGTCCCACGATAGCGGCCATCGAAGCAGGACATGACATCGCTATAGCCAATAAGGAGACCCTTGTATGTGCAGGGCATGTGATAATGCCGCTGGCGCGAGAAAAGGGAGTCAGGATACTGCCCGTGGATTCCGAGCACTCAGCGATATTCCAGTCTCTGAGAGCAGGGGGTCATGAGGAGATAGAAAAGATACTCCTTACCGCTTCGGGTGGACCGTTCAGAGGAAAGAAGATAGACGAGATACGGGATATGACGGCTGCCGCGGCACTAAAGCATCCTAACTGGGATATGGGACCGAAGGTTACGATCGACAGCTCCACACTCGTGAACAAGGGACTCGAGGTAATAGAGGCGCACTGGCTCTTTGATACCCCTGTGGACAGGATAGAGGTATATATCCATCCGCAGAGTATAGTGCATTCAGCCGTACAGTACAGGGACGGAGCCGTGATCGCGCAGCTCGGAGTACCCGATATGCATCTCCCCATACAATATGCGCTTTTCTACCCCGAAAGGGTTTATCTTGAGGAAAAAAGGCTGGATCTGTTTGATACAGGCAGTCTTACATTTGAAAGACCTGATACGGGAACCTTCAGGGGACTCTCGCTTGCCGTAAGAGCAGCTGACAGAGGCGGAAATATGCCGGTGATATTCAATGCGGCAAATGAAGCTGCGGTAAAGAGATTCCTAAAGGGAGAGATAAGCTTCCTTGGGATATACGAGCTGATCGAGGATGCCATGGATAACGTCACGTTTTCGGAGGACCCGTCCGTAGATGAGATATTCCTGACAGAGAAAGAGACAACGGAGTACGCTGATGCTCATTAAACTGTTGCTGTTTATCATAATTTTTTCCGTGATAGTGATCGTCCATGAGGGCGGACACTGCGTCATAGGAAAAATGAGCGGGATAGGGGTAAAGGAATTTTCGATAGGTCTCGGTCCCACGATCGTGGGATTCAGGCGCGGAGAGACACTGTATTCCATTAAGCTGCTCCCGTTCGGAGGGGTGACGATATTCGAAGGGGACGAGCCCGATGATGAGGATTCTCCAAGATCATTCAGAAGAGCCTCAGCCGGTGCCAGATTTGCCACGATACTGGCAGGACCCTTCATGAATTTTGTGCTGGCCTTCCTGCTGTCACTCATAGTGATAGGGAGTATAGGCTATGATCTGCCGGTGCTGCACTCTGTCATAGAGGGATATCCGGCCGAAGAAGCCGGGCTTGCCGGAGGCGACAGGATAGTGTCGATAAACGGCAGAAAGACAGACATATACAGAGATATCACCATGTGGACGATGTTTAATGAAGGCGTACAGGCCGAGGTGGTGTATGAAAGGGACGGCACCTTATGTACGGCACTCATCACTCCCA
>JAGBNR010000053.1 GCA_017634315.1 Lachnospiraceae bacterium
CATAATATACGCGAATGTGGTCGGATTCTTTATCTTTGTTGCAGTGCTGTATATCCTTAATCAGAACGACTTTGCAAGATCCATGCTGGGCATATTCGCCGTGGTTAACATAATATTAGAAACGTTGATGCGTAACATTATCAGATACCTGTTGATGTTTATCCGCAAGAAGGGATACAACAAGAAGTATCTGCTGATGATAGGGTACTCCAAGTCGGCTGACGACTATATCAAGAGGATAAGGCTCAATCCCCACTGGGGATATGAGGTATGCGGCATACTCGATGATAAGGTGCCGGCGGGAACCATGCTGAGAGGGGTAAAGGTACTGGGACGTATAGCAAATCTGGATGTCATACTGCCCGAAAACAAGATAGTGGAGATAGCCATTACCCTGCCGCTGGAGGAATACGGCAAGCTCGAGCGTATAGTGGCAAAGTGCGAGAAGAGCGGAGTGCACACCCAGTTCGTACCCGATTACAACAGGGTCATACCGTCGAGACCCATAATGGAGGACGCAGACGGGCTGCCGGTCATAAACATAAGGAATGTGCCGCTCGCAAATACCGAAAACAGGATCGTAAAGAGATTTATAGATATAGTCGGATCGATCGTTCTGATCATAGTATTCTCGCCGATCATGCTGCTGTCGGTCATAGCCATAAGGCTTTCTTCAAAGGGTCCCATAATCTTTAAGCAGGAGCGTGTGGGACTGCACAACAAGCCGTTTATGATGTATAAGTTCCGCACCATGGAGATGCAGAGAGAGAGCGATGAGAAAAAGGGATGGACGGTAAAGGACGATCCCAGGGTGACCAAGGTGGGCAGGGTACTGAGGAGAACGAGCATGGACGAGCTGCCACAGCTTTTTAATATCCTTATCGGAGATATGTCGATAGTGGGACCGCGTCCCGAGAGACCACAGTTTGTGGAGGAGTTCAGGGAAGAGATACCGAGATACATGATCAAGCATCAGGTGAGACCGGGACTCACAGGCTGGGCGCAGGTGAACGGGCTCAGAGGAAATACCTCCATTAAGGAGCGGATCAAATTCGATATATATTACATAGAAAACTGGAGTCTGCTGTTTGACATCAGGATAATGTTTATGACGATATTCAAAGGACTGATAAACAAGAACGCATATTAATGATAAAAATGAGGGGTGGCAGTATGAGATTTCTTAACTGGGCTGTTGACGAACTCGGATTTGGCAGGAATACCAAATATCAAAAGCAGTATCTGAACGAGACCAATATACGCACTGCGGTATATATGTCTTTTATAGTCATGATACTTGAGGTATGGATGATCATCAGATATGTGCAGCAGCGTCCGGGACGGACATTTCTTGAGTATTATGACGGAGAGTCAAACTATCTGATCCTTTTTTCTTCCGCGCTTATCATTTTTGCTTTTGCGCCCAGATATACCAAGGGAGGGACGGTCACGAACCTGTGCCGCCTTACCGCGTCTTTAGTGATATTTAACGATATCATAATGATAGTCAGAAACGCAGCCGCAAATATTCAGGATAAATCTCCGCTTCAGGTCGTATTCGGGATAAAATATCATATACTGCTGCTTATCCTTGCCACAGCTTATCTTATATATGAGATCTGCTTTCTTTCCGCAGGGAGAAAGAATGATCTCTACGGGCAGTTCATGATCATCGTTTTCTCACTTATAAGCGTCGGCTTCGGTATAGAGACCTCAGTATACGATACAGGCAGGGATCGGCAGATACTGTGCTTTGTCACCATGGTGCTTTTTGCGGCCTGTATGCTGATATGGAGACCCTACGTATCGGTACTGATGCTCGGGATGTCCTTTTTGTATTTTTATTCTTTGTGGGTGCCGCGTCTGCAGGAGCTGGATGCAGCCGGAGGCAAGGTAAAGGACGGGGATACCATAAACTTTTTTATATTCTGGATAGTGCTCGTCATGATCAGCTTTTCCATATACCATCAGAGACGGCATGAGTCAGCCAAGGACGAGAAGCTGATCGCTGCCAACGAATCTTTAAACCGTGCGGCAACGATGGATGATCTGACTGATATCCACAATATGTTTTACTTCAATCAGGAGACGGTGGAGATACTCAATGATCCGGCGACAGATGTCGGCAAAAAGATATTTCTCTTTTTAAACATTGAGAATTTCAAAACGTATAACGATCAGTACGGTTATCAGTCGGGTAACGATTACCTGCGAAAGCTTGCCATACTGATAAAGGACACCTTTGAGGGTGACCCCGTAGCCAGACAGTCCGATGACCATTTTGTAGTGCTTACGGATACGGACAAGGTGGATGAAAGGACGGAGAAGATAAGGAGTGTGGTGAGGGGTGCCGATGCCGATATCTATCTGGAGCTCAAGGTGGGCGCATACAGACCGTCATCTGCGGATATCGACCCGAGAGTCGCGATAGACTATGCAAGATATGCCTGCGGTCTGATAAAGAATAATTATGATCACAACTATAAGGAATATGATCAGGCTGCGGATGACCTGTTCCATAAGAATCAGTATATAGTGAATCATATAGACCGCGCAGTGCAGGAGGGTCATATCAGGGTATATTATCAGCCGGTGGTATGGGCGGATACAAAGGAGCTGTGCGGACTGGAAGCACTGGCCAGATGGGATGATCCGAAGTACGGCTTCCTTTCTCCGGGGATCTTTATACCCGTGCTGGAGGAGTACAGACAGATACACAAGCTGGATGCGTGTGTGTTTGAGCAGGTCTGCAGGGACTTAAGGGCGGCTCTTGATGATGGCAGAAAGATGGTGCCTGTGTCGCTCAACTTCTCAAGACTTGATTTTGAACTGATGGATGCGACCGGTCTGCTTGAAGAATACATTCAAAAATATGATATCCCGAAGGACTATATCCATGTAGAGATCACCGAGAGTGCCCTGACGGAAAATATGACATTGCTTTCCGATGCGATAGACAGGTTTCATAAGGACGGGTTCTCGCTGTGGCTTGATGATTTCGGATCGGGGTATTCCTCGCTCAATGTACTGAAGGACTTTGATTTTGATGTGCTTAAGATAGATATGAAGTTCCTTACGAACTTTGAGCACAACGAGAAGTCGAGGACCATCTTAAATACCATAATACAGCTGGCAGACAGTATCGGTATGCTCTCGCTGACCGAAGGTGTGGAGACCGAGGAGGCAGCCGACTTTCTTGAAAAGGCCGGATGCGGCAGGCTGCAGGGCTATCTTTTCGGCAAGCCCATGCCCAGAGCGGAGCTCAGGGAGAAGATAGACAACGGCACATATACCGTATCGGACAGGCTGATATAGCATAGCTTTTCTGAGCAGCCCTTCGGGTGTACATGTCCTTTTTATGGGACACTACCCGTACTATCATCATTGTCATGAAGCAGATGTACAGCACTTAACCTTACGGAAGGAGAGGCAGCGGACATGACAATGAAAATGATAATGGCTATAGTATTTGATGCGGCTATGCTCATCTATTTCGGGATAAAGACAGAGCTCCCCTACATAATAGCAGACAGTATATCGGAGCTGTACGGGTCATTATACCGTGAAGAGCCGGAGTATACAGTGCGTAAGAAAAAAGCGGCATGAGGTCAGAGGATATCCGAAGCATGTATTATGCAGTTCTGGCGTTCCGTGGGAGATCGCAAGGGGTCTACCTGGCTCACACGTACATGGCGGAAATGGTTTCTCAGGATGCTCTGCGCGAGCGCGATCCGCATGGAGCCGTAGCCTGCAGGCGGAGCGATGATATTTATCATATAGCAGCCTGCGGGAGAGAGTATGTCGTGAATGCAGCTTATAGTGTGCTCTGACAGCATACCGTTGTCGGGTATCCTGCCTGAGAATGCATCATCTAGGATGATGTCATATCTGAGGCTGTCATCCTTTGTTTTTAAGAGCCTGTCCCTGAGTGCCTCTATATAGCGATTGCCGTCATCAAAAAAGACCTTGAGCCTGCCCGTCCTGTCAGGGTGATACCGCAGATAGAGCTCATCCAGAAAGAAATAATTCATCGCGAGATCATACATTTCCCTGTGCAGCTCGATCACATCCATACTGCCTGTGCGAAAGCGGCTTATAAAGTACTTCGGTACCGAAAAACCGGCACCTCCTATAAGAAGTACATGCCTGTCGGAAGCAGAGCTCTCAAGTATACGCGCAAACTCCAGAGTGTAGGCAAATCTCAGGTCAAAGTGCCTGCCCTCGTCCACGTAGCAGGCAGACTCTCTTGCGCCGTCCACTGCCAGAGTACGCACCGTGCTTTCATCGACCTCTTCATCATATACGGTTACTTTTCCGAAAGGATATTTTCTTTCAAAATACATATGCTGATCTTTGCTTTAACCTTTGATGTATCATATAATACATAAAGACCGTATAAGCGGTCAAAAAGGAGGCTATGATGAAAAAATACATTGCTGAAGTGATCGGAACATGCGTACTTGTGTTTATGGGGTGCGGTACTGCCATGCTGGTAGGGTGTGACGCATCAAACGGATCGGGATATCTACTGACCGCACTTGCTTTCGGACTCTCGATCGTGGCCGAGGCATACTGCATAGGCAATATCTCGGGATGCCATGTCAATCCCGCCGTATCGCTTGCGGTCTTTATAAAGGGCGGCATCGATGCAAAGGATCTCATAGGGTATATCGTATCGCAGGTGATAGGAGCGTTTATCGGTACCATGCTGCTGGCTGTGATATTTGCGTCAGGTAACGTGACCGATATGACAGGAGGCTTCGGTGCAAATGGTCTCGCCGGAGTGAACGGCAGCCCGATAGCCGGTCTTGTGGTAGAGATCGTGCTGACATTTATCTTTGTGATGACTATCCTCGGAGTCACCTCCGAGAAGTTCAGCCATGGCTCGTTCGGGGGACTGGTGATCGGTCTGACACTTACCTTCGTGCATATCTTCGGCATAGGGCTCACAGGCACCAGCGTGAATCCCGCCAGGAGCCTGGCACCGGCAGTATTTGCCGCGATGGGTGGCAATGCCGCCCCGATGGCAAGTCTCTGGGTATTCATAGCAGGACCCCTTGTAGGTGCGGCACTTGCGGCATGTATATACAAGGCACTTGAAAGGTAGTATATCCTGATATGAGCGAGTCGGTTGACATAAATATATCCGGGGTGTTTGAAAAGGCAGGAAAACAGCTTGCATACGTTTCCTTCAGAGACGGTAAAAGGACTGCAGAGGGTGTCATACCTGACTGTGTGATCAGTAAGAACAATGGCTTTACCGATGATGAAAAAGCCAGTCTGGAGCGGTATATGAAGGATGATCTGGCAAATCTGAAAAGAGCGGCATCCAGGGTAAATGTAATGACTGCATTTATGAAGGATACCGGAGAAGTGAAGTAGACAACGGCAGACAGTAGACAAAGGCAGACAGCTTCTGCGGACAGTCGGAAAAGGGGGAAATATGGACAACAAGGCACTTTATAATCTGACATACGGTGTATTCATGCTTGCGACAAAGCAGGACGGCAAGGCAAACGGATGCATCACGAATACCTGCATGCAGGTGGCGAATGAACCTGCAAGGGTGGCGATCTCCTGCATTAACGCTAACTACACCTGTGAGCTTCTGAAGAAGAGTGGGGTGTTTGCTCTCACACTGCTTGATGAAACGACGGATTTTGACACTATAAAGCACTTCGGGATGCAGTCCGGCAGAGATATCGACAAGTTTACGGGAGCATTTGAACTGTCCCGGCTTCCGGAGGATATCAACGGCATACCTTATCTTAAGGAGCACGCCTGCTCGGTCATAAGCTGCAGGGTACTTGAGAGGCACGACCTCGGCAGCCATACGCTGTTCATAGCGGAGATAGAGGATGCGATACTGCTTGGCGACAGCAAACCCCTTACATACGCAGACTATCAGAACCGTGTAAAGCCAAAGCCGGATGCGGTAAAGACTGATAAGAAGATAGTCGGATGGAAGTGTAAGATATGCGGATATGTGTATGAGGGAAGCGAGCTTCCCAAGGACTATCTGTGCCCGGTGTGCGGACATTCCGCGGAGGATTTTGAGCCGATATATGAATAATAAAGTATTTATTCCGATATGGAAAGCAGAGGAATACAGCTATCCTCTGGCCTTTGACTTCAGACCGGGCATGCATGCATACCTCCATGACGACGGGAGTATGAGACCGGTGATGATAGTGGTGCCCGGCGGTGCCTATAAGATGGTGTCGCCTGCGGAGAGCTGGTCTGTGGGGCATAAATTCTATGATGCCGGGTACAATGTATTCATTTTTACCTATACCACAAATTATTTTCTGAGTAAGCCGCTCTATGATCTGCCTAGGACAGAGCTTGCGAGAGCGGTGAGGCTTATAAAAAGGGATGCGGATGCGTACAATGCCGATCCCGACAGGATAGCGGTGTGCGGTTTTTCGGCGGGAGGTCATCTTGCCGCAAGTCTTCTTGTACACCATGCTGATACACCGGATCCTGATGAAGAGCTGAACGGGATATCGGCGAGACCCGGAGCCGCAGTGCTTTCCTACCCGGTGATAAGCTCCGGAAGATACGCTCATACGGAGTCCCTGCAGGCACTGCTCGGAAGAAATATTTATGAATGTACCGACCTTAACAGCCTGAAGCTGCTGCACTACAATTCTCTGGAGGAGTGGGTCACGAAGGATGTATCTCCGGTATATATCTGGCATACGATAAGCGATGATGTGGTACCTGTGGAGAACACACTGATGTTTGAGCAGGCTCTGAGGGACAACGGAGTGCTCCATGCGATGCATCTTTATTCGCACGGACCACACGGTCTGTCATCCTCGGATGAGGAGTGGTCCTCACGTGTATCGGATGATATGTGGTGCCTTGATCAGATGGGAGAGCTCATAAAGGCAGGAGCCTCCGGTAATATGAGCCTGACGGATCAGGAGAAGAAGGTCATAAAGGATGACTATGATGACTATATAAATCGCGGTCCGATGGCGAGAGATGCCGTCAAAGAGGTATCCGGCTGGTGCAGGGAGGCGATAGATTTTCTTGATGAGGTGTGGAGCGTCCGGTGATGAAGGTGATAAAGGGCTTGCTTGCAGTCATCCTTTCTCTCATCATAATGCTGTGTCTGTTGATAGGACTATGTGCCGCGAATCCGGAGCTCTTTAAGAATTTCGGGAAAAAGGATGCTCCGGATACGGAGGAGACAGCAGGGGTATCTGATAATGCCGCAGAGAGTGACACAGAGGAGGAGCCTGAGGGAAGCCTGTCGGATAATGACAGCCTGAGTGCGGATGAGGCGGAGAATAAGCTCATAGCGGACAGCTACTTTGCGGAAGAGAAGGGGGATATACCCCAGGCAGGGCTCAGGGGCGGCATCACGCCTCTGTATACTGAGCCGGAGACAAAGGCTGACAGTGTGCCCGATGCGTTAAAGGCACTCACGGGACTCGAGCTTCCGGAGGGAGAGCTGGTCATCCTTGACGATGCGGAGGCTGACAGGATCGAGAGTGAGCTTTCCACAGGTCCTACAGGCGATGATCTTGACTTTGATAAGGAGTTTTATCCTTATTATCATATGCTGGACACACGAGGAAAGCATCTGTACAGACAGCTCTATGCCAATGCGACAGAGTTTAATCCCGTATTCAGATCCGTGGAGACGGATATGCCGTGGTCCAGCTTTTCAAATACCTTTGAGGCACTTTTTAACGATCACCCGGAGCTGTACTGGCTGAATACAGGTTACTCTGCAAGATACAGGAACAGCGGAGAGTGTCTCGAGATACGGTTGTCATTTAACAGGACCGCAAATGACCCGGAGGCATCGTCTGAGCACTTTAATGACGGAGCGAATGCCATAGGAGGGCAGGCATCGGGTGACGAATATGAGCAGGAGAAGAGGGTACATGATGCCATAAGGGAGGCATTCAGGTACAGCCTCTCGGCGGAGATGAACCAGAGCGCGTACAGCGGTCTGGTAAATCATTCTACAGTGTGTGCCGGATACGCGAGAGCCTTTCAGTATATCATGCAAAATCTCGGTATACCGTGCTACTACTGCAGGGGTACGGCCGGTGAGCCGCATGCATGGAATATAATAAAGCTCTATGACGGATATTATAACGTGGATGTGACCTGGGATGACGGTGATGCAGGCGGACAGTACGCGTATTTCAATCTGTCGGATGCCGAGATAGGAAAGGATCACAGAAGAAAAGGTCTGTCGGTATATCTGCCTGCGTGCGAGGGCGGTAATTACAGTCATCTGGAGGATGAGGAAGCAGATGACGGACAGGAGAGCCCGGGGGAGGAGGGAGAAGCCCCGGCTGAGCTTCCCGAGGGAGTATACTGCCGCAGTCTGGAAGAGTATTATGATCTGTGTAAGAAAGAGATAAATGATACAGGAAAGGGAATATATTCCTTTGATATTTACACCACGGACCGGTCGGTCTATGATAAGTGCGTGGATGCTTATACCAACAGGAAGGTGGAGACCGCCTATATGAAGGAATGCCTCAATGAGACGGAGGATGCCAAGGGACTGCTGGTAGAGCTGGATGCCAAAGAAATCGACGGGGTATATAAGCTCACACAGAATGTACAGTTCTGGTAAAATCACTTATGAAGAGCAACAGGAGCAGGACAAAAGCATATATCATCCTTATGTGCATATGTATAGCCGTATGTATGACACTGTCAGCATGCGGTAACTATAAGCCTCCTTATCAGAGAGGATATGATGAGGGCTACAGTGCAGGCTATTCAGACGGCAGCAGTGGGGCTCCTGAGGCTGTGAGCAGGGATGAGGCGGCAGATGATGACGTGAAGGAGTCTGTCAGTGACAGTGCATCTGCTGAGCAGCAGCCGAAGGCTCAGGATGACGACAGCGATAATGCGAAAAAGTCCGGAGGACTGACATCCCTGTCCGGGTCATCGGATGACGGCAGCGATAAAAGCATACCGGATGATAATAAGGCAACGGAAGAGGATACATCTGCCGGTGACGGGACAGAAGCTGCGAATGATGATACAGATGCGGTGGTTGCCGAGAGTGACAATGCAGGTAATGAGGTGCTTTCCGAATCGGATGCACCTGCGGAAAGCGGAGCCGCAAAGTCATGGGGCGGACGAGTAATAAGGGCAGAGGCCGTAAATGAGGCCATGTATTCCAATCCGGAGGTCATAGAGGGACTCAGGCAGCTTTATGACGATAGGCAGA
>JAGBNR010000054.1 GCA_017634315.1 Lachnospiraceae bacterium
CTGGATAAGCATAGTGGCTACAGTGAGGATCCGCTGAATGAGGGTCAATATGAGAAGGCACCTTTTTTGATACATAAATATCATTCACGTGCTGCCTTTATGTGTTCTAATTTCTGTTATATGCACTGCCGCCACTGTACACGCAAGAATACGGTAATGAACAGCCCCATAGCCGGCAGGGAGGCTCTGCCTGAGGCATTGGAGTATGTGCGTCGGCATACTGAGATAAACGATATTCTTATTACAGGCGGAGACCCTTTTGCTCTAAGTGTTGATCTTCTGGAATATTATATTTCAGGCTTCAGAAGTATTGAAACGGTCAATACCATACGGATCGGAACAAGAGCCATAGTTACGGAGCCTTTAAGCATTACTGAGGCATTGTGTGACATGCTTGAAAAATATCATCCTTTATGGGTATTCACACAGTTTAATCATCCCAAGGAGGTCACGGATGAAGCTGCAGAGGCCTGTGACAGGCTGATAAGACGGGGGATACCTTTGGGAAATCAAAGTGTATTTCTTAAGGGTGTCAATGATGATGCCGATATACTTGAGGCACTGTATACGAAGCTGATAGGTATCAGGGTGAGACCGTATTATCTGTATATATGCGACAGAGTGGATGGTACGGCGCATTTTTATGCAGACTATCATAAGGGTGTGGATGTGGTGGAGAAGCTTCGTTACCGTCTGCCGGGATATGCGGTTCCAAAGCTTATCATTGATGCTGACGGGGTTAACGGAGGCAAGGTAACGATAGAGAAGAATCATATGCTCAGTGAGACGGATGAATACCTTGTGCTTCCGGGTAACACTGAGGATACAACGACCAAATATTATATAAAGAAGTGAGGATTTTGAGTTGACTGTAGGACTTACATACGACCTACGGGAGGATTATGGCATAGCAAAGGACAGCATGGTATATGCTGATTTTTGCCATCCCGATGAGATCGGATACATGGAGGCTGCGATACGTCGTAATGGCTTCGGAGCTCTTATGATAGGTAATATGTACAGACTGTCCGAAATGATACGCACCGACAGTCTTGATTGCGACATAGTGCTTGTATGTGATGAGGGTATCGCTTCAAGAAACCGGGAGATCATGGTACCGGCTCTGCTGGAGCTGAATAAGATCCCCTATATCGGAAGTGATGCGTACTGCATGGGACTTTCACAGAACAAATACCATACAAAGCTTGTGGCTGAGGCTCTGGGAATACTGTGTCCCAAAGGGATATATCTCGACTATGAGAAGGATATAGATATAAATGATCTCATGGGGAGAATAAAAGAAACCGGTCTTGACTTTCCTCTCCTGGTAAAACCGAATGAGGAAGGCTATAGTATGGGAGTTTTTCTGGTGAAGGATACTGATGAGCTCATGAGGGCGGTAAAGAGTGATTTTGATAATTATCATGAACCTGTGCTTGTAGAAGAGTTTATTGACGGAAAAGAGATATATGTGCCCATAATCGGTACAGGAGACGAGGCTTATACACTTCCCGTAGGGCGCGTAGTCGCTGATGACGGTTCCGATGTCGAGATATATTGCGTAGAGGACAAGTGCTACGACTGGTCACACTACGAGGCGGCCGATCTGCCGGAGAAGGTGAAGGACCGGCTCGAGAGGGATTCGCTGAAGCTGTATCGTCATATGGGGTGCAGGGATCTGGGACGATGCGATTTCAGACTGAAAAAGGATGGTACTCCCGTCATGATCGAGATAACTCCAAGACCCGGACTTACAGAAGAGGGTCCCTTTGAGAGCAGCATAAAAGCGATCGGCAGAACATATGATGATGTCTTGAGGGAGATCATAGAAAATGCCGCTGAAAGATATGGACTGACAGGCTGATATGGATAAAAGAAAGAGCATTATTTTTCGGATCGTAATATGTGTATTTATCATTTCTATTGTTTCTCTCACTACCATACTCAATACATATGCTTTCATGAACAGCAGTCTGGAGGAAGTGGGAAAAAACAAGGGTGTGATCCTGTCACAGATCAAGGGCAGCTTAGAGTACGGACTGAGATACGGAAAGCAGCTTGATAATTATTACGGGATCGATGATATATTTGACAAGGCTGTAAGGTACTGTGATTCAGAGAGCATTTATATCACAGATACCGGATATAAGCTTCTCTACGGCGATAATCCTCCGGAGGATCTGGCTGAAAAAGCTCTTCAGATGGATATGAGTGAAGAGAACCTTATCCTTTGGACAGACGGAGATACACAGAATATCCTTTTGAGCATCGACAGTGCATATGAGAGGGCGGGCTATATAGGCATAGCCTGCAGTACCGACAGGATGAAGGATTTTTCATATCCCTATGTCCGTATGATGTTCCTTTTTGCTTTACTGGAAGCTCTTGCCGGTATTGCGCTATTCTTGTTCGTCTTTCATTTTTTTCCGCATCACTATAAAAAAGTCAGACTCAAATATCTGATCATGCTGTCAGTGATCGTAATAAATGTCGCATCCGTCATCCCGGCATTTTTTATATTGAATTCAGGCTACAGGGCCTTGTCTGTCGATGTGGCGGAAAGCCTGCTGGCACAGAATGCAGATGATCTGGAGAGGCTTATATCAGAGGGTGTATTGTATACCGATATGGATCGCACCGATGAGTATTTCGGGAATATTGCCGATTCCAGCGAGCAATTATCTGCATTGAAGCTGACAGAGCATGAGGATACCGGAGGAGTATCCAGAAAGCTCGCAAAGGATGATATCGGACAGGAGAGGTTCCTTGTTGCGTATATTTCAGGTGAATTCATAGCCGGCAAGGTGCGTAACGCACTGATAAATATCCTTGTGACAACTGTCACGGCTATCATGATATCCATTGAAATATTGACATTCCTTCTTGGAATACTGATAGGCAGATACGGGGATCGAAGGAAGCTCCACGACAACAGTAAACATATGACTATAGAGGACCCGGGGCTTGTCAGGGGGATGTCGTTTTTCTTCTCGGCATTCCGTTATATGTCAGCTGCGTTTATGGCAATAGTACTGGCTGAGATATATAAGCCGGTATATGTGTTCGGTCATATGATCCCGTATGAGATACTCATGAGTCTGCCGCTTTCGGTACAGGTTTTTATCTCAATGATCACCTCTTATCTTTCCGGAACGATAATACACAAGCACGGGTGGAAGAAGGTCTGTCTGGTTGGAGTGGCTGTTATGGTGGCAGGGACCTTCGGATCAGCCTTCGCCAAGAGCCCGCTGCCTTTTATAGCGGCTCAAATGTTCGTGGGAACCGGTCTTGGCTTTGCACGGATGGGGCTTGATATATACTCTGTTGCGGTGGCATCTGAAGAGGATATGGCCGTATATACGTCCGGATCAAATGCGGGGGCAATAGTTGGTTTTTCATGCTCTGCTGCGCTGGGTGCACTGATAGCCAGCATATTTGGATACTCGGGAGCATATATCGTGATGTCGGTCATAGGAGTCGGAGTGCTGCTTTTGATCAGCTCCTTTGGTATGAATGTTGCACCGACGGAGGATGTGAATACAGAAGAAAAGAAGGTGAGTAATGAAGAAAAGACCTCTGTAGATCTCAGATTTCCGGCATATATCCTGTTTACCATAGTCCCCTACTTTTTTATTTTAATGTTTGTCGATTATTTCTTTCCTGTGTATGCCAACAGTGAAGGCATCACTACTGACGTGATAGGATATGTCATGTTGATATACGGCATCCTGACGGCATATATCGGGACACCTCTGTGTCCTAAGCTTACCAGAAGGATATCTGCGGCTTTGTTGATGCCTGCTATACTGCTGATACTTGCAGGGAGTCTGCTCATATTCTCCGTGCATAATGTCGTGATCATGGCGACTGTGATAGTCGCACTTATAGGTGTAGTGGACGGCATAATGCCCGGCGCACAGTTTATTTATGTATATGACCTGCCTCTCTCAAAGAGTATAGGCTTTTCGCGTGCTCTCGGAATAGAGGGATTTTTCAGCAGTATGATAGGTGCGGCAGCACCGATTATATTCGGAGTAGTGATGATGTACGGTAACGGAGGGCTTGCGGTTATTGCGGTACTGGTCGCGGTCTGTGCCGTCATTTTTATGCTCATGAACGGGATAATAAAGAAGGGTGGAAAGAGAACCTCCGCTACGGCAGTGTGTATTATTGTTGCATCGTCGATCATCTTTAATACAACCGGTGCATCAGGGGCACCGCATGAAAAGGACAGCAACGACAAGATGAAGATAGGCTATTGTCAGGGAGGAGACTATTATGAGTTTGATTATCAGCTCTATCAGATAGGCATGGCTATGGCGCAGTCGGGAGAGGTGATATCCGATGAATTGCTTAAGATGAAGCAGGGAGACGGAGCCAGAGAGATATGGACTGCACTGTGTAAAGCAGAAAGTGATCATTATACTTTTGAGAGAGACAGTTTTTTTGATACTGAGTCTCTTGAGTTTGCAGGCATGTCAGACGAAAGCAGGAATAAAAAATTAGGACAGATGATACTGGAAAAGGATATAGATCTTATGATAACCATGGGAACGAGTGCCGGACTTGCAGTGAAGGAAGGCTGCGATGTCCCGTATATGAACTTCATAGCCAGTGATCCGGTCAGCTCCGGCATAACGGGGGGCGAAGAGTGTTCGGGTGATACAAGAGCCTGGGCTCATGTCAGCAGCGAAATGGAAATGAAGGCTCTTAATGTTATGGATGATATTTTTAATCCCAAG
>JAGBNR010000055.1 GCA_017634315.1 Lachnospiraceae bacterium
AAGCTGGTAGAGGCTGCTGTCATTGAGCATCCCGATATCCCGATAGTGCTTCACCTTGATCATGGTGATACTTTCGAGCTTTGTAAGGACTGTATCGACGGCGGATTCACTTCCGTAATGATCGATGCGTCATCAAAGAGCTTTGAGGACAATATAGCACTTACAAAGCAGGTTGTTGATTACGCTCATGAGCATGGCGTCGTGGTTGAGGCCGAGCTTGGTACGCTGGCCGGTATCGAGGATGAGGTCGTAGTCGAGTCAGGCAAGGAAGCTTATACACGTCCCGAAGAGGTAGAGGAGTTTGTTGACAGGACAGGGTGCGATTCTCTTGCCATTGCTATAGGAACATCTCACGGAGCATACAAGTTTACCGCTGCTCAGTGTACAAGAAACGAGGAAGGCATCCTTGTGCCCCCGCCGCTCCGTTTCGATGTGCTGGAGGAGTGCATAAAGAGACTTCCCGGATTCCCGATAGTCCTTCACGGTTCATCTTCCGTACCTCAGGAGTTCGTCAAGATGGTCAACACATACGGCGGAAACATGCCTGATGCAGTCGGTATACCCGAAGAGCAGCTTCGTAAGGCTGCAGAGCTCGCAGTCTGCAAGATCAATATAGATTCCGATATCCGTCTTGCCATGACAGGAAATATCCGTAAGTATTTCGCAGAGCATCCCGATCACTTTGATCCTCGTCAGTATCTGAAGCCCGCTCGTCAGGCTGTTAAGGATATGGTTTCGCACAAGATCAAGAATGTGCTGGGATCAGACGGCAAGGCATGACCTCGCGATAAAAGATAAAGAAAAAGCCCCATAAAAAGGGAGGAGCCCGACATCCAAAGGATGTCGGGCATTTTTATGAAAAAGTTTTTGTAATAACGAGTCTGTCAAAATTAGTATGTTTATTTCTTTTATGATACCAAGTATAATCATTGAAAGTGAATAAAAAACTTTAAATACATAAATGTTTTTTAAATGAATTATGAACAAAATCTGAACATGCGGAGGTAAAAGAATGTCAGAGGACAGAAAAAACCCGGTGGTGACGTTCACCATGGAAAACGGAGATGTGTTTAAGGCGGAGCTTTATCCGGATATCGCACCCAACACCGTAAACAATTTCATATCACTCATCTCAGGGAAATTTTATGACGGATTGATCTTTCACAGGGTTATAAAGGGCTTTATGATTCAGGGCGGAGACCCCGACGGTACAGGTATGGGAGGTCCGGATTATTCCATCAGGGGAGAGTTTGACAGCAACGGATTTAAGAATGACCTTAAGCATTCCGCGGGAGTGCTTTCCATGGCGAGGACGATGATGCCTGACAGCGCGGGGTCCCAGTTCTTTGTTATGCACAAAGACTCTCCGCACCTCGACGGAGAATATGCCGCCTTTGGAAAAGTAACGGAGGGCATGGAGGTTGTAAATGCCATAGCCGAATGTGAGACCGACTGGAACGACAGACCTGTCTCCGAACAGAAGCTGAGGTCTGTCACGGTGGAGACCTTCGGCATAGAGTATCCGGAACCTGAAAAGCTGTGAGATATCTCAAAAGAGTTATTTATGATGACGGACTGATCACAGCGGAGGATTTTGATGAGCTTCTGAAGGCTCTGAGGTCCGCAGGAGTAGAGGTAAACAGGGTATCTGACGGTGCAGTGGCCGTGCCGTCGGATACTCTGTTTATCTGCATGGACAAAAGTACCTGTGATACAGCCCGGCGCAGCGGTATCGCATTTATCACATACAGGATGGATGAAAAAGACAGTCAGTGTATAGTGGAGGGTTTTGAAGAGCTCACTGCCGATTTCTGCGAAAAGATGCTTATGAGACAAACGGGCAGACCATGGATCATCGCGCAGACTGACAGACTGATCATCAGAGAGCTTTGTGCAGATGATGAGCTGGGTATGTTTTCGGACAGGTGGGGTGACAGAGAGTATATAAAAAGATATGCGGATTGTCAGTACCGGCTGTTCGGGTACGGCATATGGGCAGTGATAAAGAGAGATGAAGATGTCATCATTGGAAAGGCCGGTCTTTTTAACTCAGAGCTGCACGATGGTCTTGAGCTTGGATATGAGATCGCGGCAGGCTACAGGAGGCAGGGATTCGCTTATGAAGCATGCTCCGCCATATGCGGATATGCGGAGAGAGTACTGGAGGCCGGGAGGATCTTTGTCACGGTATCATCTTTAAATACGGCTTCCGTCAGGCTTGCCGGGAAACTAAAAAAAGCAGAAAATATTGACATTGTAATATCTTTGGACTACACTGACGACAGAAAATGATTTGTTTGTTTTGTTTTGAAGGGAGAGCGAAATGGCAATAATCAAACGTGCAGTTGCTTCAGCCGCTACGGAGAAGCCTGCAGACGGAGTAGTAAAGATCAACTCCATCGAGGAGCCGAAGGCAAAGCAGAAGGTAGAGGCGGCAACTAAGGCTGACGGAGCAAAGAAGACAGCGGCATCAGCTAAAGCTGCTGCAAAGAAGGCAACTACAGCTAAAACCGCAGCAAAGAAGCCGGCAGCATCAGCTAAAGCTACTGCAAAGAAAGCAGCACCTGCAAAAGCAGATGAAGCAAAGAAGGCACCGGCTAAAGCTACAGCGGCAAAGAAGCCTGCGGCATCAGCTAAAGCTGCTGCTAAAAAAGCCGAAACGAAGAAAACGACGGCATCAGCTAAAACTGCTGCAAAGAAGGTAACTACAGCTAAAACCGCAGCAAAGAAGCCGGCGGCATCAGCTAAAGCTACCGCAAAGAAAGCTACAACAGCCAAGGCTGCTGCAGCAAAGACAGTTGTTACTGTTCAGTATAACGGACATGATGTTACCAAGGAGGCTATAGACAAGGCTTTCGAAGGTGTCTGGACCTATGACATGAATCGTAAGATGTCAGAGGTAAAGTCTGTGGATTACTATTACAAGCCGGAAGAACTCGCTGTGTACTTCGTCACTAACGACGGTACCGAGGGAAGATTTGAGATTTAATTTTTTCGGGACGGGAAAGATTTTTGATACAGCCGGTGGCATGCGCCGCCGGCTTATTTTTAATGTCGTTGCGGCTGCCGTGATATTTTACAGTGTTTTTTTTGTCGTGCATATCGCGGTCTCTGCTTTTACCGGCACTCAAATACCAAATGAGTACAGAGAGGCTGCAAATGTAGATCTGACTCTCAGTATCATACAGGGTGTCAATCCGTACTCTCTTGCAGCTCTTGACGGTCCGAGACCGGGACTCGTGTTTCAATACGGACCGCTGTTTTCCCTACTGGTTGCAGGTGTTCATTTTATTGTACCTTTTATTGATATAATCGCGCTTCACTATGTAGTGGCATTTATCTGCGTGATGACGGCTGCAGTCATGGCTTCCGTTATGGCGAAAGAGAATACAGAGACACTGCTCCCGTGTGCGGTTGTGTTTCTGTTTACGATCGTATGTACCTGGAGATATGGTTATATAAATGCCGTGCCGGATACTCTGGGAGTCACTCTCCTGGTGCTGATATTATTTGTGGAAACGAGAAGAAGCCTCAGGGGCAGGGAATTTATCGAAGCATTTATTTCCGTAGCGGTTTTTTATACGAAGCAGTACTTTGTTGTGATCGCCCTCAGTCTCTTTATATATAAGCTGATAGTCGACAAAAGGGCGTGCATCAGGCTTACCGTATCAGGACTTGCACTGCTGGCTGTGTCAGTGGCTGCGATCCATATATGGTGTCCGCTTTATTTCACCTATTCTCTTTTGGTGGTACATGGGGTTTCCGGTCAGTCTACCGGAGCAGCGGCTCCTGTTTTTTCATTTGTCGGACTGAACGGGACATCAGGAGTAGTAGCGGCCTCCGAATACAATGAGCCACCCTCCGGATGGCTGTTTGAGCTGCAGCAGGTCAAAAGTCTTGCCGGTATATTCATATTTGTATTTGCAGGCATGGCTGTCAGTGTGATAAAAGCTTTCAGGCTCAGGACCCCGTCATTTTCGGGCAGCCGGCTTTTCGTGATACATTCCGGTGTGGCTGCACTGGCACTGCTCTATCTGGGACAGAATGACGGCGCATGGCTTTCATATTATCTGCAGATCCTGATGCCCACGGTGATAATATATACATTTATTTCCATGGAAAAGATATGCCTTGATGACACGTCGGGAAAGCCGTATCTCATGGTATGTACAGGACTGTTTTTACTTATGGTGATGTTTACGGTGTACAGGTGTGACGGCAGGCTGCCCGTGTATGACAAGTCGGATGCGGCAAAAAGGGCATGGGATACTGCGTACGGATATTGCGGCTCATATGCGGATGAGGGGGAAATACTGTATATTGCTCCGCTCGGATTTGATGCGTTATCAAACGGCAGATATCTGTATGATAACGGACATGAGATGGCGATCAATGAAGACTTCTACGAAGAGTACAGGAGATCGTCATTTTACCGGATGCTCTTCCCTTATGCGGGGACTGTGATGGAGAAGCATCTGGCATACAGGGATGAAATGAGAGAAAATGTAAGGCATCAGGGGTACAGCCTTGTGACAGCCGTACCGGGATATGAGACGATAGCCGACAGTGCTCTGCTCAAGCAGTCGGGATATGAGCTGATAGATACGCTCACTCTTGACATGGGACGTACAAGCTATGAAGTAGAGTTCTGGGCACCTATGCTACTGTGATAATAGGTTTACATTGATGATGCGGTCTTTTGGTGATATATTTGTAATATGTTGTATTTAGCGTTTCTTATTATATTTCCGTTTGTCGTGGCTGCAGTGCTTATGTGCATAAAAACGGATTCTGTGCTTCGCACGGCGGTTGTGGTGTCGGGGGCAGCTGCGGAGATCGTGGCGGCGGTCTTTTTTTCGGTTGCGCATAAAGCATGGGTGCCACCGGTTTCTTACGCTTACCTGTCCCACACAGGGAATATCGATAAGCTGATAGCGGTATGCGAGGTGCTGCTCATGTTACTTGTATTCTCGCAGGCCATAAGATTTCGTAAGTATTACATCCTGCTGCTGTCCGCACTCGGCACGATACCCGTGCTCTGGCTTGATGTGACAGGGGCAGGTGAGAGCACTTCCGCGCATATATATGTGGACTCACTTACGGTCATCATGGTGCTCGTGGTCGGTATAGTAGGCTCTCTTATCTGTATATATGCCGTCGGGTACATTAAAGATTATCATTCACATCATACGGATGTGAAGGACAGGTCGGGATATTTCCTTGCGATGCTTTTTGTTTTCATGGGAGCCATGATGGGACTCATCAGCTCGAACAATCTCTCATGGATGTATTTTTTCTGGGAGATCACATCTGTCTGCTCCTTCCTTCTCATAGGGTATTCGCGCACACAGGAGGCTGTGACCAATTCCTTTAGGGCTCTTTGGATGAACCTGCTGGGCGGATGCGGCTTTATGGCAGCGATCCTTTTCAGTGTACTTATCGTCGAAACGCATGATCTGATGGGACTGCTGAAGTTTTACAAGATACCCGAGATCATGGTATTTCCGGTTTCCATGCTCGCTTTTGCCGCCATCACAAAGTCGGCTCAGATGCCTTTTTCGAGATGGCTGCTCGGTGCCATGGTGGCACCCACACCCACATCGGCACTGCTCCATTCGGCAACGATGGTCAAGGCCGGAGTATATCTGCTGCTGAGACTGTCTCCTATGATGTACGGCACCCTGCCCGGGATCATGGTCACGGCGATAGGCGGCTTTACCTTCTTCGCCGCATCGCTTCTTGCGATCAGCGTATCTGACGGCAAGAAGATCCTCGCATATTCCACCATATCCAATCTGGGACTTATCACTGCGACAGCCGGCTGCGGAGTGAAGTCTGCGATGTGGGCGGGCATAATGCTCCTCATATTTCATGCTGTCACCAAGTCCGTCATGTTCATGTCGGTAGGTGCTTATGAGAATTCCACCGGAAGCAGGGATGTGGAGGACATGCACGGTATGATAGTCAGGATTCCCAAGCTTGCTTTTGTTATGACGATCGGCATATTCGGAATGTCGGTGGTACCGCTGGGCATGTGCGTTGCGAAATGGGCGGCACTAAGGGGCTTTATAGATTCCGGTAATGCCTATCTTGTCATGTTTCTTTGCTTTGGTTCGGCATCTACATTGTTTTACTGGGTGAAGTGGCTCGGCAAGATATTCAGTGTATCCAAGGATTCCGTCAGACAGGAGGACAGGGTAAGGAAGACCGAATGGACTGCGATATACCCGCTCACCTTTACGGCTGTGGCACTTTGCTTTGTTTATCCTTTTATAAGCAGCAGTGTACTCGTACCGTATATCAATAATGCCGCATTTGCCGGGGAGGGAGCGGTCTTTGAGGCATCCATCACGACCGGAGACTACATCCTTATGGGTATAATGATAGTCTGTATGTGTCTGCTGCCGGTAGCCATGCGCATAGTGAATATCAAACAGGACAGAAGAGTCCTTTCATATATGTCCGGATTTAATACAGGAGACGACAGGAGCTTTTATGACAGCAGGGGAGAGAGGGTACAGCAGCATCTGTCCAACTGGTATATGCAGGATATATTCGGTGAGAAAAAGATACTGGTCCCGAGTCTTGTGATATCTGCGACATTCATCCTGATAATGATGAGCCTCTCTGCAGTGGGAGGGCTGTTCATATGATAAGCACATACGGTATGGCAGCCATTCTCATATATCTGGTGTGTTCTCCCTTTGTAGCATCCATCCTCTCCGGTGTGGACAGAGTGGTCACGGCAAGGATGCAGGGGAGGAGAGGACCCTCCGTAATGCAGGCATGGTGGGATCTCTTAAAGCTTTTCGGTAAGGAGTCCACCTCCGTGAACGATATTCAAAAGATACTTGTGGCGGCGCATTGCTTCTTTGCGGTTTTCAGTGGAGCGATATTTTTCGGCGGTGGAGACCTGCTGCTTGTATTCTTTTCTCTTACGATGGCAGAGGTCTTTCTTATACTTGCGGCATACAGTGTAAATGCCGCGTATTCTGAGATAGGAGCACAGAGGGAGCTGCTGCAGATGATGGCATACGAGCCGATGCTGCTGCTCACGTCGGTAGGCTTTTATCTTTCGACGGGCTCCTTTGCAGTGTCCGATATCATACGGACGGATATACCGCTCATATGTAAGATGCCGGGATTTTTCATCGGGCTGTGCTTTATACTGGTGATAAAGCTTCGCAAGTCCCCGTTTGATCTGGCGACATCTCATCATGCGCATCAGGAGATCATAAAGGGACTCACGGGAGATCTGTCGGGAAGGATATATGGAGTATCCGAGCTGGCTGAGCTCTATGAGGAGATACTGATGCTGGGGATGGCAGGTCTTTTCTTTATCACCTCAGACCCTGTCAGTATCGTATGGGCACTGATTGCCGTTGCGGTAGTGATGTTTGCCATGTCTCTCATCGATAATGTCTTCCCGAGAGTGAAGTGGGAGCTGCTGCTCAGATATTCATGGCTCGTCACATTTTTTGCAGGCGGAACGAATCTTATGGTTCTGCTATTACAGGCCAAAGGATTATAGTAAAACAGTCGGAACATAAATGTAGAAGTATAGGAGAAAAGCGTAATGAGGATTTCCAGGAGTCCATGGTTACTGCATTATGACGGGAGCAGCTGCAACGGCTGTGACATAGAGGTACTCGCCGCTACGACTCCGAGATTTGATGTGGAGAGGTTTGGCATCATAAACACGGGTAATCCCAAGCATGCGGATATATTTCTCTGTACCGGAGGCGTGAACGCGCAGAATCAGGATGTGGTCAGGCAGATCTATGATCAGATGCCGGACCCGAAGGTAGTACTTGCCTGCGGCATATGTGCCTGTGACGGCGGCATATTCAAAGAGTGCTATAATATACTCGGAGGGACTGATACGGTCATACCTGTGGATGTATATGTGCCGGGATGTGCTGTTCGCCCCGAGGCTATCATAGACGGGGTAGTAAAAGCACTTCAGATACTTGATGATAAGAAGAGAAGGATGAAGCAGGAGGGATACAGAAGCCTGACATCCGAGGAATACAGGAAACAGCTTGAAGAGAAGAGAGCGGACGGGGTGAAGTCAGATGCTTGAAAATACCGAAGAGATCGCACTGGATACGCTGCTTAATAAGGTAAAAGAGATGAAGACCGATGACAGGCGCGTCATGCAGATATGCGCTACCAAGATCGGAGAGCAGTATGAGCTGCTTTACACCTTTGTAAAGGAATATGACATGCGGCATATAAAGGTTACCATCGAGCCGGGTACCCATGTACCCAGCATCACCGATCTGTTCGAAAACGCTTATCTGTATGAGAATGAGATGCATGACCTTTTCGGGATAAGCATAGACGGAATAAGCCACGACTATAAGGGCGGACTCTACCGCACGGCGATAGAGGCACCGTTTGCTTGAGGCAGGAGATACAGATGAAAGGAAACAGGAGTGTAATCCCATTCGGACCCCAGCATCCGGTACTGCCGGAGCCGATACATATCGATCTGGTCGTAGAGGATGAAAAGGTGGTGGATGCCATACCCTCCATCGGATTTGTCCACAGGGGGCTCGAGAGTCTTGTGACAAAAAAAGACTTCGGTGAGATGGTCTATGTGGCAGAGCGCATTTGCGGTATCTGCTCCTTCGGGCACGGCTACGGATACGTGAATGCCATAGAGCACCTTATGTCGATAGAGCCGACGGACAGGGCTAAATATATACGCACGATACTGTTTGAGCTTTCGCGCATGCATTCGCACATATTGTGGCTCGGACTGATGGCAGATGCGTTCGGCTTTGAGAGTCTCTTCATGGAGACATGGAAATACAGGGAAAAGATACTTGACATGCTTGAGGCTGCGACCGGCGGAAGAGTTATTTTTTCCATCATCAGGATAGGCGGACTGAGGAAGGATGTCCCCGATGACGTACTCCGTGGGTTTCTGCCTGAGCTTGAAAGGGTGGAAGAGGGTATCCGTGCCTGCGAAAAGGCATTTATGTCGGATCCTGCGGTACTCAGCCGTCTGAAGGGAGTAGGCTATATATCCAAAGAGGATGCGATAAGACTGGGCTGTGAGGGACCTTTCCTGAGGGGCTCGGGTGTCGCGGTAGATAACCGCACAAGGGGCTATGCCGCATACAATAAGGTGGACTACGATATCATAACCAGCGATGACGGGGACTCATACGGCAGATGTTATGTGCGTATTCAGGAGATATATCAGTCTGCGGATATCATCAGACAGTGTATAGAGAATATACCCGGGGAGGGCATATATGTGCCGGTATAGGGCTTCCCCAACGGGGAATATATGACGGTGATAGAGCAGCCCAGAGGCGGAGCCTGCTACTATGTGCATGCTTCGGGAAAGAAATTTATAGAGAGAATGCGTGTGAGGACACCAACCTTTGCAAATGTACCCGCTCTTGCGGAAATGCTGAAGGGATGCGATGTGGCGGATGTGCCGATACTTGTGGTTACGGTAGATCCCTGCATATCATGTACTGAAAGATAAGAGTATCACGGAGAGACAGATACGGATGTCACTGGTAAATTTTGTTAAAACCGAGCTGAAAAATCTGGTCAGTGCCCCTGCTACAGAGAAATATCCGGACGGGCCGCCTACCTATAAGGAGGTCACGAGAGGTCATGTCGTGAATGACATGGATCTCTGTGTGCTGTGCGGAGTATGTCAGATGAGATGCCCGACCAAGGCTATCACCGTGGATAAGAAGGTGCAGACATGGTCGATCAGACCCTTTTCATGTATACAGTGCAGGAGATGTGTGGACAACTGTCCGAAGAAATCCCTGTCCATAGCCAAGGAGTATACCGAGCCGGATGTGATAAAGAAGCAGTTTGACTTTGAGCTTTCGGAAAAGCAAAAGGCTATGCTTGCGGAGCAGGCAAGACAGGCCGCGGAGAGAGCGGCACTTGCTGCGCAACGCGCAGCAAGTGCTGCAAGTTCTGCTGGCGCAGAACTTGGGCAATACAGAGACCAGTTGACTGCGCAACGCGCAGCAAGTGCTGCAAGTTCCGGAGATCCCACCGGTGCCGGGTCGACAGAGGATAAAAAACAGTGATCGGCAGAACCCGAGGGGTTCTGAAAAGTAAAGCAGATGTATAGGAGGATAACTTGCGGTTAAAGACATTCAAGGGTGGCATCCATCCCAATGACATGAAAGAAATATCCATGGATCAGCCCATCACGATGCTCGCGCCGGGTAAGGAAATGGTCTACCTTATGTCCCAGCATATAGGTGCCCCGGCGAAGCCTGTGGTAAAAAAGGGCGATCCCGTGATCATCGGTCAGATGATAGCTGAAGCCGGAGGCTTTGTATCTTCTCCCGTTTACTCCTCTGTATCGGGCACAGTCAAGGCTTTGGAAAAGAGAAAAAATGCGCTCGGTGATATGGTAGATGCTATCGTGATAGAAAACGATGGGCAGGATACCGAGACTGAGTACGCGACAGCGGAGCTTGATGCACTCAGTAAAGAGGACATCATAAAGAGGATACAGGATGCCGGTGTGGTAGGTATGGGAGGAGCAGGCTTTCCGACCCATGTAAAGCTTTCTCCCAAGGAGCCGGACAGGATCGACCATATCCTTGTAAACGGTTCGGAGTGTGAGCCGTATCTCACCTCCGACTACAGGTGTATGCTTGAAAAAAGCGATGAGCTCGTACAGGGGCTCATGTGCATCTTAAAGGTATTTCCGAAGGCAGAGGGTGTGATCTGTATAGAGAATAACAAGCCTGCTGCCATAGAAAGGATGAGAGAGGCTGTGTCAGGCAGGGACAGGATACGTGTCGAGGTGATGCAGACCAAGTATCCCGAAGGTGCCGAGCGTTCCCTGATATATGCGATAACCGGAAGAGAGGTGAATTCTTCGATCCTCCCTGCCGATGTCGGCTGCATAGTAAACAATGTGGATACCGTGATAGCGGTATATGAGGCAGTAATAAAGGGCAAACCGCTGATGCACAGGATCTTTACGGTATCGGGCGACGCGGTAAATAATCCCAAGAACTATGATGTCCGCATAGGGATGTCTTACGCAGATATAATGGAGGAGGCCGGAGGGTTTAAGAGCCGTCCGGAGAAGCTGATCTCGGGAGGTCCCATGATGGGCTTCGCTCTTTTCGGACTGGATGTGCCTGTCACGAAGACAAGCGGTGCCATCACCTGCTTCTTAAAGGATCCTGTGAAGGAGGCAGTCACGACCCCATGCATTAAGTGTGGCAGATGCGTGAAGGGATGTCCGGCGCATCTCATGCCGTGTGATCTGTCTGATATAGCGGAGCATGGAGATAAAGATAGATTTGCGGAGCGATACGGTATGGAGTGCGTGGAGTGCGGCTCATGCTCGTACACATGCCCTGCCAAAAGACCTCTTGCCGCAAATATCAAAGCCATGCGCAGGACTCTGCTTGCGGAAAGGAGGAAGAAGTAAGGATGAATGATCTGTACAGTGTTTCTTCATCACCGCATGTAAGAGCCGGTGTCACGACTCAGAAGATAATGGGAGCGGTGGCCTTGGCATTGCTTCCCGCGAGTGTATGCGGAGTGGTGTTTTTCGGAATGCATGCTCTTATCGTATTGCTTGTATCCGTAGCTTCGGCGGTGCTTTCAGAGTATGTATTCGAGAGGATAACAAAGCGTCCGGTGACAGTATATGATCTGTCGGCTGTGGTGACCGGACTTCTCATAGGACTGAATATGCCACCGGAGGTTCCTCTTTTCGTTCCGATATTGGGCTCTGTCTTTGGCATTATCGTGGTAAAGCAGCTCTTCGGCGGCATAGGACAGAATTTTATGAACCCCGCTCTGGGAGCGAGATGCTTCCTGCTGATCTCTTTCTCGTCGCAGATGACCGACTTTGGCGCAAAGGGAGGTATGATGGGTGCGGCATCAAGAGCCGCATTGGATGCGGTCTCCTCCGCGACACCGCTTGCGACGCTTAAGACCGGAGCAGCCTATCCGCTTGGAGATCTTTTTCTTGGAAATATACCCGGTACCATAGGCGAGACATCAGCTCTTGCCTTACTTATCGGAGCAGCCTTTCTGCTTGCGCTTAAGGTGATAGATCTCAGGATACCGCTCAGCTATATAGGTACATTCTTTGTGCTGGTGCTCATCACCTCGCTGATACGTGGCTACAATGATCCGTTTTACTTTACTCTGTGCGAGATATTTGCCGGAGGACTGATGCTCGGAGCGTGGTTTATGGCGACTGACTATGCGACCTGCCCCATGACAGGAAAGGGGCAGCTGATATACGGCATATGTCTCGGGGTGCTTACTTACCTGTTCAGAATGGTGTCAAAGTCACCCGAAGGTGTATCCTATGCCATTGTGTTCATGAACTGCCTGACACCTATGATCGAGCAGTTTACCAGACCTTTAGCGTTTGGCATAAAGCGCGAAAAGGAGGCAAAGAATGGATAAATCAGGATCGGCTTTTAAGGATATACTGATCGTAACACTTATAACACTTGTCGCGGGTATGATGCTCGGCTTTGTCTACAATATCACCAAAGAGCCGATAGCCAATGAAAAGCTTAAAACAAGGATAGCATCACAGCAGGCAGTCTTTTCGGAGGCATCATCATTTGATGCTACCGATGGACCGGATACAGCCGGATTTGCGGACAAATATCTGGCAGCACTCGAGACTGACGGCATCACCGGAGTCACGCTGAATTCCATTGACTGCGCTTACGGCAGTGACGGCAGTGACCCGCTCGGATATGTCGTAGATGTGACAGACAGTGACGGGTACGGCGGAGATATCGAGATAATGGTCGGAGTAAGTAGTGCCGGCGGTGCTTATAAGGTAAACGCGATCTCCTTCCTTTCACTTTCGGAGACGGCAGGTATGGGTATGAAGGCCAAGGAGTCTCCCTTCATAGACGGCTTTAAGGATCTTAATGCGGATTCCCTGATCGCCTACACCAAGGCCGGAAAGAGTGCGCCTAATGAGATAGACGCCATAAGCGGAGCCACCATCACCACAAGTGCGGTTACAAATGCCGTAAATGCGGCTGTGATAGCGGCAAAGACATATGAGGAGGTGGCCAGATAGTATGAAGCTGCAGAAGGATAAGCCGATAGAACGGCTGTGGAACGGTATATATGTGGAAAATCCCGTGTTTTGTCTGATACTCGGGATGTGTCCCACGCTTGCAACGACCACCAGCGCGGTGAATGCGATAGGAATGGGACTGTCCACCACGGCCATACTTACCATGTCTAATCTGATGATATCACTGCTTAAGAAGGTGATCCCCAACCGTATGCGCATACCTTCGTACATTGTGATAATCGCCTCCTTCGTGACTATAGTGGAGTTTCTGATGGAGGGCTTTACTCCGGGTGTGTATGCGGCACTCGGCATCTATATCCCTCTTATCGTGGTAAACTGCATCATCATGGGAAGGGCAGAGGCCTATGCCGGCAAGAAAGGACCTGTGGAGTCGGTATTTGACGGACTCGGCATGGGGCTCGGGTTTACATTGGCACTGCTTCTCATCGGGTCAGTGAGAGAGATGATCGGAGCGGGTACATGGTTCGGTATGAAGGTGGCTCCAGGAGTATATGAGCCGGTAAATATCTTTATCCTTGCTCCCGGAGCCTTTCTTGTAATGGCATTTTTTGTGGCGATAATGAATAAGCTTAAGATAGGAGCCGCAAGACGTACCGGATGGGACCCCACCGAAAACAGCTGTACAGATTGTGCAAACTGCGCAAAGCTCGGGATGTGCAGCGGAAAAGCGGCTAAAGAAACCGTAGAGGAGGCAAAGGTATGAGGATATTGATGCTTGCGCTCTCCGCAGCCCTTATAAATAACGTAGTGCTCAGCCAGTTTCTCGGTATCTGCGCTTTCCTCGGTGTTTCCAAGAAGAGTAAGAGTGCCATAGGTATGGGATTCGCGGTTACCTTCGTGCTCACACTCGCATCCTTCGTATGCGGCGTAATATACACCTTCCTGCTAAAGCCGTTCGGTCTGGATCATCTCAAGACGATAGTATTTATACTGATAGTGGCTGCACTGGTACAGTTTGTGGAGATGTTTCTGAAGAGATATATAAAGTCACTTTATGATGCCCTCGGCATATATCTTCCGCTGATCACGACAAACTGTGCGGTGCTCGGTGTGGCTCTTCTGAATGTGCAGAAGGATTACGATATCCTTACGGGTACGATATACGGATTCTTTACGGCGATAGGATTCTTTATCGCGATTACGATAATGTCGTATATCAGGGAAAGAAATGAGTACAACGAGGTACCGAAGGCATTTCAGGGCTTTCCCATCGTGATGATCACGGCAGCTCTGATGTCCATAGCATTTTTCGGTTTTTCATCGTTTTAATATAGTCGGGTTTATTGGAGGAAGTATAAATGGGTGTTGATATTCTGTTCGCGGCTGCCATGGTCGGCGGAGTCGGACTGTTCGTAGGGATATTTTTAAGCATAGCCGGAAAGAGATTTGCCGTAGAGGTGGATGAGAGAGAGGCTGCCGTCATCGAGGCTCTGCCCGGAGCGAACTGTGGTGCCTGCGGCTATTCGGGATGCGCGGCACTTGCTGCCGCCATCGTAAAGGGAGAGGCTCCGGTAAATGCCTGCGTAGTGGGTCAGGCTCCGGTAGCGGAGGCTGTGGCGGATATAATGGGCGGAGATGCCGATACGGATGCTGTGCGTATGGTTGCCTTTGTACACTGCATAGGAGACTGTGAGAATACTGCCGACAAATACGACTACTCCGGCGGAGAGACCTCATGCTCCGTCATATCCTTTTCGCCCGGAAAGGGTCCAAAGTCATGCGCATACGGCTGCATGGGCTACGGCGACTGTGTGAATGTCTGTGAATACGGGGCTATCAGCATAGTGAACGGTATAGCGAAGGTAGATCCCGATAAATGCGTAGACTGCAAAAAGTGTATAAAGACCTGCCCCAAAAAGGTGATATCCGAGGTACCTTACGACAAGGCTGTCGCCATAGGCTGTGCGAGTCTTGACCGTGGCAAGCCGGTAATAGATGCCTGCAAGCTCGGCTGCATAGCCTGTACCAAGTGTGTGCAGACCTGTCCGAAGCAGGCGATAGAGATGCAGGGCAATATACCTGTGATCGATTATGATAAATGCGTGAAATGCGGACTATGTAAGAAGAACTGTCCGAGGAAGTGCATTGTCTAAATTCATATCATTAACATCTGTAATTGCCGCAGCCGTTTTTTTTCTTGCCGGTTGCGGCAGTTTTGGCGCTAAGGGGGGATATGCTTCCGATACCCGTCTTTATTTTGATACAGCCATCACTGTAAGTGTATATGATGACAGAGCAGAGGAGCTGCTTGAAGGCTGCTTCTCTATCTGTGATGAGCTGGAAAGGACATTGTCGGCGCAGGATGAGGACAGTGAGCTTTATCGCGTAAATCACAGGACAGCTGCGGAAACCGGTATCTCCGATGCCCTTTCAGAGTGCATAGCCATGGGACTTGAGGCCGGAGAGCTGAGTGACGGAGAGTTTGATATTACCATACTGCCTGTTTCCGGGCTATGGGATTTCAGCTCGAGACAGGGGTATGCACCGGAGGCAGATGAGATAGAGGAGGCGATGGAAAGGGTGGATGCGTCTGCTGTTTACCTTGACGGCAACCGCCTTACTGTCTCTAATGATGATGCGATGATAGACCTTGGTGCCATCGCTAAAGGATATATCTCAGGGAGGATAAAGGACTATTTTCGGGAAAAAGGATGTGAAGGAGCAGTCATAAACCTCGGAGGAAATGTGAGCACCCTTGGGAGTAAGAAGGGAAAGGCCTTTAAGGTGGGGATACAAAAGCCGTTCACTGACAGAGGAGAAACGATAGCCACGGTAAATATCAATGAGGGATGCGTGATCTCCTCCGGCACATATGAGAGATACTTCATAGACTTGAACGGAAAGCTGTATCACCATATACTGTCCGCGAAAACAGGGTATCCCTGTGACACCGGGCTTACCCAGGTGACGGTGATAGGTGATGATGATATGCTCTGTGATACTCTTTCCACGGTATTCATGCTGACCGGCAAGGAAGGGGCAGAGAAGATAGTCAAAGACAGAGGGTATGATCTGACGCTGGTATTTGTGGATAATGAAAGCAAAGCAGTGCTTTTTGATCCGGAGACCGGCGAGAAGGAAATAGCCGAAGGAGAGGTAATAGACCTGACGTAGCACATGAAGAAGGAAAGCATGGGGAAGGGCATAAGAAAACCGGATATAGTGGTCATTGCGGTAATAGCTGCTATGGCTGCGGCATTATCGGCACTTTTTACTCTATATGATACTCATCGCATAGCAGCAGAGGAAAACGGTGATAAGCGGCTCATCATCACAAAGGATGGCGATATCACCGGAAGCTATGCGCTGGATGAAGATATATTGATAAATATCGGAGAAGCAAATGTGTGTGAGATAAAGGACGGTCATGCTTATATGAAGTCGGCGGACTGTCCGGATCAAAGCTGTGTAAGATCTCATCCGATATCCGATACGGGAGAAAACATAGTGTGTCTGCCAAACAAGGTGGTACTTAAGATAGAAACAGATAAAGCTCCTGCTGAAGATGTGCCGGATGCGGTCACGTATTAGGGGTCAGTCGATTCAGGGTATTTCGTTACTGATCCTGACAGACGAGAGTCTCCTGATCAGGATCAGGTCTATCGCACCTATGATGATGCCGGTGATATCTCCGGCTATGAGAAGGACTGGCAGATATCTCACGATGACAGGACCGGCGGCAGCCATGGCAGCGGCTATCTGACCGGTATTGAAAAGCGCAGCTCCGGCGGCACTTACGCCGATCACGGAGAAGCATGACCTGTTCTTCATTTGAGCCATGACCGGGAGTGAAAACAGTATTCCGGTGAGACTGTAAAGTATGCCGGATACACTGCCGAAGAGCAGACCTGAGATCAGTATGCGCACAAGAGATACGGCAAGAGCCGGACGGAAGCCGTATCTGTATAGCACAAAGACAGTCACGATATTCGCGAGCCCGAGCTTCACCCCCGGCACCGGGAAGCGTACGGGTATCAGATATTCCACGTAGCCCATTATCACGGCAAGTGATGTCAGCATTCCGAGATATGCGGTTTTCTTAGCCGTACTCATTTCCATTTCATTAAAAGTATCAGACTTAATTATGTTTTGGTATGTCCTGAACAATTAAAAGTATAACATATACAGAACGCTTTATGAGTCCTTTACATCCATATGGGAGTGTGCTATCGTGTACATACTTGATCAGTTGCATACGGAAGTCTTGAGCATATCGCTCTTTTTTCCAAAGATACAGGATTTGAACAGATATTAGTTTTATCAGGTTTATTCTTTTAACATTTTTTCTATCACTCTATTTTTTTATTCTGTTTCGCTTCCCATGCATCTGTCAGTCAGTAACTGTATATCTGTATGACAGGAGGTGACTATGTCAAAGATCAACGAAAACATCAGAAAAGGTATCACTAACAGCAGACCTCAGGACAGCGCTGCAAAGCTTATCTACGGGAATAACCGGTTATGCTCTCAGTTTTTGAGAAACTATTCCGGCATCGAGCTACTAAAAA
>JAGBNR010000056.1 GCA_017634315.1 Lachnospiraceae bacterium
CGCGTCATATATTAATATCGCTTCATCGTGCTCCTGCTATTAAATTGAATGGGTAACAGCATGAACACAGACTGGCTTTTGCCAAGAGACCGACACATATATTTGCGTCGTCATGCTTAAACCGAATATTTAACTCAGAAAAGTATATAGTATTGCTTTAATTATTGCAAGCGCAAGGTAATTCGATTCGGTTGTTGACTTGCCCTATTAAATAGGATAGTATGTATATAAATGATTCGGACATTTATAGAAACTAGATACTTTACAAAAAAGTGGTATCTGCTAGGCTTTACTGATGACGACATGAGGAAATTGCAGGATTGCCTTCTCGATGACCCTAAATGTGGCGACGTGATGTCTGGAACTGGCGGTCTAAGAAAAATAAGATTTGCATTCCAGCATCGAGGCAAAAGCGGCAGTGTTCGTGTATGTTATATTGATAGGGAAACATATTCTGAAGTTCATTTTATTGATGTGTTTTCAAAAGACGAGAAAGAAAATCTTTCCGCAAAAGAGCGAAATGATATCAAGAAGTTGGTTGAATACATCAAGAAATATGGTTGAGGTGACGTATTATGAGTTCAATGTATGATAGTTTGATGAAAAGTTTGACTGAAGAAGTCGAAGATATAAAAAAATACGGTTCATCGAGGGGTCGCAGGACGGTCGTCACATATGTGCCAGTTACTGAGTATACTTCCGAGGATGTTAAAGATTTGCGCCATAGGCTTAATATATCCCAAAGAGATTTTGCCAACTGCCTTGGAGTATCTAAGAAAACCATTGAAAAATGGGAGTCTGGTGACAATACCCCGTCAGGTCCCGCCAAAAGGATGCTAGAGCTTTTCTCGCAAAATATAATTACAACTTCTCAATATATTAAATATGCAAATGGGTAACTATAAATCCGGATGTTTCTTTTTTGAGCTACCGGGGATATATTCCCAGTCTGAAGAGCTGCTTCACGTATTCGTCCGTCAGGATATCCTTCACCGGTCCGTCGCTGTCTATCTTACCGTCCTTCAGTGCGATCACACGGTCAGCCATATCGCGTACAAGCTCCAGCTCGTGTATGGACATCAGCACCGTCACATTCTTAGATAAGGCAAGCTCCTTTACAGTATTTGCAAACAGCATCTTGTGCCTGATATCCAGAAAATTAGTCGGCTCATCAAGTATCAGCAACATCGGCTCCTGCGCTATCGCACGAGCGAGCATCACAAGCTGTCTCTGCCCGTCAGAGATATCCGTGATATATCTGTCTGCAAGCTCCACTGTCCCTGTCAGCCTCATCGCTTCATCTATCTTCTGCCGGTCTTCTTCACGCAGCTTACCGAGCCTGCCGGTATACGGATATCTGCCCGAAGCCACGGTATCATAGCAGGTAAAGTAGTCAGTACGCACAGCTCCTGTCATCACTATAGCCATGATACGGGCTATATCATGTGCCGAAAGCCTTGATATATCCCTTCCGTCTATCCTAATGCTTCCCCCCAGCAGGGGTATCTCCTTGGTAATGGATTTGAGAAGAGTCGATTTGCCGCTGCCGTTCTCTCCGATCAGCGCGACGATCTCACCTCTCCTTACCCTAAAGCTCATGTCCGAGACCACAGTGCTGCTCCCGTAGCCTACAGATACCTGCTCCATATTGATAAAACCGGCCGTATCACTCATAGTGCTGTCCCCTTCCCATAAGCACCATTATCACGACCGGTGCTCCGAAGATCGCGGTAACCGCCGATATCGACAGCTCAGTCGGGGCAAATGCAAGTCTTGCTATAAGATCGGAAAAAAGACAGAACGCAGCCCCTCCCAGAAAACAGGCCGGTATCATGCAGCCCGGAAGCGATGTCCTGAAAAGCCTCCTCATAAGGTGAGGCACAGCGACCCCCACAAAGGATATGGGACCTGCAAACGCAGTAACGGTCGCTGATAAAAGCGACGATACCAGTATCAGCCGGAAACGGAATACGCGTATATCCACTCCTACGGATCTGGCATACTCCTCGCCTGTAAGATAGGCTCCTATAGGCTTTATAAGCAGCACACCCCCGAAGACACCGGTGACGACAAGAGCCGCTGCCATCATCACCCCCTGCATGTTCATACCGGAAAAGCTCCCCATAGACCAGTTGTGCAAATTTACTATGTTGTGATCATCCGCAAAGGTGATCACAAAGTCGGTAAGCGAGCTGCATATATATCCAAGCATTACCCCTGCGAGCACAAGCACCGACATACGTCTGGTGCGTCTCGATATCATAAGTATCGTGACTGTAGCTATCCCGGCTCCTGTAAACGATGCCAGCACAAGTCCTATGGCTGAAAGATGTATCCCCCTGTCCAGCAGCAATATAAGGGCGAGCGCAGTCACAAGCTTCGCTCCGCTCGATATACCGAGTACAAAGGGGCCGGCTATCGGATTCCCAAAGAAAACCTGCAGCAGATATCCCGATACCGCAAGTGCTCCGCCAAGTATCAGTGCCGCAAGCATCCTCGGAAGCCTTATGCTCTTTATTATGATGAAAAAAGAAGGATCATCAGGTGAAGCGGTACCGAGCATCACACTCAGTACCGCAAGAAATACAATGGATAAGGTCAGTATGATATAAGCTATAATACGTCTTTTTTTCATTTAAGCTTTGAAAAATACGTCATACTCTTATCCTGTCCGCCGACTATATCCGTGAGCTCGGAAATGATATCCGCCGCGGCACAGGTGGACTGAAACATATTATCCTCAGTGGTATATACCTTTCCTTCCTTTACCGCCTTGAACTCGGAGAGAAGTGTCGTATCCTTTATCAGAGCATCCACAGATGCAGGCTTGCCGTACAGTGTCGAGTTGTAGATGAGTATATCCGCGTCCTTTGCCTTAAGATAAAAGTCCTCCATCGACATATCCATGGAAGAGCTGTTGTCTTCATCATCCTTCGATGCCTTCAAGTCCGTAAAGGCATATTTTCCACCCGCGATGTCTATCATCGTAGAGATATAGTCCCCCGGCTTCCTTACCCCTACATGCCCCTTCGGGCTGATGTAGAAGAAAGCCACTGTCGGCTTGCCGCCTGCCTTGCCGGACGACTTTTTCTTACCATCCACTTCGCGGTCGGATATCTCTGCCTCCACGTCATCAAAAAACTTTTCAGCCTCTTCGTATTTCCCGGTGAGCAGTCCGTATACCTTTATCCACTCCACTCTCCCCCGCGGGTCTTTCTCATAGCTCGTCCTGTCCACGAATACGGGTATGGAAAGCTCCTCCAGCTTTTCCTTGGTGTCTGGCGAGTGATATATCATGGTATTTTCAACAGCCAGATCCGCTTTTCCGGTAATGAGACTCTCATACTCCGGTGCGTCGTATTTTCCGACATATTTTATCTTGCCGGACTTTACCTTATTTGACACATTATTATCTGTCCAGTCTGCTGCATCAGAGCTGGTAAACCCTACCTTATCCAGCACACCAAGCCTTGTGAAGAAATCCATACTTGAGGTGGATGCCACATACGCCTTACTTACCGGAGTCCTGATCACGGTGATCTCATCCGGTATATTCATCGGAAGAGATCCCTTTTCCGGTACCAGCAGATATTTATCATCCTCTACATTTATGCAGTATATATCATCCTCATACTCATCAACGGTAAACTCCGTGGCATATTTAAGCTTCATTTTGCCCGTGCTCTTCATCCTGTCAAAGCTCACGGCATTCTCATCCGAGCCGGCATTCTCTATAGTCGAAGAGTCGAAATATATCGTATAGTCTATCTCGTAGGGCTTGCTCATTGCTGTGGTATCCGCCACCACAGCCATACGGTAATCAAAGCCTGCTACGGGTATGATAAACGCAGATGCTCCGCCTGATGTATCAGCCTCATACTTTATACCGTCCACAAGCATATAGTCGTAATTGTCCGATGACCATGTGATCATGGCAGCCGCTTCACCGTCCTTTATCGAAAGCAATGACGGCGACTGGAGAAACGCCTTGCCTGATCCTCCCTCAAGCCTAGCATCTATATAATAATTGCCGTCCTCAAGTCCGAGTGAGGATACCGTCTTAAACCTTGCCGTCTTGAACGCTTCATTGGGAAGTGATGAGCTGTCAAAAAGCAATGTCCTGTCATACCACTGCTCCTTATTCCTGCTGTACGATGCATAGGGAAGAGCCTTGTCAAGCACCTCTACGGGTACTGTATATAGCTGGGCTCCCGCATCGTTTACTTCAAACGATATATAGTTACTCACCTTATCCTTTGCCGCTTCTTCCGCAGTGCCGGGATACATGTAAAGATAGGAGTCACTCTCGATCAGAAGAATGGCATCCATCTTTCCGTCCTTTACCTCAAGCAGACAATCCGCCACCTTAAACATAGATGAACTCGACACCAGATCTATCAGATACTGACCGTCATTAAGCTCATCAGCCGATACAGGTGTGAGAGAGCTGTCGTCTATCTCCTCGGTCTTCGTATAGTCCTTGCTGTCGGCGACCTTACCGTATTCATTGCCGGAGGCACTATCCTCCGATGTGCTCTCGCCTCTTTTCGCCCGTTCCGACTGCGCCCTGTCCTTTGCCGCCTTGTTGACTGCGGAATTGTCCACCACGGTGCCGCCCGTATTACCGCATCCTGCAGTATATATTGATGATACGGCGATCAGTCCTGCCAAAAGTAATGCTCTGAGTTTTTTCTTACTTCTTTTCATTTCTCTGTAACCCATCCATCCATTCATTCAATCATTCATTTTGTTATTGTCCTAAAGCTGCTTCCTTCGTGTCTATTCAGAACCCCATGGGTTCTTCATAGATACGGGCATACGGTCAATGTAGTTTGCCATGTGGGCAAAGGACTCTCCTTCATTCTTTTCTTGTGTTCATACATTTCGGTATCCGCACTTTACATCCTCTATCACAAAGGTGTGCAGCAGACAGATACCTCCCATCCCTCTTGCCTCTATCCGTTTTTCCTGCGAAGGAACTCAAGGAACTCATCCTCCGATATGGGCTTACTGAAGCAGAAGCCCTGGATGTAGTCAACCCCGAGCTCCAGCATACCTTTTAGCTGTTCATCCGTTTCCACACCTTCACTCACGATCTTCATCCCCATATCGTGGATCATCCTTGTCATACCCGAGACTACGCGACGTACCTTGTCATCACTGAAATATCCCTGTGTAAAGGAACGGTCGAACTTGACATTGTTTATAGGCATGCTGACAAAATAATCAAGGTTTGAACGACCCGTGCCGAAATCATCCAGTGAGAATGCGATACCAAACACAGAGAGCTTTTCCATGTTCTTTAGGAGCACATGCCTCACCTCTGCCTCCGCAGTCTCTGTGATCTCCAGATTGATCCATTCAGGTTTGATCCCGTGCTCGTTCATTATTGCTTTTACAAAGCCTGCCGGGTTCTCATGATCAAACTGGACGGCACTCAGATTTACTTCAATATAGTTTATTCCAAGAGCCTGCGCCTTGCCGGTCTCCAAAAAGATACATACCTTTTCAAATATCCTGATACCGAGCTCTCTTATCTGACCGCTCCTTTCCGCTACAGGGATAAATGCCATGGGCGGGATCAGATTGCCCTCGGGATCGCGTATGCGCACCAGTGCTTCAGCGGCTGTAAAACGCTTTGTTTTCACATCGAAAAACGGCTGGTAAAAGACCTCTATACGGTCTTCTTTTATCGCGCTGTCTATCATCTCATGTATGAGAATGTCTTCTCTGAGCTGTACCACCGATTTCTCATTGGCCGTGATCTTTTCAGATTCTTCATCCTCATATGTATGTATGAAATGAAGCAGCTCTTCCGCGTTCTGAAATACCGTGCTGTCAGGTATGACTATATATCTGGGCTCAGCCGGCACATCCTTGACTGTGCTCGCCAGACCGTCCAGATACTGACGCCTTTCCTCCATCCTGTCCTTACTCTTATAAATAACTGCGAATTTGCCGTCATCGAGATAAAAGACAGGCTCACTGCCCAACCCCAGTATCGCTTTAGCCGTTCTCATAGTCGCATTCTTTTCAAGCTCATAGTCAGCGTTGATGAGGTATTTAATACGGACAACGAACATCGCGAATGGCTCGTTGTGCATATACTCATCCTTGAGGTACAAGGACATGGCACTTCTTGTAAAGCATCCTGTCTCTCTGTCCAGATATTCATTCGGATTTTCAAGCTCGGAATACAGGATGATCATACCGGCAGCTGCGGCAAAGCCTACAAGCAGCAGCTTCGGATTCAAAAACTGTATGGTAGCCGCGACAAGCCAGCATCCCTGCCAGACAAGCATAGCCTTCCTGCGCCTTAAGGGGATCGAGTCACGACCTACAATAGCCATGGTTATCGTAGAAAGGATAAATATGACAGCCACTGCATATGTACACATGGCTGCCGGTCCGTACGAATACACGATCCTGCCGTCCATGTAGAAATTTATCTCATTAAAGGCTATCAGTGCTTCTCCGGCAAAGAATATGACATGATACACCCAGTGCAGCCATTTGCGTTTCTTTGATGCCAGTATCTCTGAGGATGCGTACTCGAACCCCTGATATCCCTGCAATACAAGCGATATCAGGTAGAGCTTGCATATCACGTTTGTGATATCAGGTGACAGATTTCCGTATCTGGAATAATATATCGCTATGATACTCCCTATATCCAGAGTCTCACACAGAAAACACGATAAGAGTGCCATGAAAAACAGGCGGCTGTTCGTCACCCTCAGATTCTTTGTTCTGGTAAAAAGGGCCAGTGTAATGATAAGTATGATAAGCCCTGCGGTTTGAAACTCTATATTAAGATCCAATCTATACCCCTTCATCGGTCGCAGCTGTCTGCGTTATTCTTTCTCGTTTTGGCATCATCCTGTAAGTATATCATAAAACAGCATGCCGCACGCAGTATAATGTTTTTTTACAGCTCTGGCAGCACTGCTATGGCGATCTTAGGGAGTCCCTTTGATGATATTTATATCAGACTCCTGCCGCATATCTTCGGGAAAGGAATCCGTGAGCCTTATTATCGTCTCGTCCTCTGTCTCCCTCTCACCGTTATAGAATACCACGAGCTTCGGCACCGATAGTGACAGCTGTGCGCTCCCCTATTTATTCAGATTATTCAATAGCCGAGTTGGTTGACATCCTGAACTCTTCAAGAAACGGGGCAAGATGATCTCTGGATACATGCTGCATCACCACTATATGCGAAAGCCCTCCCCCAAGTCTTTCGTCATAATCAGGTGCAAGATCATATTTCTCACATATTTCCTGACCCGGACGCTTAAAATAAACTGTATTTGACATAGGCTCAAGCCATGCAGGGACACCAAGTCTGTCAAATTCACTCTTCAACCATTTAGCAGTTTCCAACATTGTTTTTGTCTGCTCAGCAAAGCTCTCCTCACTGGTATGCTTTATGATCCACCATAGCTTTAACGGAGACAGTGCAGAGCGGGAACAGTTGATCATAGGCATGCTGCCATTTAGATAAGATACAGAGAACGGGTTCTGATTATTCTTGATTTCCATTGTTGTCAGGAATACCCCTGCCGGTTCATCCATTCCGAAATACTTATGTCCGCTTATCGCTATGGAATCAAACGGATGGATATTACGGTCAAGAACATCCCTAAACTCTGAATGGGGGATATACCCGCCAAAGAGAGCTGCATCGATATGACGATATACTGCCATAGAGGGATATTTGTCAAGCACTGCATTAAGCCTGTCCTGATCATCCACTCCACCCTTGAATGTAGTTCCCATGGCAAATACGACTAAAGCAGGCTTTTCTGGCTCTAATGCCTTTTCCAGCTCTTCCGGTATCATACAGCCATGTACATCGGAAGGAATCAGGCGCAGATCAAGATTCTGCAAGTCGGCAAGTCTTCTAGTGGAATAATGGGCAGAATCCGACACGTATACGATTGGCTTCATCTGTGTTTTACTTTCCAGATACTTTTCTCCGAAATAGATGCCATGATTATTTCCATCAGTTCCGCTGAAAGTGACGATTCCCCATAGATCATTAAGATCAAAACCGTAAAGAGGACCAAAGTATTCAATGACTTCACGTTCAAAAACCAGAGAATTAGGATGACTTCCATGAATATTAAAGGGATCTCCGGCATTATTGACCATGGCAAGGTTGATCCCGCTCCCTGACAGCCATTTATAAAAACTGATCAACTTACTTTTCTGATTGGTTGGATATCCCAGATCACGGGATTTCCTGACTATCATATCTCCGGCAAATTGATCAAGGCATGCTTCCGCCATTGCGAATTCGTCTTCTGTAACACTCCTGCTTCCCATAAGTAAACTCCTCCCTCCTGTTTACCTATCCATATTTGATCACTCGTATCAATCATTTTTACCCTGTTTTATGCTTTCCTGATACATCTTCATAAGGGCGGCAACACAATCTGCCTCGGATGTGTCTTTTATAGAAAATCCATATGCCTGCATGACGGCTCTGTTATTTGCCTCATGCGCTTTGCGTAATTCCTCCGGCATGGTCAGATCATCATACAGATCTGCAAGTGAACTGTTTGGGTACAGATTTCTTGCATCTAATATGGACTGTGCCGTTTTCTCTATTGCCTCTTTCTGCTCTTTGGTAGGACTACACCATGGAAAATTGTTATACACGATGTCTTTAGAATATCTATATCGCATTTCCAACCTACCGCAAACTGCCCTCATCCATTCATCCACATACTGACTTTGCAGAGCTTCACCGAAGGTCTTGATCTGCTCCATCAGGCAGTAGTCGGCCATCATCAGAGCGAAGTCAAGACAGGCCTTCGTTTCCTTATCCTTGCCAGACAGCA
>JAGBNR010000007.1 GCA_017634315.1 Lachnospiraceae bacterium
AGATCGAAAACATAGCTCTTTACGCCCTGTTCATTGTCGGCTAACATTAGCGGCAGGTTCTCCCTTCCGTAACGCAAAGATATGAATAGCAGAGCTATAAAGCATGCCATCAGCGAGCCGACCGATATTCCGATGAAAACTCCGGGAATCCCAAACAGCATACCTCCGATCAGCATAAAGAGGATCGGTGAAATGGCATCGCTCAGGATACTTAATGAGACGGAAAGGAGAATCTCATCCAACAGAAGATAATAAGAAGCTAACAGATACATAAAGGAAATGCCTATCATGCCAAAGGACATCAGAATGATCCCCCGAGACGCTATGTATCTCAGCGCGGGATCAGTGATACCCAAAAGGACGGGAATCCAACCGGAGGATACAATCAGGATCACCGTGAGCGCAATACCCTCGATCATCGCCGTCTTGACGGCCAGTTTCCATACCTTTCGAACCCCCGCATAACAGTCTTCCGAAAGATATATGGTGATGATAGGCGAAATAGCCTCTCCGACGCCATCAAAAACAAGCGCAAGCTCTTGAATCGTAAGAATCAAAGCTGCCATGATCAGCATGTCCGAACCAAAACGCCACGCCACAAACTTGTCCAGGACAGCGGCAAAGGCCGCAAGAGACAGATAGCTGCTGGCATCATCCAGCGACAAGGTACAGCTTTGCAGAAAAACAGAAGGGGCAAAGTACAGATTCAGACGAAGAGTATTTGATTTCTTCAACAAATGAGTCATGCAGATCAGCAGACGCAGACATACTGCGATAAAGGAGGCCAATGCCACGCCTCCGATGCCCATAATACGGCAAAAAAGTACAGAAAGAATAATGTTAGAGCCCGTTTCCACGATTGAAACGATCAAAGTGCAGACTTCGTCACCGTCATTGAAAACCATTTCGTACATTACCTCTGCTACCGGCATCAGAAGCAATTCAAAGCGGATCCAGCGGAAATAGTCCCTCGAAAGTAAAAGCAGCTCTTCCGATGGATCATACTGCTGAAGATAGGCATCTCTGAAAACGGTCATCAAGGCAAAGATCAGGATACCGCCTATAATCGTTGTCAACAGGCCGGTACCAAAAACCCGGTCTGCCTCCTTCCTGCGGAAATTGCCCACTTCCCGTGAATACAAAATCGGAATACCAAGAGACAGTATCATGGCAATAAAGACGCCCAAATTGTAGATAGGAGATACAATGCCGATGGCAGTAACAGCATCTTCTCCAAGCATTAATCCGCAGATAATCGAATCTACAATTATAAGTAAAGCGTTGATGATGCTGGAAAAGGTGGCACCTGCCAGCATGGAAAAATATTTTTTACGAATCATAAAAGTGTCCTGAAGGTTCCTCACCGGAATAGATGGGAAGATATCGTTCTATTTCAGAAAGGATCTCCTCCGGCGAAATATCCTCCGCAAACAGAACTCCCTCGTTCGGGTGACGCAAAATATACTTAATGGCAGCAAAAAGCGGTACGGATACCTGCAGTATCGTGGGAGTCGTGTTTTTCAGCTCTTCTCTGCTGAGACGAGTGTATCCATGGTAAGGAGTATACACCTTTTCCTCGTCAATCGTCAGTACGGTCCGGACATAGCGTGGACTGAAGCGGTCGCCTGTCAGGGTAATCCCTACTGTCTCAGAGCCGGAACGCATGTGCTCCCTTGTGATCGTTATATAATGGTCGTTTTCCGGGCGCTGCAGCGAACGCATGGCCAACGGGCTTGGATGATAGAGGAAAAGGACATTCGGAGCGTATGTAATATGGCCTTCGGCATCCCGTATTGAATAATAATCGTAAATGGAAACCAGCTCCTCGTGTGGGAGCATACACACCTCATGCAGTCCTTCCGCTCCGGACCATTTCATTCTTACATTTTTTGCCTGAGCCTCAAGGATGACCGTTCCGGTCTCCGGAAGATACGCCAGAATTTTCTGATTTTCCTGATGCATCCGGCTCAAAACGGAAAGAGGAGTGTCAAAAACCCCTACCCGGAAAATTGCATGGCGGTTCATTTCCCATTCAAACTCCGGTCCGCTCCAGGTAGAATACAGTGCGTTGGGCTCCTCCCGGAAGTCCGTTTCTGTTGTATCAATATCGGTTTCTATCATCGAGCGTATCTGTAACCGTGCCGCAAGGGCAGGATACTTGCCCTTCTCCAACATTTCCAGCAGCTCTGATCTGTTCGCGGAAACAAAATCGCCCTTGTCCTCCCGTACAATATCCTGCAGGGCTTTTTTTGTAAGAATGCTGATAAGCCCCGGGTTGCAGCCAAATTGCATTATGGATGTACAAGCCTCCTTATAAAGCTGTCCGGCACGCCTGCTGGCCTCATAATGTATCTGTTCCGCATGATCATTTTCTTCATCAGTGGCCTGTACATCCCGGTCTGAGACAGCATCATCGTAAAAGGTATCGTCTGCGGCGCAAATAAAATGTATGCCACGCTTCAGGCACTCTGCCAACATAGTGCTGTAATCCAGATCAATTGCCAGAGCAATCAACAAATCTCCGGCATCCAGGTGATCCAGTAAATCTGCATAGTTTTGTCCGTTAATACAGATTTCGATACGATTAGCAGGTGATCCTCCCATAGCCTCATATAGTGCGAAATTACTGCTGCTCTGATCCACGACCAAAATATCTTCTGTCCCAAACAGCTGCTCTTGGACCAAAAGAGAGAGAAGGGAATTTCCGACAAGCCCCATTCCCAATATCATTAATTTAATCCGATTGTCATCCATGGAACCTGACCTACTCCTGCTATCTGCAAGTTTTTATTGCCTGTCCGTTACTCCGGAATCTGATTGGCGGAGGTCTAAAAATGCGCAAACCTCATCTGAGCGAAGCTTTAGAGCCTTTATAATATAAATACAGGGGTGCAGGTGTCAATGTGTAATTCTTCTGCAAAGCCTGTCGAAAAGTTGAAATATATCTTTCAAAACCCGTCAAAATGTGCTAATCTGCTAATGATTTGCAAATCAGATCCTGCATAACGGCACGGAGCAGGGCATGAAGCAGAAAGCGGAACAGCATATATGGAACAATACTACGTGACCGGTATGAGCTGTGCTGCCTGTCAGGCACGAGTCGAAAAGGCAGTATCGGCAGTACCGGGAGTGAAAAACTGTGCGGTGAGCCTGCTCACTAACTCCATGGGGGTGGAGGGCACCGCTGACTCAGCCGCCGTGATAAAGGCTGTCACGGATGCCGGATACGGGGCAAGGCTTAAAGCGGCAGCTTCTTCACAGGATACAGTCGCGCCGAATTACGACAATGAATTAAAGGATACAGAAACCCCCGGGATCAGAAACCGTCTTATCGCTTCTCTTATCCTGCTTATACCCCTCATGTATGTCTCTATGGGACATATGCTATGGGACTGGTCTCTGCCAGGCTTTCTTGATGGCAACCACATTGCTATGGGACTGTATGAGCTGCTGCTCTCTGCAGGGATCATGATCATCAATCAACGCTTCTTCATAAGCGGCTCTAAAGGTCTCATCCACAGAGCTCTGAATATGGATACTCTGGTCGCAATGGGTTCCGCGGCATCCTTCGGATACAGTGTATACGCTCTTTTTGCCATGACAATGGCAGAAAAAGCAGGCGATACCGATAAGGTAATGTCTCTTATGGATGAGTTTTATTTCGAATCCGCCGCAATGATCCTGACTCTCATCACGGTAGGCAAGCTGCTGGAGGCGGTATCAAAGGGCCGGACTACCGATGCCCTTAAGGAGCTGATGAAGCTTGCTCCCAAGACTGCGATACTCATGATAGACGGCACAGAAAAAGAAGTGCCCATAGAGCAGGTAAAGGTACATGACAGATTCGTGGTCCGTCCGGGCAGCAGTATACCGGTCGACGGTATAGTGACAGAGGGGAGCAGTGCCGTAAACGAGTCGGCTCTTACCGGAGAAAGCATTCCCGTTGATAAGAACCCCGGCGATACGGTTTCCGCAGCCACGATAAATGAAAGCGGATACATGATCTGTGAGGCGACTCATGTAGGAAAAGATACTACTCTGTCCCAGATCATACAGATGGTAAGCGACGCAGCCGCCACAAAGGCTCCCATCGCGAAGATAGCCGATAAGGTCTCCGGTGTCTTCGTTCCTGTCGTCATAGGCATAGCGGTCATCACTCTTATCATCTGGCTTTCTGCGGGACAGAGTGCCGGCTTTTCACTGGCGAGAGCGATCTCCGTGCTCGTGATAAGCTGTCCCTGTGCCCTAGGGCTCGCCACTCCCGTGGCTATCATGGTAGGCAACGGCATGGGGGCTAAGCACGGCATCATGTTCAAGACTGCCGCTTCACTTGAGAAGACTGGCGAAGTGCAGATAGTCGCACTGGATAAGACAGGCACCATCACACAGGGCGAGCCAAAAGTAGTCGGTATATATGAGGCTGCCGGCGTGGATCGAAAAGAGCTTTTGGATACGGCTTTTGCACTGGAGAGCCGGTCAGAACACCCACTGGCAAGGGCGATCGTAAACTACGCAGTACAGCAGCATATCTCCGCGGCCGATGTGACGGATTTTCATGCAGTATCGGGAAACGGTCTGGGTGCTGTGCTTGATACGGCAGAAATATACGGCGGAAACAGGGATTATATTTCTTCAAAGGCTGATATGGATGAAAAAGAGCTGATACTTGCGGATGAGATTTCCGGGAAAGGCGAGACACCTCTTTTCTTTGCCAAGGCCGGCAGGTTCCTCGGTATCATCTCAGTCGCGGATGTAATAAAGGAAGACTCCCCGAAAGCCATCTCCGAGCTTAAAAGCATGGGCATACACGTAGTAATGCTTACCGGAGATAACGAAAAGACTGCTGCTGCGATCGCATCACAGGCAGGTGTTGACGAAGTGGTCGCCGGAGTAAAGCCTGACGGTAAGGAAGCCGTCATTGCAGATCTCCAAAAATACGGTAAGGTAGCTATGGTCGGTGACGGTATCAATGATGCTCCGGCACTTACACGTGCCGATATGGGTATAGCCATAGGAGCCGGAACGGATGTGGCCATAGACGCGGCAGATGTGGTCCTTATGAAAAACCGGCTCCCGGATGTGGCAGCCGCAATAAGGCTCAGCAGAGCCACGCTCAGAAACATACATGAAAATCTGTTCTGGGCCTTCTTTTATAATATAATAGGTATACCCCTCGCGGCAGGTGCTTACATACAGGCTTTCGGATGGACCCTGAATCCTATGTTCGGAGCCGCTGCCATGAGTCTTTCCAGCTTTTGTGTGGTAACAAATGCTCTCAGACTTAATCTGTTTGATATGAATGACAGCTCAAAGGACAGACCCGGTAAGCATGCTCTCGGAGGAGAGTCGCTTTTAGGAAGAGCCCTGCCGGATCAGGTAAATGATAACAAAAAGGAGGAAACTGCAATGGAGATCAAGGTAAACGGTATGATGTGCGCCCATTGTGAGGCACATGTAAAGGAGGCACTGGAGAAGCTCGACGGCGTGACGGAAGCAAGGGCAGATCATGATGCCGGTCTTGTCACGCTTACGGTCACGAAGGAAATAGCTGAAGACGATCTGAAAGCTTCTGTCGAAGCCGCCGGATACGAATATGCCGGTATAAGGTAAATACATGAAAAAAATAATGATAGTAGACGATGAGCAGATATCCCTGCTTATGACGGAGCATATACTCGCGAGCGAATATCTTACGGTATGTGCCACATCAGGGATGGAGGCTCTGCAGTTTTTCAAAAAGGAAAATCCCGACATGATCCTATCAGACCTTCATATGACAGGTCTGTCGGGTTTTGAGCTTCAGCAGAAGCTTCAAAAGGACTACTCCGTGAACGTACCGTTCATGTTTATGACTGCTGACACAGATGAAGAGACTGAAAGCAGGGGTTTTGAAATAGGTGCAATGGATTTCATCCGCAAGCCTTTCCGCGCAGATGTGCTCCTGCGCCGGGTAGGTAATATCCTGCAGACCGTAGAGCAGATACAGGATCTTAAAAAGGCCGCAGACACAGATCCCATGACAGGTCTCCTGAATAAAGCGTCCTCCCAGGTCGAGATCGGCAGGCTGTGTCAGAGCATGCCCGGTGTGCTCATGATGATAGACCTCGACAGCTTCAAGCTCGTAAATGACCTCTACGGTCATGATATGGGTGACAAGATACTGATCCGCTTTGCCGAGATAATACGTGCGGCAGTCCGTTCATCCGATCTCATAGGCAGGATGGGCGGTGATGAATTCATAGCTTTCTGTCAGAATATACAGGATGAAACCGTCATAGCCGAAAAGGCAAAATATATCAATGAACAGCTCCTTGCTTCCGCAAAGGAATTTATGGGCGAGGATATGACTATACCTCTCGGTGCCTCCTTAGGCTGCGTCTTTGCCCCTGACGAAGGTACCGGCTTTAACGAGCTCTTTAAAAAGGCAGATAAGGCTCTGTATAACGTAAAGCAAAACGGCAAACACGGGTATTCCGTATATCGTAGTGAGGCTTCGGCTGAAAATGACGACTCCGATGAAGGTGCCGGTCTCTTCCGTGCTCTTAAGGTACTGGGCGAGCGCGATCAGAAAAAAGGGGCTTTTGCTTTGCCGTCTGATTCATTCCGAACAGTCTATCGGTTTCTTAGAAGGGTCCTTATCAATTATCCCGGATACAAGAAGGAGCTGTGGGTAATACTCTTTACGATAAACAGAAACGATAAGCCCGGGATCGGCTCCGAAGAGCTCACCGAAGCATTCGCCTCGGTTGTCACGGCTTCTTTAAGGCAGAGTGATGTCGTTACTCACAGTGGCAAGAATCAGGTGATGGTCATTCTTCTTGAAACCTATCAGGCATATCTCAGTCTTGTGATCGAACGTATAAGGAAAAACTGGCTCGAATCGGAATACTCGGTTTACGGTGACTTTTCCTGCGAATCGGATCAGCTTACAGGCAGGATCTGAACGTGGTAAGCAGACGCTTGTCATGCTCGTTGCTCCAGCAGGTATAGAGTATTATCTCCCGCTGTTTTGATCTGATATTCTTTATACTGTCTACATCCACTACCTTCACATCGGTCAGACTGTATTCATATTCCTTATCTCCGGTATGGATATAAGCCCTTATCTCATTTTTGCCGGTATCCGTCTTCAACAGCTTCTTCAGAGAACCGAACATAGTGCCGTCCTTCATATTATGCCCGTAAATAAAGGTGACATTGTCACTGAGATCCCTGCTGTTTTCACAATCGATAAAGATACAGCCCGCAGGGTTTTCCTTTCCTTCAAAGGTCGTGCTGAGATACTTTTCATTGTCTGTCCCCTGTACTACGGGGTATCTGAGGTCCAGCTCCGGTATACTCAGTATGCCGACAAATTCAGGGTTTATCCGACCCAGTGTCACGTAGATATCGCCTTTATCCGGCAGATCCCGGTCTGCCTGTATCTCTTCCTCGCCGCTGTCCTCCGTGATATCATGATCATCTCTTTCTATCAGCTCACCCAGTCTGTCATATTCGCCGATCGCCATGGCACGCCTGTATATCTCCTTTCCCACACTCAGGATACATATTCCGATCACTATATAAAAAAGGATCTCCGCTATTTTATCGGGTCTCATGCTTCTGCCTCATTTTTATTACCTCTATTCCGGCAGCCGCACACATGGCTATAAGGATAAATACCAGTATCTTTGAGCTGTCGCCGGTTCCCACTTTACGCTCTCCAAGGACTCCGGTGTTATCCGAGGTCTCGTATATTATTTCTTCGGGAGCTTTTTTCTCCCCGAGCACAGTGAGCTTTTTGACAGCCGGCACTTTTATCAGGGTTTCATTCGTTTTCATATGCTTATCTCCGAAGAATACATCGGCTGTGTTTTTGATTTCACGGGTATCTTCTCCTCCCTGTACCTCTGCCGTAAAGCTTACTGTGATACTCTCATTCGCCCTGACACTCAAAAGCTCCCAGATCAGTGTCTTATTTTCCTTTTTTCCTCCATTCGAAACGGACTTCACCTCCAGATACTCCGGTATACTGTCAGTGATACGGATATCGGCATTTACGGAAGCCGGGTTTTTGACCGTAATATAATATGTCACCGGTTCACCGCCCGAGATATTTCTGCCGTCTATGGAAATGCCGTTTTGCTTCACCTCCTTCCCGGGTTTTTCCAATACCCAGTTTTCTACTTTATTAGTGACGCTCTCTATACCGTTTACCGCGACGTATGCCCGGTTGACACAGGATGAACCTTCTGAGACGGCTTTTACCCTGAAGCTCACCTTTTTCTCTTCTCCTGCCGAAGCGTTTACTGTCCATATGATCTCTCCTTTCGAAAGTACCCCTCCGTTGTCTGCACTCACATATTCCACACCTGATGGAAGCGTGTCTTTTATCGTATATGTCCTTGCCACTGATGTGTTGTTCTTAAAGGATATGCTGTAGATCATCTCCTGACCTGCGGTCACAAAGGTCCGGTCTATAGCCCTGCCGGACGGATCGGTGACAGTTTTTATGGGGTCATCCGGCTTGACATATACCACCTTTATGTGATGATCCGCTTGTATATTACTGAAAAGGAAGGATGCTTCATGCTCCCGGATGTCTGTCTTTATTCCGTCTACCTCTATACTGTCCAAAAGGTATCCCTCCTCTGCGCTGTAGACTATCTCCTTCTCACTCCCAAGCTCTGCTTCATAGTCCGACGGTGTGATCGTTCCGTTTACCACCTCTGTCGTAATACTTTTGTATGGCGGCAGATATACTACGGAAATATGATGATCCTGCGTGATATTTGTAAATGTGTATGCCTCAGGGTATGTCGTAATATCTGCCGCTTCCCCGTCCACTGTCACGCTTTCGAGTATATGTTTTTCATCGGGCTGATAAGCTACGGTCCGGTCGGAATTGTATATGATGTTGTTCATTGACGGGGAGATCGTCCCGTTTATCACTTCTGTATAGATATTGTATTTGATATGGAGGGTGTTCAGATCCAGAGTCCATTTTATACCGTACCCACCGCCTCTTTTTTTGTCCTCTATATAGATACTGTTTGCCGTACCCGATAGACGGAACATGACCGAATTTACATGATAAATACCGCAATCCCGGCTATCATAGTAGTATATCCCCTCGGGAGAGCAGTATTTTCTGGCTCTCGATCCGTCGTAGCTGTCATCATCCAGGCTCTCGGGACCGTTGCCATAGCAGACGATCCCGTTTCCGGTTGTTTTTTTCTCAAGCTGGCTTCCCTCAGACAGATATATCCTTTCCCCCGAGGCTGCCCCCGCATACTCATCTGTGTTCAGCTCATTGATCACCAGAAAGGCATCCGTCATATCAATGGCTTCTTTTTCCGGATCGTCAGTATAGTAAAACTCCGCTTTTTCGATAAGCGAATCTCCGTCATAGAAAAATACATTGGTAAAAGAATAAGGGACTGCAAGATACCTGCCGTCACGGGTCTTGTACTCGTCATCCTTCAGCTCAAATCCCGTGAATGTCAGCCTCACGGAGATCTCTCTGTCCTTGTAGCGACCTATCTTTTCATATTCGACCTGTACAGATCCGCTCCCTGTCGGAACAAGTACCTGCTCTGAAAGAAAGCTATACGCATTATCGTCTGACGGCAGTACATGATCCGGGACGGATCGTATCAGATTATTTTCTTTCCGGTTATAAAATGTCAGCTTTTCAAATCCGGCCATATCTTCAGCTGTCAGTACCTCAGCATCCCCTTCGTCAGCCAGCACCGGACAGGTCAGCAGGACTGACAGAACGAAAGAAAACAGAAACAGGAAATAAACAGAATACGCTTTGCCTTTCATAGACACCTCCTCATGCAAAAAAACGTGACTGCAATATACAGCCCAAGGGCTGTGAATAGTAGAAAAGTCCGCACAAGGCACAGAAAATAAAATCAAAAAAATGTCCTGTAAAAATAAAAAACTGTAATCTGTACTTGGAAATAAACGGGTGAAATACCCGGATGCCATGTACGGCTTTTGAGTGATGATAATCTTACATCATCAGGATATGCTTGTCAATCAATTTTTTAAAAGTCTATTTTTCCGGTGAGCCAGATGTTGCCCTTGAATCGTCTGCCTAGCATAGGCTCTCCTATAAGATCCGCTTTATTAACACATACATCAAATACGAGATCGTTACAGTTAAGTGTGAGATCATATATCTCTTCTCCGGTCAGATTGTTATCTTCCTTTTTTACTCCCAGTATCTCTCCCATGATGGAGTACATATCGCATTCCAGTCCGAAGGGCATCACATAGGTATCTACCAGGGTATAGACATCATCTGTCATTATCTTTCTGGAGATATTGGAATACATATCGATATCCTTAAGCGTAAGGGTTTCCATGGCAGTCTCGTCGCCGGCTCTTGCGTCTGCTATAAGCCGGTTTCGCTCTATGGTATCCTTTTTTCCCTGGATTATCTGCCGCTTGTCCTTTTTGATCGGAAGGAGGATAGTACCGCTGTCCGCCAGTCCCGACAGTGTGACCGGCTCCCTGACGGAATGGATATCGTCTCTCATGAGTATCTTAAGATAATCCAACCTGTTTAATAATCTGAAGATGATGGATATGCCCACTCTGGTATCGTCAAAAACTCCGGCAAAGGTCTCATTCTCCGCCAGTCTTTCAAGCTCTATCTCAGTGGTCGTGGATACATACTGCCCCCTGAAATAAGGGTAATAGAATTCATAATCAAAGTCGGCTTCCTCGGAAAACTCTCCGCATACCGCTATACCGAAGGAGTCCGAAAAGTCCTTACGATACTCTACGGCTATGGAGTCATCGGGCAGGGTCACATACTGCTTCTCCGTCGGTGAGATCACCGCGAGCTTCAGTATCTTCTTTATGTCTTTTCTGGTATGTACACCGGAAAATCCTATCGAACGTAAGAATTTGTGTGCCATCAGCTGTCTTTTGCGGAGCGTATCACCGTCGCGGACGGAAGGGAATTTATCGCCTTTTGCAGAGCATCCTTTTCTTCCTCACTGAGCTCTATCGCAGACTGTCCGTTCTCTATTTCCTTGGTATAAACGTAGCAGCCGTTTGCTGAATGAACGGAATTGATGATGTACCCGTTATCCTTTTGATCAAGCATGGCGATGGAGAAGGACAGCTGACCGCCCATCTCTCTGAATGCGTCGTACTTAACTATACCTATCTTCTGATAGCAGTTATAAAGGGTCTCTGTTATCTCCTGTATATCATTTTTGTGTCTGAGGTCATGCTCCTTCAGTCTCCTGACATCGGAAAAAAGCGCAGCCATCTTTTCCTCAAGACTTGCTCCGTCAGAGCCTGTCATAAAAGCCTGAAACTTACGATTGAGCTTATTGTATTTCCCGAGCTGTAAAACAAACAGAACCCCCAGTACAATAATAAGTATCAGCAAAATAATGACAAATATAAACGGGTCCGTTCCACCGAGTCCCATTGCGTTTAATATCCCGCTGTTCATCTTCAGTTACCTCTCACGATCTTATCAACTATTGCTTCCAGTTCATCCTGGGAATAATACTCTATTTCGATCTTGCCCTTTCTGCTGTCAGCAGGCTTGATCGTAGCCTTTGCTTCTATGCTCTTTATCAGTCTGTCCTCCAGCTGCCGATAGATGAGCTGCAGCTGTTCGGGTGTCATCGGCTTTTTCTTCTTCGGCTTACCGAGAGACTTTACAAGCTTTTCCGTATCACGCACGGACATCTTCTCATCAAATACCTGATTGGCAAGTCTTATCTGCTCATTTTTGTCTGAAACCGAGAGCAGGGCTCTCGCATGACCGGGAGTGAGCTTCTCATCCACAAGCATCTCCTGCACTTCATCGGCCAGATTGAGCAATCGCATAGAGTTGGTGATAGTGGTACGGTTTTTTCCCACGCTTTCCGCCACTTCATCCTGCTTCATGTTAAATTCATCTATAAGCCTTTTGTAAGCCAGTGCTTCATCTATAGGATTAAGATCCTCACGCTGGATATTCTCTATCAGCTGTATGGTGACCTTTTCCTGCTCGGAAAATTCCCTTACTATACAGGGTACTTCCTTCAGTCCGGCTATCTTGGCCGCTCTCCATCTGCGCTCGCCCGCGACTATCTCATAGTAGTCGTCCTTTTTCTGGACCAAAAGCGGCTGGAATATACCGTGTGCCTTTATGGAGTCCGCCAGCTCGTTAAGCTCGTCTTCATTAAACGTCTTTCTCGGCTGCTCCCTGTCCGGCTCCACCTGATTGATATTGATACTGATGACCGCGTCCTTTTCATCTATCAGCGCATTTCCGCCGGGTTTATCCGATCCTACCTTTATCTTGCCCTGAGGGATCAGTGAATCCAGACCCTTACCCAGACCTCTCTTTTTTGTAGCCATTTTTTTCCTCTTACCTTTTATTTTCGTATTGCTGTTCTGAATAGTTATCTGCTTATTACCTGCTCGGCCAGCTTCCTGTAGCTCTCTGCTCCGGCACTCTTCGCATCATATACTGTGATAGGCTGTCCATAGCTCGGAGCCTCCGCAAGCCGTATGCTTCTGGGTATAATGACCTCGAAGATACCATCCGGCAGGTTTTCCTTTACATTATCCACCACCTGTTGAGAAAGATTAGTCCTGGAGTCATACATGGTAAAGACCACTCCTTCCAGATCAAGAGCCTCATTAAGCCTGTCCTTTACAAGATTGACAGTATGTATGAGCTGTGATAACCCTTCCAGTGCATAGTACTCACATTGTATCGGTACGATAACCGTATCGGATGCCGCCATCGCATTTACCGTAAGGAGCGACAGACTGGGCGGGCAGTCTATGATGATGTAATCATAGCTGTTCTTCACATAGTCCAGTTCGTTTCTAAGTATATACTCCTTGTTCTCCACACCTATAAGCTCTATCTCGGCTGCGGAAAAATTGACATTTGCCGGTATGAGATCGAGTCCTTCGTATACATCCTTCATAATGCATTGCTGTATGCTCTCACTACCGATATATATGTCATAAATCGTATTCTCTATCTGATTTTTCTCCTGCCCGAGACCTGTCGTGGTGTTCCCCTGAGGGTCGCTGTCTATAAGCAGTACCTTTTTACCCTTTTCGGCAAGACAGGCTGACAGATTTATCGCCGTCGTGGATTTTCCTACACCGCCTTTCTGATTGGCGATGGATATCACTCTTCCCATGTATCCTCCTACTTATAAAAATCATATATGATATTTTCGCACGCAATCCGCGACAAGCACGTATTGCTATTCTAAACAGTTATAAAAGATATTATATGGTTTTATTTGATATTTACAAGTTTTGATTTATATGAGACAGCCTAAGCCTCTTACTATAAGTGCCGCTGCCCATGCGACAAAGCACTGCCAGAAAACGACAAAGACCGCACATTTCCCGCCGAGCTCCCGCTTTATGGATGCCACCGCTGCTATACACGGTGTATATAATAAACTGAAGACCAGAAGTGATGCTGACGTGACCGTATCCATTGCGGCGTTTACTCCGCCTTCTCCATTATATAGCACCTTTAGTACGGAAACCATGCTTTCCTTGGCCATGATACCGCTGATCAAGGAGGTGACGATCCGCCAGTCACCGAGTCCCACCGGTGTAAACACCGGTACAAGAATACCGGATATGGCAGCAAGTATGCTGTCACGGGAATTATCCACCATACCCAGTCTGAAATCAAAGCTTTTAAGAAACCATACTACGATGGTCGCGATAAGGATCACGGAGAATGCTCTGTGAAGAAAGTCCTTTGATTTCTCCCATAAGAGAAGCAACACATTTTTAGGTCCGGGCAGCCGGTAATTCGGGAGCTCCATCACAAAAGGGACGGCTTCTCCCTTAAATACAGTCTTTTTATAAAGATACGCTATGAGTATGCCGGTAAGGATACCCAGAAGATAAAGTCCCGTCATGATAAATCCGCCCCTTCCGGGAAAAAAGGCATTTACAAAAAAGGCATATACCGGAAGCTTTGCCGTACAGCTCATGAATGGAGTAAGCAGGATCGTCAGCCTCCGGTCACGTTCACTCGGAAGTGTGCGTGTAGACATCACGGCAGGTACGGTACACCCGAAGCCTATGAGCAGCGGGACTATACTCCTGCCGGACAATCCCAGTTTTCTTAAAAGCTTGTCCATTACAAAAGCGACTCGCGCGATATATCCGCTGTCCTCCAGTAACGACAGAAAGAAAAACATCGTGATGATGATAGGCAGAAAGCTCACCACACTGCCGACTCCCTCAAATATACCGTTTATCACAAGCCCCTGCAGCACTCTGCTGACACCGGCTGAGGACATGGCTCTTTCTGTTATGGCGGATAATCCTGTAATACCCTTTTCCAGAATATCCTGCAGCGATGCCCCTATTACGTTAAATGTAAGATAAAACACCAGTGCCATCACCAGTATAAACATAGGGATAGCAGTATATTTTCCGGTAAGTATCCGGTCAAGCTGCCTGCTCCTGATATGCTCCGCACTTTCTTCCGGTTTTTTCACACAGCTCTCACACACCTTCAGGATAAAAGAAAACCGCATATCGGCTATAGCCGCACTTCGATCCAGACCTCGCTCGTTTTCCATCTGGACAGATATATGCTCCAGCATATCCTCTTCATTCTGATCCAGACCCAGCTGCTTTTTTATGATCTCATCTCCCTCGATCAGCTTACCTGCAGCAAATCTGACCGGCAATCTGGCATGGTCCGCATGATCTTCTATCAGATGCATCACGGCATGTATACATCTGTGGACGGCTCCGCCGTTATCGTTTTGATCGCAAAAGTCCTGCCGCAGCGGTTTTTCCTGATATTTCGCTATATGGACGGCATGCTCCACCAGCTCATCTATACCAAAGCCCTTTGCCGCAGATATAGGTACTACGGGCACTCCCAGCATAGACTCCATGGTATTCACATCTACCGTTCCGCCGTTTCCTGCCAGCTCATCCATCATATTGAGTGCTATTACCATAGGAATACCCATTTCAAGAAGCTGCATGGTGAGATACAGATTGCGTTCGATATTGGTCGCATCCACTATATTTATAATGGCCCTAGGTCTCTCCTCCAGCACGAAATCTCTGGATACAAGCTCTTCACTCGAATAAGGTGACATGGAATATATGCCCGGCAGATCTGTGATCACCGTGTTACGGTAGCCTCTGATCTCACCGTCCTTCCTGTCTACCGTGACTCCCGGGAAATTGCCGACATGCTGTCTGGCTCCGGTAAGCTGATTAAAAAGAGTGGTTTTGCCGCTGTTTTGATTTCCCACCAGAGCAAAGGTCAGGATCTCACTCTCCGGTAAAGGCTCTCCGCTTCCCTTGGGGTGAAATTTTCCTCCTTCACCGAGTCCGGGATGGCTCGTGCCGGAAGACGCTATACGTGTATTCTTTTTCTCTGTTCCCGCAGGGATCTCCTCCACTTCCACCCTAGCAGCATCATCCAGTCGTAATGTAAGCTCATACCCGTGTATTTTCAGCTCAACCGGATCTCCCATTGGAGCATATTTCACTACCGTGACTTCCGCAGACGGTATCATGCCCATATCAAGAAAATGCTGTCTTAGTGCGCCGTCTCCGCCTACAGCCGTGATGATCCCTGTCCTGCCTATTCCCAGTTCTTTAAGTGTCATTGTCTCTTATTCCCCTGCGTTTCTTCGATTGCTGTCATGATGATAAGGTAAAGAATTTTCAGGATTTTTCGCTGCCGTTATTTATCACATAATACTCCGGCATTGGTATTTTTACAATTGACCTGCCGTACATGGTAGAGAACAAAAAATCTCTTTGTTGATTCTGTGGATTATGTTGAGAAATGTTTCACGTGAAACATTTTTATAATCACATACAATATTTAGATAAAAATATTTTTCTGAAATCCAATCTGTTGTGCTTTTAAAAATTGTTTCACGTGGAACAGAAATGATAAAAAAATTTAAAGTGGATATCTTGCAGGTGTACCCGGTTTTCTCGGATAGGTTTTCTGTGTCGGTTTTTCTTTCTTTATTTTTACAAATCTTCTGCTAATATCCGAATTGGGAATTTTTATATTGATTACCTCTGCCGCCGAACCCGATAAAATATGTATTGCATTTTCTGCATTTAATATCTCCTCATCAGTATCAGAGGATTTATATGAAATAAAAAATCCGTTTATTTTAACAAAGGGAATACATAGCTCTGATAATACGGAAAGATCTGCGACAGCTCTGCTTAGTACGATATCAAAGCTTTCTCTGAAGCGTTTATCATGTCCAAGCTCTTCCGCTCTTCCGTGAACAGTGATCACACTTTCTAAATGCAGCTCGTTTATCACATCATCTATAAATACCAGTCTTTTATTAAGTGAATCAAGCAGTACCATATCTGTTTCCGGAAAGAAGATCTTCACGGGTATTCCGGGAAATCCTGCTCCGGTTCCGATATCAATTATTTTTTTGTTCCGTAGATCATTTATCTTACATACAAGCAGAGAATCCAAAATATGCTTTTCATAAAATTCCTTTTTATCCGTGATCCGGGTAAGGTTCATGACTTTATTTCTTTCAATGAGCATTTCATAAAATCTGTTCACCAGATCTATCTGTATGTCATTATAGGAAATATCCAGTTTTTTCAATCCATCAGTCAATATATCCATTATTTTCCCTTTGATTTCAGATAAACTAAAAGTACCTGAATGTCTGCCGGAGAGACTCCCTGTATCTCCGATGCCTGAGCTATCGTTTCCGGTCTGAATTTTGTAAGCTTTTGCCTTGCTTCTAATCTGATATTGGCAATATTCTCATAGTCAATATCTTCAGGTATACGTCTCTCATCAGCTTTTTTATACTGCACTATCTGTCTTTTTTCTCTCTCGATATATCCCCTGTATTTAATATTGATATTAACCTGTTCTCTTACTGCATCTGACAGAGCCGGCCTGTCTTCATCTATAGGGGCAAGCATATCATAAGACAGCTCAGGTCTGCGTATCAATTCTTCCAGAGTCGTACCTGTCGATATGGGTGTACTGCCTGCATCCTCCATTATTTTCCTCAGTGTATCGGATACC
>JAGBNR010000057.1 GCA_017634315.1 Lachnospiraceae bacterium
CAGACATATATGAACTCCTCCGGAGAGGCGATAGCCGATGCCGTTAACTTTTACAAGCTGTACCCGAATGATGGGCTGATAGTCATATATGATGATATAGACCTCCCGCTCGGAAAGATCCGGATCAGGGAGAACGGCTCGGCGGGAGGACACAACGGCATGAAGGACATCGTAGAAAAGCTCGGGACAGAGACCTTCGTAAGAGTGAGAGTGGGCGTGGGCGCAAAGCCGGCAGAGTGGGATCTCGCGGACTGGGTGCTCTCGAGATTTCCCGATGAAGAAAAGACTGTCATGAAGGAGGCAAGAAGGAAGGCGGCTGAGGCGGTGGGGGCAATCCTCAGCGAAGGAACGGAGTGCGCGATGTCGAGATACAACGGATGACCAGAGAATTTATCACGGTGCCCTTAAGAGAGCTTGGAATATATGATGATCTTAAAGGGGCATTAAAGAAAACAGGGATCACACATGTAACGGGGCTGACAGATCCGGCGCGCCCCGTCTTTTCTTGCGCCGTTACCGATGGGGTACGGCTCATCATAGCTTCCGATGAGACAAGAGCAAGAGAGATAATGGAGACAGCGTTTCTCTTCAGCAGAGATGTATATTATTTTCCGCCGAGAGATATGATGTTCTATCAGGCGGATCTTTCGGGCAACCAGCTGATGCGCCAGAGGATGCAGGTTTTTAAGGCTCTGCATGACGACATTGAATGTGTGATAGTCACCACCTTTGATGCCCTGATGGAGAAGATGGTGCCTCCGAGTCTCATATCGGAGCATATACTGACCTTTAAGGTGGGAGATATATTGGACGCGGGAGAGATATCCGCCACGTTGTCCGATCTTGGCTATGAGAGAGAGCCGGAGGCCGAGGAGCCGGGCAGGTTTGCGATAAGAGGCGGCATCATCGATATATACCCGCTTACCGAGGAGAACCCATTCCGTATAGAGCTCTGGGGGGATGAGATAGAGAGCATAAGGGAGTATGATGCCCTGAGCCAGCGTTCTGTGGAAAAGCTGGAGAGTGTGGAAATATATCCCGCCACGGATCTTATCATGGACAGGGATACAAGGCTCAAGGCAAAGGACAGGATAGAAAAAGAAAGTAAACAGCTGTATGACAGGCTCAGGAAAAGCATGGCGACCGAGCAGGCATACAGACTGAAGACCCACACCGGTGAGATATGCGAGGCTCTCGCAGAGCATATAGCAGTAAATCTGTCACCCTATATCACGTATTTCTTTGATGACACATCTTCTTTAATAGATTACTTCAGAGAGATCTCTGCCGCGATCGTCATAGACGAGCCTGCGAGGTGCGAGGAGAGAGGAAACGCGGTCGGAAAGGAGTGGGCTGACAGCGCAGTGCACCGTATAGAGGGCGGATATATGCTTCCGGGGGAGGCCGATGTGATGACGGATACAAGGTCGGTATTTGCCCGTCTTATGAATATGCCGGTACTCGCCGTGTCCATGCTCAATCTGACCCATGAGGCATACGGTTTTTCGAAGGAGTTCTCCGTATCCTCGCGCAGCGTAAACTCATACAACCGCAGCTTTGAAGAGCTCGTTACCGATCTGAAGAGGTACCGGAACAAGGGCAGCCGGGTAGTGATCCTTTCCCCTTCGCATACCAGAGCGAAAAAGCTTACCGAAGACCTGAACGGTCTGGATATACCGGCATTTTATTCCGAGGAGGGACGGGCACCCGTAGAAGGCGAAGTGATGGTCTCATACGGCAACCTGAACCGGGGCTTCGAATTTCCGGATCTCAGATATGCCGTGATATCGGAGTCGGATATATTCGGCGGCAGGATCAGAAAGAGACGCAGGCACAAGACGGCATACGAGGGTACCAGGATAGCTTCATTTACCGATCTGACGGTTGGAGACTACGTGGTACATGAGGATCACGGCATAGGCATATACCGCGGGATAGTGAACATCGAGATAGGCGGTGTGGCAAGAGACTATGTGCGTATAGAGTACGGAGGCAACAGCTTTGTAAATGTGATAGCCTCAAACCTCGACTCATTGCAGAAATATGCCGGCAGAGAGACAGAAAAGAAGATAAAGCTCAACAGGCTCGGGGGCAGCGAGTGGCACAAGACAAAGACGAGAGTGCGACAGGCTGTGGATGGAGTGGCGAGGCAGCTTGCCGAGCTCTATGCCGTAAGATCCCGGAGCGAGGGATATGTATACGGACCCGATACGGTATGGCAGCAGGAGTTTGAAGAGATGTTTCCCTATGAGGAGACGGAGGATCAGCTTAAGGCGATCGAGGATGTAAAAAACGACATGCGGAGCGGTCGCATCATGGACAGACTCATCTGCGGTGATGTGGGCTTCGGCAAGACCGAGGTCGCGATAAGGGCTGCATTCAAGACCGTACAGGAGGGCAAGCAGGTGGCTCTTCTTGTACCGACCACGATTCTCGCAGAGCAGCATATGCAGACCTTTACTCAGCGTATGTCAGCATATCCCGTGCATATAGAGATGCTGTCCAGATTCAGGACACCCTCACAGATGAAGAGGACGATAGCCGGACTTAAGAACGGCTCGGTGGATATAGTGATAGGCACGCACAGGCTGCTCTCAAAGGATGTGGGCTTCAAGGATCTGGGACTCCTCATAGTGGATGAGGAGCAGCGTTTCGGCGTGACTCACAAGGAGAGGATAAAGGAGCTCAGGAAGGACGTGGATGTGCTCACTCTCACAGCGACCCCGATACCCAGGACTCTGCATATGAGTCTCACCGGCATAAGGGATATGTCTCTGCTTACGGAGGCTCCGCAGGATCGTATGCCGATACAGACCTTTGTGATGGAATACTCCGAGGAGATGGTGAGAGAGGCAGTCACACGCGAGCTTGCAAGGCACGGTCAGGTCTACTATGTCTACAACAGGGTGAATGACATAGCTGACGTGGCAGCAAGAGTGCAGGCACTCGTGCCGGATGCTGCAGTGGCATACGCGCACGGGCAGATGAACGAGAGACAGCTCGAGAATATCATGGTGGATTTCATAAACGGGGATATAGATATCCTGGTATCGACCACCATCATAGAGACCGGACTGGATATCCCGAATGTCAATACGATAATAGTGCATGACTCCGAGCGTATGGGACTCTCGCAGCTCTACCAGCTGAGGGGGAGAGTAGGCAGGTCGAGCCGCATGGCATACGCTTTTCTTATGTATAAGAAGGATCATATGCTAAGGGAGACCGCAGAGAAGCGCCTGTCTGCGATAAAGGAATTTACCGATCTCGGCAGCGGCTTCAGGATAGCGATGAAGGATCTCGAGATAAGAGGAGCAGGCAATGTGCTCGGAGCCGAGCAGTCGGGACACATGGCGGAGGTTGGCTACGATCTTTACTGCAAAATGCTCGATGCGGCGGTGAAAAAAGAACGCGGGATAGAGGATCACGGAGACTTTTCCACTTATATAGATATGGATATAGATGCGCTGATCCCGGATACCTATGTGAGAAATGAGAACATGAAGCTCGATCTGTACAAAAGGATAGCTGCTATCTCCTCCGAGGAGGAGGCATCGGATATGGCAGATGAGCTTACAGACCGGTTCGGAAAGGTGCCGGCGGGTACACGCAATCTCATAGACATCGCACTGCTCAGGAGCAGAGCGCACCGTCTGTTCATAGAGAACATGAAAGTCACCGAAAAAGAGATCTCGATGTACATATACAAGAATGCAACGATAGATCCGACACGCATCGCTCCTCTTTTGGAGAGCTTTGGCGGCAGGATGCGCTTCGTCACCACGGGCAGACCGGCTTTCATATACTCGGTCACGGCCGAAGAACGCGCAGGAGACTGCGACACCATATCCCTGACCTCGGGCGTGCTGGACCGGATGGGGATGCTTATAGAATAACCGGATATTAAACCGGTGTTAATTTATGAGGATGCGCTCAGGCATTGATTAGTGATATAATACTTGACGGTATGATCTGCAGGACAGTGCAAAAGGAGAGTTTATGGCCAAGGTATATACGTGCTTCTGCACGGACATAATCCATGAAGGACATATGAACATCATAAGGGAGGCGGCAAAGCTGGGAGAGCTCACGGTAGGGGTGCTCAGCGATGAGATGATGATACGCTACAACCGCTTTCCGACAAAGACAACCGAGGAGAGGATGAAGATGATAGAGGGTCTCCCCGGGGTGGCGGATGTCATAGAGCAGAAGAAGATCATGTATGATGAAGTGATCACTTCGCTGCATCCGGACTACGTGGTGCACGGTGACAACTGGGGCGACAGCGCCATGCAAGCCATCAGGGCAAACATACTCTCTCTGCTGGAGGCAAACGGGGGAGAGCTCATCGAGATACCCTATACGCATAACGCGGATGTGCAGAAGCTCGACCGTCAGATGAGGGAGAAGCTCTCAATGCCAGAATTCAGACGGGGAAGACTTCGCAAACTGCTGGATATGACCCCGATAGTAAAGACCATAGAGGTGCACAGCGGCCTGACCGGCCTGATCGCAGAGAAGACCATAGTGGCGAAGGGCGAGGAGATAAGCCAGTTCGATGCCATGTGGATATCGAGCCTTTGCGACAGCACCGAGAAGGGCAAGCCGGACATAGAGCTGGTGGATATGACATCCAGATTCCGTACGATAGACGATGTACTGGAGGTCACCACGAAGCCCATCATCTTCGACGGAGATACCGGCGGTCTGACGGAGCACTTCGTCTATACGGTGAGATCTCTGGAACGCATGGGTGTCTCGGCTGTGATAATAGAGGATAAGACGGGACTGAAAAAGAACTCGCTATTCGGGACCGAGGTGAAGCAGACCCAGGACTCCATAGAGAACTTCTGTGCGAAGATCGCTGCGGGAAAGCAGGCGCAGCTTTCCGATGATTTCATGATCATAGCACGGATAGAGAGCCTGATACTCGGCATGGGCCAGGAGGATGCGCTTGAGAGAGCGAGGGCCTATGTGAGAGCAGGAGCCGACGGTATCATGATACACAGCCGGAGCAAGACCCCGGATGAGATACTCTCCTTCTGTGATGCCTTCCGCGCAGCGGACAAGGATACACCCATAGTAGTGGTGCCCTCCACCTACAATACCGTGACCGAGGATGAGCTTGCCGCTCATGGAGTGAACATCGTGATATATGCGAACCAGATGCTGAGGGCTGCCTTCCCTGCAATGGAGAATGTGGCGAAGAGCATCCTGGAGAATCAGAGAGCAAAGGAGGCTGACAGCTGCCTGATGTCGATAAAGGATATCATCACGCTGATAGACGAGCTATGAAGACTACTGAGAGAAAGATACTGCTGAACCCGGGCCCTTCGACCACGACGGATACCGTGAAAAATGCCCAGGTGGTGCCTGACATATGCCCGAGGGAAAAGGAGTTCGGAAAGATCATGTCGGATCTCGCAAAAGATCTGGTGAGCATCGTACACGGAGGAGAAGAATACGCAGCGGTGCTCTTCTGCGGATCGGGGACGATATGCATAGACATCACGCTGAATTCCCTGCTCGACAGGGATAAGAAGGCGCTGGTAGTACAGAACGGGTCGTACAGCGAGAGGGCATGCGAGGTGCTGAAGGCATACGGGATGCCCTTCATACAGCTGGATCAGCCGATAGACAGAGTGCCGGATCTGTCTGCGATAGAGAAAGTGATGAAAGAAAATGATGATATAGGCTATGTCTATATGACCCACCATGAGACCGGGACGGGGCTGCTCAATCCGATACGGGAGGTGGGAGAGATAGCTCACCGATACGGTGCGTTCTTTATCACCGACACTACATCATCATATGCCATGATACCGATCGACGTGCACAGGGATAACGTGGATTTCTGCATGGCATCCGCGCAGAAAGGCATCATGGGCATGACAGGCCTCTCCTATGTCATAGGAAGGAAGGATCTGATCGAAAGATCAAAGGACTATCCCATGCGTTCATATTACTGCAACCTCTATCTGCAGTATCACTATTTCGAGACCACGGGGCAGATGCACTTCACGCCTCCGGTACAGACGATATATGCAGCGAAGCAGGCACTCATCGAGTATTTCGATGAGGGCGAGGAGAAGAAATGGGAGCGGCACCGGAGAGTGATGGCTGCGATCCACAAGGGCGAGGATGAGCTGGGCCTGAAGGAAATGCTAAACCGCGATGTGCAGTCAGGACTGGTCTCGGCCATAAGATATCCGGATGATCCGAACTGGGATTTCGATAAGATACATGACTACTGCTATGAGAGAGGGTTTACCATTTATCCGGGAAAGATAGAAAAGAAGGGGACCTTCAGACTCTGTGCCCTGGGAGCCATTGATGATGAAGACATAAGGGACTTCTGGAAGGTGTTCAGGGAAGGGCTCGTTCACTACGGGGTGGAGATACCCGTAAGATATAACGGGTGACAAAGGGATGAGCACCGGGACGAAGGAGACAGCCATACTGATGGCAGCCGGTCTGGGCACAAGGATGCGACCCCTCACGGAGCATACGCCCAAGCCGCTCATAAAGGTAAACGGCACCGCTATGATCGAGACGGTCATAGCGTGTCTTAATGAAAGAGGCGTTGAGGACATCCATATAGTCACCGGATATCTCGGAGAGCAGTTCAGATCACTGCAGGAGAAGTATCCCGGGATAGACCTCATAGACAATCCGGTCTATGACACGCACAACAACATCTCATCCGTATACGCGGCGGCAGATATCCTCGGTGAAAGTGACATCTTCATCTGCGAAGCAGATCTGTATATTCCGGACAGGTGCCTGCTTCAGACCGGGCTGGAAAGCTCGTGCTATTTCGGCAGGATGGAGAAGGGATACTCGGATGACTGGGTCTTTGATGTGGGAGAGGACGGCCTGATCACCCGCGTGGGAAAGGGCGGAGAGGACCGCTACAACATGGTCGGCATCTCCTATTTCAGACAGGAGGATGCGGCGATACTTAAGGAGGAGATAATAAAGGCCTATGAGACTCCGGGCAATGAGCAGCTTTTCTGGGATGAAGTGGTGGACGCAAACCTTGACCGGCTCTCTCTTACAGTGCATCCGGTGAAGGAAGGACAGATAGTGGAGATAGATACCTGCGAGGAGCTGCGTTTGACAGAGGAGAGGTTTGGGAAATGAAGATAGAAGAATTTGTAAAGATCATCGGAGCGGATTTCTATACAGGGGTGCCGGATTCCCAGCTTAAAGCCCTGTGCAACTATCTGATGAATACATACGGGACAGATCCCGAGCATCATGTGATAGCTGCCAATGAGGGCAACTGTACCGCTCTGGCGGCAGGCTATCATCTGGCTACCGGAAAGGTGCCTGTTGTATATATGCAGAACAGCGGCGAGGGGAATATCATAAATCCCGTGGCTTCACTTCTCAATGAAAAGGTGTACGCGATCCCCGTGATATTCATCATCGGATGGAGGGGAGAGCCCGAAGTGCATGACGAGCCCCAGCATATCTATCAGGGAGAGGTGACATTAAAGCTTCTGGAGGATATGGGAATACAGGCTTTTGTCGTCACAAAGGATACGGGAGCGCAAGAGCTTGAAGATATCATGAAAAGCTACAGGAAGAGACTGGATGAGGGACATGATGTAGCCTTTGTGATAGCAAAGGGAGCCCTCAGCTATGAGGAGAAGGTGACCTACAGCAATAAGCATACGCTTAAGCGAGAGGAGATCATAGAGCATATAGCGGAAGCCGCCGGTGACGATATGATAGTATCCACGACCGGCAAAGCCAGCAGAGAGCTGTTTGAGATAAGGGAAAGAAACGGGCAGGATCACGGACATGACTTCCTGACGGTAGGGTCGATGGGGCATGCCTCATCCATAGCCCTGGGTGTAGCTCTGAACCGTAAGGACAGAAGGATATGGTGCATAGACGGAGACGGAGCCCTGCTCATGCATATGGGAGCAATGGCTGTAATAGGATCGGTATGCCCCTCCAACTTGATACATATAGTGATAAATAATGAGGCACACGAAACAGTGGGCGGTATGCCTACTGCTGCCGGGAACACAGACATACCTGCCGCGGCCGCGGCCTGCGGATATCCCTACGCCGCAAGCGTGAGCACAGCCAAAGATCTGGATCGTAAGCTTAAGGAGGCAAAGAGGAGGAATACCTTAAGCCTCATAGAGGTAAAGTGCGCCATCGGAGCCAGAGACGACCTCGGCAGACCGACCACAACAGCCATAGAGAACAAGGAAGCGTTCATGGCAGAGTTGGCATCAAAATGAATTTATTTCTTGTCACTTAATCCAACAAGGTAATCCAGAGAAACACCATAAAACTTAGCTAAAATGATGGCATACGAAAGGGGAAGTTCTCGTGTGCCTTTTTCATAGCGACGATATACTTCCCGTTGACAAAGGAGGACATCAGCAACTTCCTGCTGTGTAAGATCGTTATCAATTCTTAAATCTTCTATTCTTTGAAAGTGCATATAACAG
>JAGBNR010000058.1 GCA_017634315.1 Lachnospiraceae bacterium
AGCGGTCACATCATCTTCCTTGATCAAAACACTACCGGAGACGGTCTGCTGTCGGCACTGCATCTCCTTGAGGTGGTAAAGAAGACGGGAAAGAAGCTCTCGGAGCTGAAGTCCATTATGGAGATACTGCCACAGGCTCTGTGCAATGCCAAGGTACCGAACCACAAGAAGGAAGCCTATATGGACTATCCCGAGATCGTGGATGCCATAAACGGACTTGAAGCAAAGTACAACGGTGAAGGCAGGGTACTCATCAGACCCTCCGGCACCGAGCCACTGGTCCGCGTGATGATAGAGGGCAGGGATCAGGCGGAGATAGACAAGGATGCAAAGGCACTTGCCGATCTCATCGAGCAGACCGTACTGTGATTTTGACAGGTACATTATTAGTTTGATATATTATAAAGAGTGTTTTATTTGGGAGACGTATAATGGTTTCAAGAAAAGTAACAATTAAAAATCCTACGGGTCTTCACCTACGCCCTGCGGGTATTCTATGCAAGGAAGCAATGCAGTATAAATCGCTGATCACTTTTAAATTCAGAGAGAATACGGCAAATGCAAAGAGCGTCCTATCCGTGCTTGGAGCATGCGTAAAGTGCGGAGATGAGATCGAGATATTCTGTGAGGGCGAAGACGAGGAAAAGGCACTCAGTGCTTTGATAGGTGCTATAGAGTCGGGCCTTGGTGAATAAGATAAGAATACAAAGTCTGTCACAGATCTCTCTGATATCAGTCAGAGAGATTTTTTTACCAAAGGGATATGAAGCATAAGGAGGAAACGAAGATGCTTAATTATAAGAGATACAAAAGGAATCCGGTCATTGATTATCCCGAGAGGAAATGGGTCAATAAGCAGATAGAAAAGGCTCCGGTATGGGTATCCGTCGATCTGCGCGACGGCAATCAGGCACTGGTCGAGCCCATGGTGGTTTCCGAGAAGATAGAGATGTTTAAGGAGCTGGTAAAGCTTGGATTTAAGGAGATAGAGATAGGCTTTCCCGCAGCGAGCCAGATCGAATTTGATTTCCTGAGAGAGCTTGTGGACAAAAAGCTGATACCGGATGATGTGACGGTACAGGTACTGACCCAGTGCAGGGAGAATCTTATAGACAGGACATTCGAGTCTATCGAGGGTATCCCCAGAGCGATAGTGCATATCTACAACTCCACATCGACTCTCCAGAGAGATGTGGTATTCAATATGAGCAAGGATCAGATAAAGCAGCTTGCCGTGGACGGTACGCTGATGGTAAAGGAGAGAGCAAAGAGCTTTCCGGGCAAGATCATACTTGAGTATTCACCGGAGAGCTTTACGGGCACAGAGCCCGAGTATGCATGCGAGGTGTGTGACGCAGTGACCGAAGCCTGGGGAGCCACACCTGACAACAAGGTGATCATCAATCTCCCAGCGACAGTCGAGATGACGACACCGAATGTATATGCGGATATCATAGAGTGGGAGAATACCCATCTCGCAAGAAGAGACTCGGTGATCCTTTCCGTACATCCGCACAATGACCGCGGTACCGGAGTGGCAGCCACAGAGCTTGCCATGCTTGCGGGGGCGGAAAGAGTGGAGGGCACTCTCTTCGGTAACGGTGAGAGGACAGGCAATGTCGATGTATTGAACATCGCCTACAACATGTTCTCACAGGGTATAGACCCCGAGCTCAATATCGAGAATATAAACGAGATCATTGATATGTATGAGAGATGCACCAAGATGAAGATAGACCCGAGGCATCCCTATGCCGGCAAGCTTGTTTTCACAGCATTTTCCGGATCACATCAGGATGCCATATCGAAGGGCGTGAAGGCAATGATGGAGAGGCATCCCGATACATGGGAGGTACCCTATCTTCCCATAGATCCCGCGGATATAGGCAGGGAGTACGAGCCTATAGTACGGATCAATTCACAGTCAGGAAAGGGCGGAGTGGCCTTTGTCATGGATTCGTATTTCGGCTTCAAACTGCCAAAGGGCATGCATAAGGAATTCGCCGATCTGATCCAGAAGATATCCGAGCGTCAGGGCGAAGTGACTCCCAAGCAGATCATGGAGAACTTCAAAGCGGCTTACCTTGACAGGAAGGAGCCGATCCACTTCAGAAAGCTGCAGATGGTGGATCTGTCGGAAGAAGAGGATACAGAGTTTGATACGCAGGTCACTGTGCAGTATACGGATCACGGAGTGGCAAAGGAGTTTACCGCTACGGGCAACGGACCGATAGACGCGGTAAAGAGAGGACTTACCGAGGAGCTCGGCATAAATGTGAAGATCGTGGACTACGAGGAGCATGCGCTGACCGGAGGATCAAACGCTCAGGCAGCGGCATATATCCATATGCTGTCGGTGGATGACAATCACATCACCTACGGTGTGGGAGTATCCTCCAATATCACGAGGGCCTCGGTAAGGGCCATGTTCTCTGCCGTAAACAGATTATTCGGAGAGAGGTTTGATGCCGAGTTTTCGAGAGCCAGTCAGTAAAAGCAGCAGCACAAAGAAATAAGTCGTGAAATACACCGGAAAATAATATTTGAAATATGAAGCCGGTGCGAGGATGAACACGATGGTAAAATGAGCAAACAGACAAAGGGAGAGCATAAGGATGAATGCTCTCTCTTTTATCTTAATAAGACTCCATATTAAAAGCCCTGTCAGCAGCAGCATCGGAATATACAGATTGTAGGCCACTGTTTTTACGATGCTTACACCAAAGGATACAAGACCCTGTCCGAGTACCGGATCATATACTGTGGCAGCGTAGTCAAATGAACCCCATTTGGTACGCATGAGTACAGCGGGGTTATTTTTCATCAGCTCCTGCACTCCCTCCACAAAGGTCATATAGTCCTCATCCGTGGCATCATACCGCCTGCCGTCGTAGCCTTCATAATAAAGTATCAGAGCATCCTCATAGTTGATATCCCCTAGATAGTCATTTATGCCTGCTATCGTTTCCACATCGAGATAACGATCCACCTTTTCCCATGATGCGGCATTTGTCTTATCCGTGAGATCCAGTCCGTTGCGGTACAGATTGGTCACGGTATAGGCATAGAAGGGAAGCATACGGTTCGCGGCCTTGTCTCCCATACGTGATGGGATGATGCCGTACTGAGGTATGGCGACTATATACTGTATCAGGAAAGAAACGACGATAAGCTTAATGATACGGGACACGGTTTTATTCCTGTCTTCATATAGAGACGGATAGGATATCAGCATCAGCAGGATGCCGAAGACAGCCAGATAGATACCCTCGGTGCGCCACTGGGTGAGCACTGCCATGAGTATCAGCATGGGTATACCGCGCTTCCATGAGAAAGGGATGCCTTCCAGCTTATCCATGAAAAGAGTAAACATGAAGATAATATAGAGGAAAATATATATCGGTATCCTGTGCGCCGATGTCGTATAGGCGAGTATAGGGGGAAGAAAGAAAGCGATGTAAATGAAAAATGCCCTGCGCGATCCCTTCATATATCCGCGAAGTCTTGCGACCGCGTATCCGGCGGAAAGACACTGTATGACTACCTTTATCAATATGGGACCGAACCATGCGGGAATAAGCATCATGGAAATGATGTAATACCATGTGGTGATATAGTAAAACCAGGTATAGTCGGCAAGCAGTGAAGCCTGCTCAAAAATAAGGGACTCATCATTTGAGAGGAAGCCTTCGGGTATCTTATAAATGAGTACTGCTATGATCGGAATGAAGTAGATCACGGCGTACTTCAGCACCTGACGCGCGAAAGCATCTCTGTCCGTGACTGCCGTGATGATAAACCGCGCGAAAAATGCGACAGATACGAACATTAGCAGCTTGCATGGTATGTAATTATGAGCCATGGACATGACCGGTATCGTAAAGGTACGGCTGTCATAGAAAAGCGATGCCGCACACCATATAGCTGCGATGATACAGGGTATTGTCCATTTTCTGACGGTCTCTTTCATAACTCTCCTCAAAAAACAATGCATTTATGGTATAGTATAACATGATGAATAAGAAGATACAGCAGCAGTTTGACAGACTGGACAGTGAATACGGAAAGGACCTCAGGATATTCTTAAACTATAAGAAGCCCTATGAGCTTCTTTTCGCGACCATATTATCCGCGCAGTGTACCGACAAAAGAGTGAACGAAGTCACGAAGACACTCTTTAAGAAATACCGTTCACTGGAAGACTTTGCAAATGCCGATATCAAAAAGCTGGAGCAGGACATCCATTCATGCGGCTTTTACAGCATGAAGGCTAAAAACATAAAAGCCGCCGCAGGTGAGCTGATCTCAAAATACAAAGGAGAAGTGCCCTCGGATATAAATGAGCTGACATCGCTGCCCGGGGTGGGGCGAAAGACCGCCAATGTGGTCAGGACACACATCTTCCTTATACCATCCATAGTTGTGGATACCCATGTGAAAAGAGTATCAGGCAGACTTGGCTGGACAAGGGAAGCTGATCCCGTAAAGATAGAATACGACCTGATGAAGAAAATACCGGAGGAGCGATGGTGTCTTATCAATCAGGATCTGATAGAGCTGGGCAGAGCCATCTGTCATTCAAGGGGTCCAAAGTGCGGGGAGTGCTTTATGGCTGATATCTGTCCAAAGACAGGTGTGGCAAAATGAGCACCTATATCATAAGTGACATACATGGAGCACTGGAACCGTTTATCCTGCTGCTTTCCGAGATAGGCTTTGATCCCGAGAGCGGACAGGATGAGCTGTATCTGCTGGGAGACTATGCTGACTGGGGTACTCATTCCATAGAGACCATAGGCTATATCATGGATCTGGATCGCTACCCGTGCGTACACTGTCTGATGGGCAATCACGACCTAATGTTCCTTCAGGCTATCCGCGAATACAAAGAGATGCTGTTTCCCAACCTGACATGGTATGAGACGAATAAAGGCTTTAAGACGTGGGATGACTATGAGAGGCTTTCCGAAAAGAATCAGGAGGCAGTGTACAACTGGCTGCTCTCTCTTAAGTTTTCCGTGGATATAGAGGTGAACGGCAGACTGTATATGGCGGCTCATGCGTATCCGTATTTCGGAAACCGCGGCAGGCTCGGCAGGATATACACCAAGAACGAAGCTGTGTGGCACCGGGCAGACTTTGACGAAGATCCGTTCAGGAATTATCACGGCAATAAAAAATATAAAGCACTGATAATAGGACATACACCGACCTCTTATTACAGGGCATGCGAGAACCGCAGGGTCGTGCACGAGCCGAATACCGTTTTTTTCGGCAGACATATCATAGCCATAGACTGCGGAGCAAAGGCACTGGAGTATCCGGAACTCGGCGAGGAATCAACGAATGCCCGTCTTGCGGCATTGAGACTGGATGATGATAAATGCTACTATGTGAGGTGAAAAGAAAGGAAAGGAACAGACCATGAACATTATCTTACTTTCGGGCGGATCTGGAAAAAGGATGTGGCCCCTTTCAAATGATATCAGATCAAAGCAGTTCATAAAGCTCTTTAAGAATGACGAGGGCGAATATGAATCAATGGTTCAGCGTGTATACAGACAGATAAAGAAGGTGGATACAGACGCAAATATCACCATTGCGACAAGCAAGACTCAGGTATCGTCCATACACAACCAGCTGGGAGAGAATGTCTCCGTATGCGTGGAGCCTACAAGAAGAGATACCTTTCCGGCGATAGCGCTGGCTGCGGCATTCCTTCGCTATGAGCAGGGAGTCTCCGAGGATGAGTCCGTAGTCATCTGCCCCGTGGACCCCTATGTGGATATGTCATATTATGAAGCGGTACGCGAGGTGGGCAGGATAGCCGGTGAAGGGACTAAAAACATAACGCTGATGGGTATAGAGCCCACTTATCCCTCCGAGAAATACGGATATATCATACCTGCCGGCAAGGAAGGACTGTCGGATGTACTGGAGTTTAAGGAAAAGCCCGATGTCGAGACCGCAAAGAAATACATAGAAAAGGGTGCGCTCTGGAATGCCGGAGTGTTCGCGTTCCGCCTCGGCTATATCATTGAGAAGGCGCACTCACTTTTAAGCTTTATAGATTACAGGGATCTGTACAATCATTATGAGGACTGTGAGAAGATATCCTTTGACTATGCGGTGGCGGAAAAGGAGCCATCCATACAGGTGCTGCGATATGCGGGTGAATGGAAGGATGTCGGCACATGGAATATGATGTCAGAGGTAATGGCAGACGATATAAAGGGTAAAGCCATGCTGGATGATAC
>JAGBNR010000059.1 GCA_017634315.1 Lachnospiraceae bacterium
ATATGGAAAAATACATGGCCTCGGGCTCGATCTTCCTTGAGGCGGCAAGCGTGCCGGACTTTTCCGATCATTATACGCTGCTCTACGGTCACAATATGAGGGATCTCACCATGTTCGGCAAGCTCAGGTATTATAAGAGCAGACCGGGTTATTATAAGGATCATGGATACTTCCATATAATAACTGCTGACGCGGATTACAGATATAAGATCTTTTCCTGTAAGCAGGTGGCATCGGAGAGTGAGATCTACAGCGTGATACATAAGAATACACCGGGGCTTGAGGCATATGCCAAGACCTTCCTTATCCCGGGCAGTGTGATAAACGAGCCGGCAGATATCAGGGACAATGGTCATGTGCTGGCATTGTCCACCTGCGTAAACGACTACGCATACCGTATGATAGTATGCGGAGTGAGAGAGGAAGAGGTACAGCAAAACGCGCAGCAGAACGTGCAGCAAAATGCTCCCGCAGTTGTAGTGGATGAGAGGATTTAGATTGGTAGGACATGACGGTAGGATAAAATGGTATCTGTCATTTGCGCTGGGTGCGCTCTTCGGAGCGTTGGTCTTCATCATGCTCTACGGAGTGCGGGTACTTGATGTGACTTATGATGACTGGCTGCTTACAGGCTGGTACGATCTGTCGCAGCATTACGTGGGATGGAAGCTGTACCGCGCATCGGGATGGCATTTTCCGTTCGGCTTATGTGATACCGGCTTTTATCCGTATCTTGCTTCGGTGATATATACCGACTCCATACCTATAGTATGTCTTATCTCTAAGATATTATCTCCTATATTACCGGAGACCTTTCAGTTTTTCGGCATATACGGACTGTTCTGCTTTATGATGCAGGGCGGAGTGGCTAAGCTCATATTGAGGAGGCTTTTTCAAAGTGAAGCAATATGCTGTGTGACCTGTATTCCCTTCGTATTCTGTGCACCTCTCTGGCAGCGCATGTATTATCATACGGCACTTGCGTCACAGTATCTTATCCTGCTTGCCATCCTGCTTTTCATGTACAGGGACAGGATAGATAAGCAGTGGAAGAGGATAGGACTATGGTGTCTGCTCGGGGTGCTGTGCATCTCGATACATTTCACGATATACGGTATAGTCTCGGTGATGCTGCTGGGCTTCGCCCTGTGGGAGACACTGGATGCCGCAGAGACCGGATCGGCTGATGGCTCAGATGCAATAAGTGACAGCGATGCCGGACAGACAGGTGCTGTGTGCAGGATATCAGGTGCGGTCATAGTGTTCTTAAAGTATCTTGTCGCTTATCTTGCGTCTACCGTGTGTACATTCTATCTTTTCGGAGGGTTCTACGGAAATATATCGGGAGAGGCCGAGGGGCTCGGGATATTCAGCGCAAATCTCAACTCGCTATTCAATCCCATAGATTATTCACGGATAATAAGGGAGCTCCCTTTGACGGGCGGACAGTATGAAGGGCTGTCATATATCGGCATAGCGGCGATCATCCTGCTGTTTTTTGCGCTGCTTAATATCATAAAGAACATCCGTGAGATATGGAGAGTACACAGACATATTATCATTGTCATACTTACGGTTTCTCTTATCCTCTGGGTGATAGCACTGTCTCCGGAGGTCACTGCCGGTTCGAGAGTGCTCTATGAGATACCTCTCCCGGGATTTATATATGATGCATGGAGCATGTTCAGGGCATCGGGTCGGTTTCTGTGGCCGGTAATGTATGTCACGATACTTATTTCAATGTATTATACCGGTAGGGAAACAGGCAGGTATTTTGTGTTATTGCTGCTTATAGCCTGTCTGCTGCAGCTTTATGAATACAGCGGCAAGGCGGTAAGCATAAATGCAGAGTACGATGAAATGAAAGAGGCACATTTTCAGACAGACCGGCTGGATATGATCGACTGGAACGGTATAGAGCATCTTCAGTTTATGCATGATTATTATTTCGGAGAATTCTACGGGGATGAGATAAGGGATCAGATGATAGGATATACTGAATTCGCCCTAAGACATGGTATGACGGTAAGCAATTTCCATTTTTCAAGAGATGATATGGACGGTGTAAGAGCCTGTATCGCACAATGCCTGTCGGAGCTTGAGGCAGGGAAGGCGAGGAGAGATACCATGTACGTCTTCAGAAAACAGGATATAGAGCCGGGTGAGCTGCAGAGCAGATTAAAAAATGTAAGGTATATACAGACAGACGATGACATCATTGTAGTGGCTGACACTGAACAGTACCACTAAAGCTTCTTTTTTTCACTTTTTTCATTTTTTTAATTTTTGTGTTGACATCTGAATTTTACAGGCGTATATTATTTCCATCAGCAATACCTACTATACCTATAGGAAATACAAAATATAAAGGAGGGCATTATCATGGCAGACATTAAAAACAGTGCATTGGAGCTGGTAGGGAATACGCCTATCGTAAACATCAGCAGATATGCTAAGGAGGCCGGAGCGGACAAGGCTACACTCCTTGCTAAGATGGAGTATTTTAACCCTGCAGGGTCAGTAAAGGACAGGATAGCACTTGCTATGGTAGAGGATGCCGAGAAGTCAGGCAAGCTTAAGCCCGGTGCTACTATCATAGAGCCCACATCAGGTAACACCGGAATAGGCATAGCATCCGTGGCTGCAGCAAAGGGATATCACACGATACTCACACTGCCCGATACGATGTCGGTAGAGAGGAGAAATCTCCTTAAGGCATACGGAGCGGAGATCGTGCTTACCGAGGGAGCCAAGGGAATGAAGGCTGCGATCGCAAAGGCAAACGAGCTCAATCAGGAGATAGAGGGATCAGTCATCCTCGCGCAGTTTGAAAATAAGGCAAACCCTGCAGCTCACAAGGCTACTACAGGTCCCGAGATCTGGGATCAGACAGACGGTGACATCGATTTCTTTATCGCAGGTGTAGGTACCGGCGGTACTCTTACCGGAGTAGGTGAATATCTTAAAGAGAAAAAGCCCGATGTGAAGGTCATAGCTGTAGAGCCTGCGACTTCACCCGTTCTTTCAAAGGGCACAGCGGGACCGCACAAGATACAGGGTATAGGTGCCGGATTCGTCCCCGATGTACTCAATACCAAGGTTTACGATGAGATCATCACCATAGAGAATGATGATGCCTTTGAAGAGGGCAGACGTTTTGCGGTGACAGAGGGCATGCTGGTCGGTATATCATCGGGTGCGGCTCTAAAAGCAGCCGGTATCATAGCATCCCGTCCTGAGAATGCAGGTAAGAAGATAGTGGTGCTTTTGCCGGATTCCGGAGACAGATATCTCTCTACAGCACTTTTTTCAAAGTAAGAAATAAGGCATATCATCTCCATAAATATCGTATCTATTCAGAACCCCATGGGCTCTCCTCTCGACTACGCTCGAGGAGCTGCTCTGAATAGTTACTAAATATCAATATAAAGACCGCGGGTTTTGAGGAAAGCCTGCGGTCTTTGCATACAGCGGCATACAATGGCAGATAGATTTTATATATACAATGTGGTATTCTTATCTGTAACGATATAGCTGATCACAAAACGCATTGAGAGGAACAGGGAGAGACAGCTTTGCATAAGATAGCGATCATATCATCAAGTACACAAAAGATGCACGATCTTGTCAATTCATTGGGGTATTATTACAGGGCGCAGGGCATCATAATGACGAACGGTAATCTCATGAGCGAGATGACAGGCAGACCTGACTGCATAGTAGTGTATGCCGAGGGCATCTCAAGGACAAAGCTCTATGGTGTGATAGATATGAGAGAGAATATGGATCTCATCGACATACCTATGCTGCTCATAGCTGATCCAAACGATGAGGAGCTCTTTAAGATGCATGTGAAGCCTGCCCCTGATGCGACCATAGAGGCGGACGCTTCTTATTCCGATATAAGGATAGCCATAGACAAGCTCTGTGCCACATCGGAGAAGACCTACAGCGTGCTCGTGGTCGACGATGATCCTGTAGCCCTGAAGCTCGTAAGGTCTTATCTTGATGAGACCTTTAAGGTCAACTGTGTAAAGTCGGGTATGCTCGCGCTTAAATTTCTCGAAAAGCAGAGACCTGATGTCATATTGCTGGACTGCTTTATGCCGGAGATGAACGGACCTCAGACTCTGCAGCTGATCAGGAATATGCCGAGCATGAAGCGTACCCCCGTGATCTTCCTCACCGGTAATTCCGAGAGGGATATGGTGATGAGTGCCGTAAACCTTCATCCCTCAGGCTTCCTGGTAAAGCCCGTCAATAAGGAAGAGCTGTTAAAGCGTATAGATCAGGTGCTTGACGGCTGATATCACAAATGCTAATCTATATCCGCGATGTATCCCACATTCACAGGCGGAGATGCGCTCCGCAGTACCGGTAATATATGGCCGGTAAGGAGCAGTCACAGAAATGATCGATCCGTGACTGATCCTAAGCTCAAAAAGGGAACGTCAGCGGAGGTAAAATATGAGAACTACTTATTCTAACACACAGCGCCTTGTCGGCACTGCAGTACTCGTTGCGTTGATCATTGTGCTCCAGACTATCGGGAGCGGTATTCACTTCGGACCGTTTACACCCACCCTATCTCTTGTACCTATCATAATCGGTGCAGTGCTTTACGGGCCTCTGACCGGAGCTCTGCTCGGACTGGTATTTTCGATCGTGGTGCTTATAGCGGTAGTATCGGGAGCAGATGCGGGAAGTGCCGTTATGTTTGCCGCCAATCCCATAGCAACTGTTGCCATATGTCTGGTAAAGGGTACTGCCGCAGGCTATCTCGCAGGTGTCGTGGCTAAGAGGCTCACGAGCAGGAATCTTACGATGGGAGTCATCATTTCGGCGATAGTCGCTCCGGTATGCAACACAGGTATCTTTTGCATCGGTATGCTTTTGTTTTTCAGGGATCTCCTTGCTTCATGGGGTGAGGCTGCGGGATTTAGCAATATATTTATTTATATCTTTGCAGGTCTCATAGGCATTAATTTCATCGTAGAGCTTCTGATAGATATAGTGCTGTCACCTGTCATCATCAGGATCATAAGCGCGGTAAAGAGGAGCCGCTGATACGGAGGAGATATGATACTTGCGCTTGATATGGGCAACACCAATATAGTTGCCGGATGTATAGGTAAAAACGGAGAGATATTTTTTACAGAAAGATTTTCGACGGATCTGAATAAGACCGAGCTGGAATATGCTGTCGTGCTTAAGACTATATTGGAGCTCAACTATATAGACAGAGAGAAGATAGAGGGGGCTATCATATCATCGGTGGTACCGCCTCTCACGCATATAATAAAAAGTGCGCTGCGTAAGCTGCTGAAATGTGAGCCTTTGGTGATCGGCGCAGGTCTTAAGACCGGACTCAACATACATCTTGATGATCCGTCTACCATGGGTGCCGACCTTGTAGTGGACTCGGTAGCTGCCATGAACATCTACGGCACTCCGTCCATAGTGATAGATATGGGTACGGCTACGACCATTACCGTGATAGATAAAAATGACACTTATATCGGAGGAGCTATCTTTCCGGGTGTAAATGTATCAGTGGAGGCACTTGCAGCGGGGACATCACTGCTTCCCAGAGTATCACTCGGAGCACCAAAGAAGCAGATCGCCACGAATACCATGGATGCCATAAAGAGCGGTATCATTTTCGGCGAGGCATCAAGGATAGACGGTATGATAGACAGGTTTGAGGAGGAGCTCGGATATCCTGCCAAGGTCGTTGCCACGGGCGGACTGGCTTCCGTGATCATACCTCACTGTACACATGAGATCGTATATGATCCCGAGCTGATGCTCAAGGGTCTGAAGATCATATATGATAAGAATGCATGACGGTGGGAGATACTGATTAAATGATAGAGAGTTTCAGACAACTTTCACGAGAGGTCGTTGATACGAACTGCATATTCCAGTACTGCAAGGATCAGGTGGAGCTTCCCGACGGTAAGGTGGAAGAGTATGTCGCCTGTATACATAAGGGTGCATCGGCAGTGATACCGGTACTTCCCGATGGGAGGATACTTATGGTACATCAGTACAGATATCCTTTAGGCAGGGAGACTATAGAGATACCTGCAGGCGGAAGAGACAGTACGGAAGAGCCCTTTGAGACAGCCGCAAGGAGAGAGCTTGAAGAGGAGACCGGCTACACTACTGACAGTAAGCTCGAGCACCTGATCACCATAGCCACGGCTATAGCGTATTGCGATGAGATCATCGAGGTATATGTGGCGAGAGATCTGAGGAAGACATCGCAGCATCTGGATCCGGATGAGTTTATAGATGTGGAGGCTTTTGAGGTAAAAGACCTGATGGATATGATATATACGGGAAAGATACAGGATTCTAAAACGATAGCGTCCGTTATGTCATATTTTAGTAAATATTGCACATAAATCCTTAACATAAAAAATTAATATTTATTAAAAAAATTTTTTTCACAACATGTAGTGAGGGCATTTGGAGGCCCGACCGACATGTTGTGATTTTTTGTGTAAAGTGGCGGTTTTATACTGATTTTACGCTGAAAATCGGTTTGCTTTTCTCATTTTAAGTCATTATAATGGTCTGAGTGGTGAGCCCCGTTGGGACGTTCCGCTTAGGGAGAGGGATAAGTATTCGGGAATATGGAAGAGCAGATCGAAGCATTCATAAATTATTTACATAATGTAAAAAAGACTTCGAAGAACACAGAGCTTTCTTATAGAAGAGATTTAAAAAAGATGGCGACCTATTTAAATACAAAGGGTATCGCCGATCCGTCCAAGGTCACTTCAGAGATTCTCAGGGATTATATCGAAAACAGTGAAGAGCATAAGGCAGCACCTGCCTCGGTTTCGCGTGCCATTGCCTCAATGAGAGCCTTTTATTCTTATCTTGAGAAGGAGGGTAAGCTGACAGGCAATCCCACCGAGGGTCTCAAGGCTCCGAAGATAGAAAAGAAGCTGCCGCAGATCATGACTATGGATGAGGTCATAAGGCTTTTGAACCAGCCTTCGGGCGATACACCCAAGGATATAAGGGACAAGGCCATGCTTGAGCTTTTGTATGCGACCGGTATGAGGGTGACCGAGCTCATCACTCTGCAGGTGGAGGATGTCAATCTTCAGATGAACTATGTGGATTGCCACGATCCGCACAAGGACAGGATCATTCCTTTCGGCATAGAGGCGAGGAATGCGATAAGAAATTACATGGATCATGCTCGGGATGCGCTTATCGCAAGCAATGATGAGAAGACACTCTTTGTAAATATGTCCGGAGAGCCTATGAGCAGACAGGGCTTCTGGAAGCTGATAAAGTACTATACAAAAAAGGCCGGCATAGAGATGGATATCACTCCGCATACATTAAGGCACAGCTTTGCCGCTCATCTTGTGGAGAACGGAGCCGACCTCAGATCCGTACAGGAGATGCTGGGACACTCCGACATATCCACGACACAGATATATGCGACACTGAGCCACAACCGTATCAGAGAGGTGTATGCCAAGGCACATCCGAGACGGTAGTGTGGATGGAGAAACGGCGAGGATGATACAAAGGTGTATCCATGACAGGGATACGCCTTTTTTATTGAAAAGAATCGTGGTAAAATCAAAAAACAAGGCTTGAAAACGGAGGGAAAAGATATGACACCTTATACCGAACTGACTAAGGAAGAAATGAAGCATGAGCTGGAGACGCTGTATGCGGAATATGACAGATATCAGAATATGGGTCTGAATCTCGATATGAGCAGAGGAAAGCCGTGCAAGGAGCAGCTCGATCTGTCTATGGGGATGATGGATGCTCTGTATTCCGGTGCCGATCTCACATGCGAGGACGGTACTGACTGTCGCAACTACGGCGGACTGACAGGTATAAGGGAAGCAAAGGTGCTCATCGGTGATATGATGGAGAATAATCCTGACAATATCATCATATACGGCAACTCCTCACTCAACGTGATGTATGATACCATATCGAGGGCTATGACTCACGGTATACTCGGACACACTCCGTGGTGCAAGCTGGATAAGGTAAAGTTTCTGTGTCCTTCTCCGGGCTATGACAGGCACTTTAAGATAACGGAGTATTTCGGTATAGATATGATACCCGTGGAGATGACCCCTACGGGACCTGACATGGATACGGTCGAGCAGCTTGTGTCTGCGGATGATACTATAAAGGGGATATGGTGCGTGCCAAAGTATTCCAATCCTCAGGGATACTCTTATTCCGATGAGACCGTAAGACGCTTTGCGAGACTCAAGCCCGCGGCTCCGGATTTCAGGATATTCTGGGATAATGCCTACTGTATACATCACCTGTATGACGATCATCAGGATCACATCATTGAGATACTCGCGGAGTGCAAGAGAGCCGGCAACGCTGATCTCGTATACAAGTTTGCATCCACATCAAAGATCACCTTCCCGGGGAGCGGTATAGCTTCACTTGCGGCATCTCTGAACAATCTTGAGGATATCAAGGCACAGCTTCAGAATCAGACTATCGGTCACGATAAAGTAAATCAGCTGCGTCATGTGAGGTTTTTCAAGGATATACACGGCATGGTGGAGCATATGAGAAAGCATGCCGATGTGATCAGACCCAAGTTCGAGGCAGTGGAAGAGATATTTGACAGGAATCTCACAGGGCTCGGGATAGGTGAGTGGACTAAGCCGAACGGAGGATACTTCATAAGCTTTGATACTCTTCCGGGATGTGCAAAGGAGGTCGTGGCGCGTGCCAAGAAGGCAGGTGTCACCATGACAGGTGCAGGAGCTACATGGCCATACGGTAAGGACCCCAGGGACAGTAATATCAGAGTCGCACCGACCTTCCCGTCACTTGCTGATCTGAAGGTTGCAGCTGAGCTCTTTACTCTTTGTGTGAGGATAGTAAGCCTTGAAAAGCTGATGTGATGGCATCAGTCACCTTTGTAAGTATGACGGCAGCACAGGATATCCCTGCGAGATTAAGCAGAAAATACAGTATGCTAAGCGTATAGGTGAATTCACTTCCGGTGAAGAGTGACATGCCTCTCTGTATGATCTGATGATGTAAGAGGAATATGGCATAGGAGTAACGGCTGAAGAATATCACAAGACTGTCATATACCTTAAAGTGCCTGCTTTCCCTGTGACCGTCTATACATATGGAAATAAACGAAAGTATGATATAGATGCATACGGCAAGCAGCTGATTCAGTATGAGCATACTCACGGGCAGAGGTACTGTAATCACTATGACAGCTATGATTACAGCCGGTATCACGGTCATCCCTTTTATGATGCTCCTGCCGAGTCTTGCGAGCAGCATGCCTGTCCAGAAGGACATGAGGCAGGTGATGATATTTATGTTGTCGGAGATCACTACACGCTCATTGTACGCGGCAAATGCGGGTATCATTCTTCTTGCGGTATTCAGACCGAAGAGGAGAATGACGAGTACGGTACCTGTCACCGGGAGCTTTTTCATGCACAGCTGCAGCAGCGGGTACATTATATAAAGCATTATTATCGCACCGAGGAACCATTCTCCTACGGTATAGTAGTTGAGACCCCTGTACATGAAATAGCCGTCCATACCTAAAAGGGTGAGCAGCAGATTTGCCTTGCTTCCACCCCAGTTCCAGAGTCTGCCGAAGTCTATGGCATTGATCATGTAAAATATAAACCACGCTATATAAAACATGGGGAAGATCGCGAGCCATCTCTTCTTATAAAAATCAAGTATGCCGCCTTTTCCCTTCACAGAGGTCAGTCTGTCGCACCAGTTGTAGTAAAGCGAGCTGCCGGACAGCATGAAGAAGACAGCTACAAAAAGGGCTCCCCAGGCACCGTTGGCGTACTGCATAAAGTAGATATACTTTCCGCCCACTCCGTATTGGATAAATGCGAAGCTGTAGTGGAAAAGCACTATCGCTAAGGTGGAAACCGTGCGTATCAGATCATATTCATTTCGTCTCTCTTTTTTCAATCGTTCCTCCGCATGCTATATGGTCTCCGTCGTACATTACCGCGGCCTGTCCGGGAGTAACCGCCCTTACGGGAGTCTCAAAGCGAACCTCAAGCCTGTCCTCAGCTGTGCGATATACCGTGCACCATTCGCCGGGATGTCTGTATCTTATCTTGCAGAAAAGCCGGCGGCTGTCACCTACGGGAAAATCACTCCCGGATACGGACATAAAGTTCAGACCGGTACATGACAGTACGGAAGAATACACATCGGCAGCTTCACCGATCACTACCTCATTGGTATCCGGTCTTATTTCCGTAACAAATACATGGTGTCCCATCGCGAGCCCCAGACCCCTGCGCTGTCCTATGGTATAGTGCGTGATGCCTTTATGCCGTCCGAGTATCCTGCCGTCAGTCGAAACGAAGTTGCCCCCTGGAGGGGTCCTGCTTCCGAGCTCTCTTTCAAGAAAGCCTGCATAGTCATTGTCGGGGATGAAGCAGATCTCTTCGGAATCAGGCTTCGCGGATACCGGAAGATGAGCATCCTGTGCAATGCGTCTTATCCGGGGCTTCTCATATTCGCCTACGGGCATAAGTGTACGGGCGAGCTGTTCCTGCGTAAGACTGTACAGGGCGTAGGTCTGATCCTTGGCTGCGGTAACCGACTGCTGTATCGTGTATCTGCCGTTAGCGAGGCGCACGACTCTGGCATAGTGTCCCGTGGCTATGTAATCGGCACCGTTTTCAAGCGACCACTGAAGCAGTGCCTCCCACTTCACATATCTGTTACAGACTATACAGGGATTAGGAGTCCGTCCGCCGGCATATTCATCGATGAAATCCCTTATCACCCTGTCACGAAATATGTCCTTGAAATTGACTACCTTGTGGGGGATACCTATGATATCACATACCTTCTCGGCATCATCCACTGCGCTTAAGGAGCAGCATCCGTCTGCACGCGAAAGCTCATACAGCCTTTCATCGAGCCATATCTGCATGGTTACGCCTATTACATTGTATCCCTGCTCATGAAGCAGATATGCGGCTACCGAAGAGTCTACTCCGCCGCTCATGCCTACTGCTACTGTTTTCTTGTCGGACATCTCTTTTAAAACAACTATTGTCAGTCTATTTTTTTTTGTGTTATATTGCATCATACTAACATTATTTTAGTTTATTGTCATTTTGGAGTTTTATTATGGGAATGGAATTTATCAAGCTGCTGCCCACACCTGCCGAGATAAGAGAGGAGTTTCCTCTGCCTGACGAATGTATCGATATAAAGCGGGACAGAGACCGTCAGATCGCGGATATCATCGAGGGAAAGGATGACAGGTTTCTTCTTATCATAGGACCCTGCAGCGCAGACAGCGAAGATCCCGTATGTGACTATATATCAAGACTTGCCGGGGTGGCCGAAAAAGTAAAGGACCGTATTCTCGTGATCCCCAGGATATATACCAATAAACCACGTACGACAGGAGAGGGCTATAAGGGTATAGTCCATCAGCCCGATCCGGAGGGGAAGCCTGACTTTTACAAGGGTCTGGTGGCCATGAGAAAGATGCATATCCGTGCGATAAAGGAGACAGGGCTCACTGCGGCTGACGAGATGCTCTACCCCGACAACTGGGGATATGTACAGGATATACTTTCATATGTCGCGATAGGTGCGAGGTCGGTGGAGGATCAGCAGCACCGCATAGTCGTATCCGGCTTTGACTGTGCTGCCGGAATGAAGAATCCCACATCCGGAGATCTGAATGTGATGCTGAATTCACTTGTCGCAGCTCAGAATCCGCACACCTTTACCTACAGAGGCTATGAGGTGCATACCTCCGGCAACAGGCTTGCTCATACCATACTGCGGGGCACTACGAATAAGCACGGCAACAATCTGCCGAACTATCATTATGAGGATCTGGCACTGCTGTGCGAAAAATATGCCGAGCGTGATCTTGTAAACCCTGCCTGTATAGTGGATACGAATCACTCCAATTCGGATAAGAAATACATGGAGCAGATAAGGATATCAAAGGAAGTGGTTCACTCGAGAAATCACAATCCCGATATCAAAAAGCTCGTAAAGGGTCTGATGATAGAGAGCTATATAGAGCCCGGCAATCAAAAGATATCGGACCATATGGTATACGGTAAGTCCATCACAGATCCGTGTCTCGGATGGGAGGATTCGGAAAGGCTCATATACGATCTGGCGGGTCTGGTGTGAGTGTCACGGAATCAAAGAGGAAGCTCATATCTTGCGCGTTTCCTGAAGATGGAATATGAGTCATAGCCTGCTTCGCGCAGTATCGCTTCCACCTTATCGAAATCCGCAGCCATGTCCGAGACGTTATGGGCATCCGAGCCGATAGTCGGAGGCAGTCCGCCGAGCTCGTGATAACGCTTCACTATATCGGTATGCGGATTGGCATAGCCCATGTCCTTGCGAAAGCCTGCGGAGTTTATCTCTATGCATTTACCGTGTGAGATGATCTCATGTAACAGTCTGTCAAGCACATACGCATACTTTTCATAGGTAAAGAATGTATTTCCGGTCTTGCCGTAACGCACTATATAGTCAAGGTGGCCGTATGAATCGTAATTGTCATATATCCGGGCATTTTCGAGCTCTTCTTCAAAGTAAGCCCTGTAGGCGGCATCGTCATCGGGATAAGCTTCGAAAAAGACCGGATAGTAGGGGTCTTTGTTATTTACGACATGAGACGAGCCGATGATAAAGTCGAAGTCGTTTTCCGAAAGATACCTGTCGAAATATCCGAATATGTCATCTGAAGGCTGCAGACCGGCCTCTACACCGTAGAGGATCTCTATCTGTCCGGTGTACTTTTCGCTAAGGCGCATCAGCCTGTCGTGATAAGCGGGGGTATCCACCACGAAGCTCCCGTCGGCATTCGTGCCGTAGTCGTTGTGCTCGGTAAAGCATATCGAGGTAAGCCCCAGCTCTATGGCACGCAGTATCTCGCTCTCCATATCGGAGCTGCCGTCTGTCGAAAAGGTCGAATGAAGATGGCAATCTGTTTTTATCATGCGAGAGATTGTACTTGAAAAATAGAGTCAAATCAAGTATCATATATAACGCTGATGCGAGGAGGCGGTCGGTAACCTGCCTTAAAGACAGCACTGAGGGTCCCTTGCTGAAAGCATAACTTTCCATAAATCATATAATTTCTAGGAGGATTTTCATCATGGCAGTAAAAGTTGCAATCAATGGTTTCGGAAGAATCGGCCGTCTTGCATTCAGACAGATGTTCGGCGCAGAGGGATATGAGGTAGTGGCTATCAACGACCTTACTTCTCCCAAGATGCTTGCTCATCTTCTTAAGTATGATTCATCACAGGGTAAGTATGCTCTCGCTGATACCGTATCGGCAGGAGAGGATTCTATCACTGTTGACGGAAAGACTCTTAAGATCTACAAGGAGCCCGATGCAAACAACTGCCCTTGGGGAGAGCTTGGAGTAGACGTAGTGCTCGAGTGCTCAGGCTTCTATACATCTAAGGAGAAGGCACAGGCTCACATCAATGCAGGCGCAAGAAAGGTCGTTATCTCAGCACCCGCAGGAAATGATCTTCCTACTATCGTATACAACGTTAACCACAAGACACTTAAGCCCGAGGATAAGATCATCTCAGCTGCTTCATGTACTACAAACTGTCTTGCACCTATGGCAAAGGCACTTAATGATCTCGCTACGATCAAGTCAGGTATCATGAGCACCATCCACGCTTACACAGGCGATCAGATGATCCTTGACGGACCTCAGAGAAAGGGTGATCTCCGTCGTTCAAGAGCAGGTGCCATCAACATCGTTCCCAACTCAACAGGTGCTGCAAAGGCTATCGGTCTTGTTATCCCTGAGCTTAACGGCAAGCTCATCGGCTCTGCACAGAGAGTACCCACTCCTACAGGATCAACCACTATCCTTGTTGCTACAGTTGAGAAGTCCGTTACAAAGGAAGAGATCAATGCAGCTATGAAGGCAGCAGCTACCGAGTCATTCGGATACAACGAGGAGGAGATCGTATCAAGCGATATCGTAGGAAGCACATACGGCTCTATCTTTGATGCTACACAGACTATGGTAGGTGAGGACAATCTCGTTCAGGTCGTATCATGGTATGACAACGAGAACTCATATACATCACAGATGGTTCGTACCATCAAGTACTTCTCAGAGCTTGGCTGATAAAACGGTTGTAAAAGCAGCTGAAATATCGATAAAGCAAAAATGGATTCAAAAAGGTCCGGTCCAGCAGGACCGGACCTTTTAAGATTTATGACCATATTTTTCAGGAGGTAAAGAAATGGCACTTAACAAGAAGAGCGTTGATGATCTTAACGCTAAAGGCAGGAGAGTACTGGTGCGCTGTGATTTCAACGTTCCCTTAAAGAACGGCGAGATCACTGATGAGACAAGGATCAATGCGGCACTGCCCACCATCAAGAAGCTGATCGGAGACGGTGCAAAGGTTATCCTCTGCTCACATCTCGGCAAAGTAAAGAACGGACCCAATGAGGGTGAGTCACTTGCTCCCGTGGCAAAGTCGCTTTCGGCAAAGCTCGGCAAGGATGTAAAGTTCATAGCTGACTACAATGTAACAGGCTCTGACGCTACAGCGGCTGTAGCCGCAATGAATGAGGGTGATGTCATCCTGCTTCAGAATACCCGCTTCAGGGGTAAGGAGGAGACAAAGCCCGAGGAGGCAGGTGAGGCTTTCGCAAAGGAGCTCTCGGAGCTTGCTGATGATTATGTATGTGATGCGTTCGGATCAGCTCACAGGGCGCATGCTTCCGTGGCAGTGGTCACAAAGTACATCACTGAGAAGGGCGGTACAAACGCTGTAGGATATCTGATGCAGAAGGAGATCGACTTCCTCGGCAATGCTGTAGAGAATCCGGTACGTCCTTTTGTGGCTATACTCGGAGGAGCAAAGGTAGCCGATAAGCTCAATGTAATAGACAATCTGCTGGAGAAGGCCGATACCCTTATCATAGGCGGCGGTATGGCATATACATTCGTAAAGGCACAGGGCGGCAGCGTCGGAAAGAGCCTTGTGGATGATACGAAGCTTGACTACTGCAAGGAGATGATGGCCAAGGCAGAGAAGCTCGGCAAGAAGCTCCTGCTTCCTCAGGATACTGTGGTATGTGACGGCTTCCCCGATCCTATAGACAAGGCTGATATAGCTACCTCTGTATGCCCGACGAATGCAATCCCTGCAGATAAAGAGGGTCTTGACATCGGACCTGAGACACAGAAGGCATATGCAGATGCTGTAAAGAGTGCGAAGACGGTAGTATGGAACGGACCTATGGGAGTATTTGAAAATCCCGTACTTGCGGAGGGCACAAAGGCTGTGGCTAAGGCTCTCGCCGAGACCAGTGCTACGACCATCATCGGCGGCGGAGACTCTGCGGCAGCTGTTAATCAGCTTGGATTCGCAGACAAGATGTCACATATTTCAACCGGCGGCGGTGCTTCGCTTGAGTTCCTTGAGGGCAAGGAGCTTCCCGGAGTATATGCAGCGGATGATAAATAAGTGGGGCATGCAATATAATTAATTAATCATAGTGAGCATGCCCGTGAAATCCGGCTGACGCCGGATTACCAAAAGTATAGAAGAAATTAATCATAGTGAGCATGCCCGTGAAATCCGGCTGATGCCGGATTACCAAAAAGTATAGAAGAAATTAATCATAGTGAGCATGCCCGTGAAATCCGGCTGACGCCGGATCACCAAAAAGTAAAGGAGAAAAAAGTAATGGCAAGACGTAAACTTGTGGCCGGCAACTGGAAGATGAACATGACACCCACCCAGGCTGTCGAGCTCGTAAATACACTTAAGCCCCTTGTGGCTTCTGATGATGTGGATGTGCTTTTCTGCGTACCCGCTATAGATATACCTGCTGTGGTAGAGGCTGTTAAGGGTTCAAATATCAAGGTCGGTGCCGAGAATATGTACTTTGAGGAGAAGGGTGCATACACCGGAGAGATATCTCCCGACATGATAGTAGATTCGGGTGCAACACATGTAATAATAGGGCATTCAGAGAGAAGAGAGTATTTCGGTGAGACAGATGAGACAGTAAACAAGAAGGTCCTTAAGGCATTTGAGCATGGTCTCACACCTGTGATCTGCTGTGGTGAGTCTCTTACACAGCGTGAGCAGGGCATCACTATCGACTGGATCAGACAGCAGATCAAGATCGCATTCCTCAATGTGACTGCTGATCAGGCTAAAAAGGCAGTAATAGCTTATGAGCCTATCTGGGCTATCGGTACCGGCAAGACCGCTACATCCGATCAGGCAGAGGAGGTATGTGCAGCTATAAGGGCATGCATCAGGGAGCTTTACGGTGATGATGTGGCCGAGGCGATCATCATACAGTATGGCGGATCCGTAAATGCAGAGAATGCGGCTGAGCTTTTCGCAAAGCCCGATATCGACGGCGGACTCGTAGGAGGTGCATCACTTAAGCCTGACTTCGGCAAGATCGTTAACTACAAGTAAGCTACGGATTTCAGTGGAATACTTACTGAGAATAGTGCTTGAGTCTGAGTGAAATGAGGGGTCTGTTGTGCATAAAGCATGACAGACTCCTCTTTTATGCTGTTTTATAATGTCTTTATTACTGCTATTTCTTACTATTTTTACCAATTTTTATAAGTAGTCGAGACTGCCAAAGTAAAGTGTGTATTTTTTATATGTGACTCGTGTATACGAGCGTTTCTTTAGGCCTGTATTGAAGAAAAACCTTTGTCATGGTATATTTAGCGTGAATAAAACGATTAGAAAGCATATGCGTTAAGTATATGGAGAGGAAATCAATATTATATCAAATATTATTACTTTGTAAGGTTCTTTGATGATTTCAAAGGAAAAGAAGCAGCTATATAAGCGATTCTATTAAAGGAGGACTCCAATATGGCATACGCAGAGATTATAGAAGAGGTTAAAGGTTTATCGGAGAATAGAGCAGCTGAAGTATTAGATTTTATTAAATTCCTTAAATCATGTGATGGAGGAAGAACTGCCGAGAGAAAATCAAATCTTCTTGCGGGAGGACTTGTTTTTATGGCAGATGATTTTGACGATACACCTGATTGCTTTGAGGAGTATATGTGATGATTCTTTTAGATACACACGCTTTTATATGGTTTATGTTCGACGATACACAGTTATTGGATCCTACACTTAAAAGAATTAAGAGTGAAGATAAGGTCTATGTAAGCGTAGCATCGTTGTGGGAGATAGCGATAAAGCAATCATTGGGTAAACTCAACATATCGAATTCTATTACAGATATTATTGATAAATGTGTAGAGGCTGATATTTCTATCCTTCCTATAGAAGCAAAGCATATGGATTATATCAAAGAACTTCCCGACATACACCGAGACCCGTTTGATCGGCTTATCATATCGCAGGCTGTGACGGAGGGGATGACATTAGTGACGAAAGATGCCATTATTCCTAAATACAATGTTGCTGTCATATGGTAGTGGTGGTGAATTCAGTGGAATACTGACTTAGAATAGCTCCTGAGTCTGAGTAAAATGAGGGGTCTGTTGTGCATAAAGCATGACAGACTCCTATTTTATTATGAACTCATGCCGGTGTTACCGATTGCGGATTCAATAATTGTCTGATAAAATGTTTCTGCTGTTCGATGAGACTTGAGAGGAGAAAGAAAAATGGCAGAGTCAACATACAGTGAGTCCAAATGCTTCGGATGTGACGCAAGATGCTGTCATGACGGCGTATATCTTAAGGATGGCGAGGAAGAGAAGCTGATTGATTTTGTGAATAAACACAGTGAGGATTTTGCGGATATCCTTGAAATGGATACACCGATCATAGTTGACGGGGACTGGCCGGGACAGGAGGATGAGAGAAAGACAAATACATTGCCGAGGGACGATTATGATGATGATTATCCTAAGCATTTTACAAAAACCAAATGCATCTTTCTCGATAATGAAAAACGTTGCCGGCTGGAGTATGTGTCTGAAATGCATGACGAAGATCCGAATGACGTAAAGCCCGAGTCCTGCAGGATGTTTCCCATGCGTCTTGAAAACGGTAAATATGTTATTCCCTCCGGTAAAAGAGAAGATGATCCCGATAATATCGGTGAGGAGTATCCCGGCTTTATATCATTCATGCCTTGCATAAACAGGGCTGAGGGTATGGTGAAAAGCTGAGGACAGTCCGCCGATTGAGGAGTGTTATGATTGAAAATGTCAGTCAGCTTTTTTCCAGATTACAGGAAAAGAACGTCAGTATCAGTGATGAGAAAAAGAGGGATATAGCAGAGGTTGCCGCAAAGTACAGCCTCAGGATATCTGACTATTATTTTGGACTTATAGATTGGCAGGATGAGGCTTGCCCGATCCGTCTCCAATGTATTCCTGATATAAGAGAGCTGGATAAGCATAGTGGCTACAGTGAGGATCCGCTGAATGAGGGTCAATATGAGAAGGCACCTTTTTTGATACATAAATATCATTCACGTGCTGCCTTTATGTGTTCTAATTTCTGTTATATGCACTGCCGCCACTGTACA
>JAGBNR010000060.1 GCA_017634315.1 Lachnospiraceae bacterium
GTCTTGGAGCCCGACTGTGTAACAAAGTCTACAGTCCCGGTCTTTTCCGTAGCCACACCTGTGACCGAATCAGTCTTTGAGGCTGTGACTACCTTTCCGATAAGACCTGTGGCTCTCTGCAGATCCACGCTCTGGCTTACATTGTTCATAGCCTCAAGTGAAGAGAACTGTGCAAGCTGTGATACATACTCTGTATTGTCGGTGGGCTGCATGGGATCCTGATACTTCATCTGTGCCACAAGGAGCTTTAAGAATGCCTGCTTGTCCAGATCATTATTTACGGTATTGGCTTCAGCCTTCTGCTGCTCTGCTGTCTTGTATGCCGTATTTGTTATCGTTCCGTTAGTGATCGAAGCATCTACTGCCATATCGCTATCTCCTTTAAGCTGTAAAATCTACCGAATTACCGTCTGCCGCCATCATCTCTCTTGCGATCCTTTCGCCCTCATCCATATCCTCATCCGGGATACCCTCGACATCCATGTCATTTAAGTTGATGCGCCTCGTCCGGGATCTTCTGCCGGAGCCCTGTTCGGTATTATCCGACTGCTGTCCTCCCATGAGGTTCTGTTCAAACTCATGTGAGGCTATGGTCACCTCTACGTTTTCAACTCTCAGCCCTCTCTGCTCAAGCGTCTCTCTTAACTCTGCTATGTGGCTTTCAAGAGCTGCTCTTACAGATGCGTTTTCTGCTTCAAACTGTGCCGTGACCTGTCCGCCCTTTGATACCAGCTCTACATTCAGACGTCCGAGGCTCTGCGGATGAAGCTGCATTGCAAGGCTTTGTGTTTCATTATCTACGACTGCCCTTACCTGTGAGCTTATCTGATCGATAAGATCCATCGCATCCACCATTGTAGTGCCCGGTGTGGGGGTCTGTGCCTCTGCTGCTTCTATTGCGTTTTCGACAGCACCTGTGAGGTTCTGGAAAAATATGTTGTTGTTTGCTGTGCTTTGGGCTTCGCCTCTTACATGCCTTTCGGCTCTGCCCTGTGATCTGAAGAGATCATCCTGTGAGCTTCCTTCGCTTGTGCCGGTGTTATCCTGAGCTGAGCTTTCATTTCTCACATTGATGTCGAGACTGACTTCCCTTCTGCCCTCTTCATCGGGTATCCTTTCGGTCCTACCCTGATGCTCCTCTGCCCTTTCGGGTCTTACGCTTACGGCTTCCGCTGGGGTCCTTACCGTATCATTCAGGCTTTTGTCGTCCTCTCTCACCTTCTCCGGATCAAAGTCCTTTGTTTCTTCTTCGGGTATAGGAGAAACTGCTTCATATTCGTTTTTTACTTCGGCAACGGCTTCCTTAAACTCTTCCGGTGTGATGTCCATCTCCTGAATAAGATCTGATGTGATCTCTCTCACCTCACCCTGCAGGCTTGAAACAAGATTGGTGAGCTCTTCATTTGATACTATATCTACCGGTGTGACATCCTTTACCTGGGCTACGATGTCTGTTATTACCTTCGGATCAAGCAGATCTACTGTCGTGATTCCCAGTATCTCAAGTATCTGATCCATCTCCTCATCCGAGATCTGAAGCTCTTCCTCTATAGCTCCCTTCACTTCCTCGGCTGCTTCGACTATCTTCTGATCCTGCTTTGTACTGTCCTCGGTCTTCGCTGTCTTCTGTGTCTTGGATGTATCCTCGACCCTGGCTGTGCCCTTGTCCCCGTTAGCATCCTTCTTTACATCCGACGGCTTTTCCTTTTGCGTATCATCCGGCCTGCTGCTCTTTACATCCTTGTACTGTGCTTTGGCCATATCCTTTGTATTCTTTGCCGCTCCGACATCCTGTCCTGCGTACCCTGCGTTCACATTGCCCGATGTGTCCGCGAGATTCATGATATCCATGAAGCTCTGTCCGTCTGCCTTGCCTTTAGTCTTTCCTGAAGTGATCTCCTGTGCCCCTACAGCCATCATGCCTGCTGCATTTACATTAGGGGTTGTCAATATTTGCCTCCTTTCGTTATATGAAATTTACATACTGCACCTTACTTTATATTTATCGGATGGTTCATCCCCAACCTGAACCCCCGAATTAAAACTTTTTTACTTCTTATTTACAGCAAGCTCACGTCCAACATGTGCTTCTCAACTGCCGCATCCTGCTAAGCTCGCTTATTGCCTCTAAAGCATATATCAGACTTTGAGCCTGCTGATATACACAGAGCAAAACTCATCACTCGTCATCCGGATCCATGATCTCCGTGATGTTACCTGCGAGATCATCATCCAGCTTTCCTATCTCGGCAAGTATGCTTCCCCTCGCATCCGCATTCATCGTGCCGAGTATCTTTGCTGCAAGCTCAAGGTCACTTCTTAACGGATCGCTGTTAAATATGACCGCGGCATCCTTCGCTTTCATCTCGGAATATGCCTTGGCATAGTCCTTGACCTCTGCGCTCGCCTCCTCCTTCCGAAGCACCTCTTTATACAGTATCTCGGCATTTGTGGGGTCTATCTGCTCATAGTATTTCTGATACTCCGTAATATCGGGTGCCTTTTCATTAAAGACGACCTCATTGTCAAACTCATCCTTTATCTTTTCAAACTCCACCTGGTTATCTTCGTAGGTCTTGAGCCTCGCCACCTCCTGCGTAAGCTCGTCTATGGTATCTGCGGCCGCCTTTGCGTCCTGATCCTTTTCGGCAAGCTCTGTCTCGAGCATCTTGATACGTGCCACGGCATCCTCGAGATTGGAATACCCTCCGTCTATCACATTATCGCCCGATACACTGTCACTGCTCATCCAGCTCCCCTCGGGCAGCACCTTGTTAAGCACAGGCACATCCTTTAATACCGGTGCCAGTATGTTTGAACCGAAGCCGCCGATATCAAGCTTTATAAGGAGCGCAAGTATGGCGAGCCAGACGAGTATGATGACTACTGTCACCAGGATCACGGACAGCGTGCCACCCTCTTCATCAGCCTCAGCCTCCTCTGCCGCAAGTGCTTTTCTCTGCTTCTTCAGCTCCTTGGCCTGTGCCTTAAGCTGCTTCTTCTCTTCCTTGATCCTGGCCGCTTCCTGCTTTCTCGCAGCCGGATCGTCCTTTGTCATCAGTTCGTTATCTGCCATTATTTACTACTCTGCCTCTTAATACCGAATGTATAGCTGGTAAGCTGATCTATCTCCTTGCTCTCTTCTGCCGCAAGCTCCTGCTTGAACACCTCGAAAGCATTTTCCTTAAGCTTCTCCTGAGTCTTTCTGTCCTTCATCGCTTCCTCCAGAGCCGAACGTCTGACCTCGAGCACCTCCTCCTCCTTCATGACTACGTTGTGCTGCTCTGTGATAAGGTCACCCATGATACTGATCGCCTGTGCGTTCAGCATCATCTCCTTTACATTCAGCGACTCGCCCCTTATCCTTCTCGCCTCGTCCTCATATGCGGCCTTCCTGTCTCTAAGCTGCTGCTCCTTTTCTTCCTCTTCATTGAGAACCATCTGCTGGGTTGCATATTCCATCTTAGCCTGCTCTTCCAGCTTCTCATTCAGACTTAATATATTTTGCATACGATAAACAAATTTAGCCATTATTCTACCTGAATAGCACTCCATCCATCGTTTCCGACAAGTCAAATTCCCCGGCCCCAGACGTGCTCAGCACGTCTAAGCGGGGCTCAAAATGAGCCACTGGCTCATTTTGCATCTTAGCCTGATCTTCAAGCTTCTCATTGAGGTTCAATATATTTTGCATGCTGTATATGAATTTAGCCATTATTCTACCTGAATAGCACTCCATCCATCGTTTCTGACAAGTCAAATTCGCTCTTCCAGCTTCTCATTCAGACTTAATATATTTTGCATTCGATAAACAAACTTAGCTTCTCAATGAGACTGGGCATTATCCGCGAATATCTCTTCGAGCATTCTTATCTCATCATCAAACTCATACTTGGAGTCCGTGGTCTGCATAAGATAATCATTTACCGCATCTATCTTCTGTATCGCATAATCTATCTTAGGATTGGAGCCTGCCTTATATGCCCCGATATTTATCAGATCCTCTGCTTCATTGTAGGTAGCCATCACGTTTTTCAGCTTGCCCGCAAATGCCTTGTGCTCCTTTGTAGCTATCTGGCTCATGCATCTCGATATGCTCATGAGTATATCTATCGCCGGATAATGATTCTGCTGTGCGATCTTACGATTCAGCACTATATGACCGTCAAGTATGGATCTCGCGGTATCGGTGATGGGTTCATTAAAGTCATCACCATCGACGAGCACGGTATACAGTCCGGTGATCGAGCCCCTGGCACCGTTACCGGCACGCTCCAAAAGCTTTGGCATCTCCGCATAGATGGACGGCGGATACCCTCTTGTGACCGGCGGCTCTCCCGAAGCAAGCCCTATCTCTCTCTGGGCCATCGAGAATCGGGTGAGCGAATCCATCATAAGAAGCACATCCTTGCCCTGATCCCTGAAATACTCCGCTATGGCGGTGGCCGTCTTTGCCGCCTTGTTTCTCTCGAGAGCCGGCTTGTCGGATGTAGCCACCACTACGACAGATCTTGCCATACCCTCAGGTCCGAGATCTCTCTCCACAAACTCCCTGACCTCTCTTCCACGCTCTCCGATCAGAGCGATCACATTCACCTCAGCCTTGGTATTTCTTGCAAACATACCCATAAGAGTGGATTTGCCCACTCCCGAGCCGGCAAATATCCCGATACGCTGTCCCTTGCCGACCGTGAGAAGACCGTCTACTGCCTTTACCCCGAGCGGAAGCACGTCACTTATAATGACCCTGTCCATAGGGTCAGGAGGCATCGCCTCGACAGGATACTCATCACCTATGACCTCCGAGCCGTCCGCAGGGTTCCCCATACCGTCGAGAGTCCTGCCAAGCAGATCCTCAGATACCTTCACCATCAGCGGATGCTCGAGATTAGTCACTATCGAGCCTGATCCTATACCATCGGTAGACTCATAGGGCATCAGCAGTGTCATCCTGTCCTTAAAACCGACCACCTCCGCAAGTATAGGCTTTAGTGTGGTATCTGCAGGCTGTATGGAGCAGATGTCCGCAAGACGCGCATCCGGTCCCTCGGACTCTATGGTAAGGCCCACTACATTTACGACCTTCCCGAGCTTTTTATAATAAGAGCCTGTTTTCAGGCTCTCATACTTTGAAAGATCTATGGCGAGATCCATTATTCCTCGTCGCCTTTCTTATAGGACAAAAGCTTTAACTGTTTTTTCAGTCCCTCAAGCTCCGTGCCGAGAGAACAGTCGAATATTCCCGATCCTGTATCTATCATAACCTCTCCGGCACTCAATGTCACGTCCGGGACTATATCGGTATTATCCTCACCCGGGATGCCGTCAAAAAGCAATGACTTGTTTGATGAGATATATTCGTAGTCTTCCTTTGAAACATGCACCATAAGATTGGCCGTGGTATCCGTAGCCTGCAGTGCATTCTGCAGCAGATATAAGATGATCTCCTTTTTGTCTGAAAGATCGGTATGAAATACATGACCGTACACATCGGATAGCGTATCAATAAGTGCAGGCTCCAGCTCTGAGACCATCTGCTCATACTCAGCCATAAGTGCCTGCTCCTTCTCTGCAAGCTCAGCCCTCATAGCCTCTACTTCCTGCATCCCGGCATTATAGCCCTCGTCATGCCCCGCCTGTCTGGCCTCCTCAAAGACTGCCGCCTTCTTTGCTTCGGCATCGTCCATAGCCTCCTGCATAAGAAGCTCGGCCTGAGCTCTCGCATCCTCTAATATCTGCTCTGCCTCTGCGTTCACAGCTTCAAGGTCTATCGCCGGTTCCGGCGGTGCCTGAGGCTCCGCCTTGATCACGTTGCCCTGTCCGTCTTCACCCTCTGCGGCATCGGGGTCATCAAGTATGGAGCTGAGCATATCCGCATCCAGTCCTTCGGTGAACTCTCCCTCAATCTCAGCCTCGGAATACGCCTGTGTCTCTTCCTTTTGAAGTATCGTCTTTAAGAGCTGAAGCCTTTCCGCGACCATCGCATTGGTATCAATGACATGCTTGTCGTCAGCATCAATATCAGCATTAAAGCGTTTGAGTACATTAGACAATGATCTCGTCTCCTCCGCCTCTGGAAATGACTATCTCCGCGGAATCCTCCAGCTTTCTTATGATATTGACTATCTTCTGCTGAGCTTCTTCTACGTCCTTCATCCTGACAGGACCCATAAATTCCATATCTTCCTTTATCATGGCCGACAGACGCGAGGACATATTCTTGAATATCGCAGCCTGCACCTGCTCGTTGGCTCCCTTCAGTGCCATGGACAGATCCGAATTGTCCACGTCTCTGAGCACTCTCTGTATGGCTCTGTCGTCGAGCAGCAGGATATCCTCGAAGACGAACATCTTCTTCCTGATCTCATCAGCAAGCTCGGGCTCGTCTACCTCCAGAGTCTCCATGATATGCTTTTCCGTACCACGGTCTACGGTATTGAGGATCTCCACTATGGCATCGACACCGCCGACGATGGTGTAATCCTGATTGACCAGCGAAGAAAGCTTTGATTCCAGCACTCTTTCCACCTCTTTTATGACATCCGGCGATGTCCTGTCCATCATTGCTATCCTCTTTGCGACATCAGCCTGCTTGTCGGGCGGCAGAGCTCCGACTATCTGAGCAGCCTGCGCGGGCGCAAGATAGGAAAGTATCAGTGCTATCGTCTGAGGATGCTCATCCTGTATAAAGTTGAGAAGCTGGGATGAATCTGCCTTTCTGACAAACTCAAACGGTCTGACCTGAAGAGATGCCGTGAGTCTCGAAATAACATCGGATGCCTTTTCTTCTCCGAATGACTGCTCCAAAAGCTCCTTGGCATACCCGATACCACCCTCGGCAATATACTGCTGCGCCAGACATATCTGATAAAACTCGTTGATCACTTCCTCTTTAACCTGAGGAGTAACAGATCTCGTATTTGCTATCTCGAGCGTAAGCTCTTCGATCTCTTCATCCTTGAGATGCTTGAATATCTGGGCCGACTTCTCCGGCCCCAAGGCTATGAGCAGGATCGCTGCTTTTTGTAAGCCGCTCATTTCTCCTGTCTGAGCGGTAGTAGCCGGTAATGGCAATTAATTTACCCCCTTAACCCCAATCCTCTGTCAGCCAGTTGCGAAGCAGATTCGCAACCGCATCGGGGTTCTCATCCACAAACTTTTCTATCATGAGTCTGACCTCACTCTTACCCTCAGAGTCGATCTCTTCCACGACAGTATTCTCCTGCGTACTCTGCAGCAGATTATCAAGTGAAAGCTCCTCTTCCTCTTCAGGCTGCTTCTCAGCCCTCATAGACCTTATCACAACAAAGGCAAGAAGTCCAAGTATAAGTATGATAAGTACGATGATGAAGATATTGGTAGCAGATACCGGACCGCCCTCACTCGGAACAAATACCGGCTCATCATAGGCCACTATCTGAATATTTGCTACCGGTATACCTGTCGCCTTGGACACTACATTGTATACATCCTCGTCCACCTCTGTCTTGGTGCTCTCGGAGTTCGCTATGCGGAACTCATCAAAGGTAGTACCGTCAAGAGCTCCGGATGCCTTCATATCGTCCTCATTATACACCACATAATGTATGGCTGTAATCCCCAAAGATGAGCTTTCGTAGTTTATGGCTCCGCCGGCCTTTTCGGTATCGGTGATCTTCTCATTGGGCAGATAGCTCCTGCTGGTCTCATCAGTGGTAGTGGTCGAAAAAGCATGATCCTGAAACTCATATGTGATCTCAGCATTGGTATCGGTACCGGGTATATCACCGTTTGAATTCTCGGCCGTCTGAGAGTAAGTATCCTCCTGTGACAGCACACCCTGATCCTGTCCCTCGGCAGGTGTGTATGTATGCTCCGTAGTCTTTATCACATCCCAGTTCAGATCGAGATTCGGCACTACCTGTACGTTGTCATATATCTTCGCACCGACAAGGGCATCATTGATCTCACCCCTGACTATATTGTCGTACTGCGTCTTGTAGGAAAGCCTGCTCGAAGCGTTTCCCGTGAGAGAGTTTTCGTCCTGTCCGGAATAAAGCATATTTCCGGTAGTATCCATAATTACCACATTTGAAGTGGTATCGTTGCCGAGCTCAGTTGCTACGAATCTGGCGATGAAGGCAGCCTGATCCTGTGTCATCTCCTCGGGATTCTCCAGCTCCAGCATGACTGATGCATAGCTTTCCTTTTTCTTTGAAAGAAGTGTCCCGTCGTTATCGGGAATATTGATGTTGACTATTGCCCGCTTTACATTGTCCATATTCTTGAGTGTGGACTGGAACTTTGCCTCCATGAACTCCTGATACTTCTTTGTCTTATCAGACTCGGTAGTGGAGAATCCGCCCTCAAATACACTGTCTACCGAATACTCGGCAGCAGGATAGTTGTTTGCGCCCAGGAGAACGACAGCCTGTGTATACTGATCCTCAAGCACGGACAGTGTGAGACCGTCCGAGCTGGTGTTGTATTTTATACCCTCTTCATCAAGAACTGCCTGAACCTCGCTTGTCTCCTTGGTAGTCTCGCTGACATAGAGTGTCTTGTAACGGGGCTGTGAAATGAGTGTAACGACGACCGCAAGCAGCACGATAACGCCTGCGACTGCTGATACTATAAGGGTCTTCTGTCTGGTGGTAAATTTATTCCACCAATCGATCACCCTCTGAAGCAGTGCCCTGAGTCTCTCCTGAATGTTCCCCATCTCTCTTCTCCTTCTTTCTTTAAGCGGCTAAAAATAAAAGTTTATTCAACACGCATGGCTGCGTTGCTACACTCTGTAATTTGATATAAACAAATTGCTCCGTTGCTTCGCAACTCTCGCAATTTGCCCACTCGCAATTCCGGGCTTTGCCCTTCATTGCTCGTGTTCTACGCTCGTCGAAACATCCCGTCGGACTATTTGCGCGAGCGCATAGTCCTCCGCTCTGTTTCTCCTCGCTGTTTATATCATATCTGCATCTGCATGATCTCTCTGTATGACTCGAGGAAGCGGTCGCGCAGAGCCACCGTATACTGTATGGCCACCTGTGCCTTCTGCTGGGCTACCGCGAGATCATGTGTGTTCTCCGTAAGTCCGAGAGCAAACTTTATCTCCTCCTCCTCTGCCGAATGCATATAGCCGTTTGTCTCATTGACCTGCTTTACGGCTGCATCCAGAAACGTCCCGAAGGTCTCATCATCCGCAAACTTTGCAGTGGATGAATTGAGTGCCGCATCCGCGATCTTCGGCGAGCTGATATTGTAAAATGAGCTGATATTAGTCACATCCATAACCGTCTACCTCTTAACCTTATATATCATCAGCCCTTGCCTACATTCAGACCGTTGAGTGCCATCTCCTTGGATGCGCTGAACGCTGTCGAATTCGCCTCGTAAGCACGGCTGGCATCTATCATGTTCGTCATCTCCGTAACGATATTTACATTCGGATAAAGCACATATCCGTTCTCATCGGCATCCGGATGTGAGGGATCATATACCATGTTCATCTGGGAAACATTGTCCTCGTACAGACCGCCGATCTTTACACCCGAGCCAACAAATCTGTTGTATTTGCTCTGAGTGTTCATAAGAACGGAGTTGAATGATGCTACGGGATTGGATCTCTCCTGGAAGGTCACTACCTTTCTCTTATATGGCGTGCCGTCCTCAGTCCTCGTGGTATTGGCATTCGCGACATTCTCCGCGATGACATCCATCCTGTATCTCTCTGCCGTGAGACCCGATGCATTTATACTGAAGCTGTCAAATACTCCCATATGTCATCCTCCCTGTCCTTACTTCAATACTGCCTTATAATGCTCAAATTCCGAGGATATGGAGTTCGTGAGTCCCTGATACATGAGCTGGTTCTCAGCCATATATACATTCTCCGTATCCACATCCACGTTATTGCCGTCAAGTCTGTAGGAATACGCCTCGGTATCGGTAAACACCACACCTCTCAGTCTCTTCATGTTAAGTGAATCCACCTTTTCATCCAGAGTCTCAAATCTGGAATTCTTCAGTGCCTGCTGAAGATTTGCCGCAAATGAAACGTCCTGCCTTTTATAATGAGGCGTATCTATATTCGCGATATTGTTTGCGATGGTTTTATTCCTGAGAGCCGATGCGTCTGCCGCCTTGGTCAGCACATCAATATAATTGAACGAATCGGAATTTATCATCTGCTACCTTGCCTTTCTCATTTACGGGCATTACCACCCATAACAATGTAATTATAATAGTTGTCAGAAAAATGTCAACATATAGTTGTGATTTTCGTGTAAGGTACAATATATAGTCACCGGGGTTATCTTCCATAATACGCAAAAGGGATTTATGTATGCAGCGTACAGCTTCGCTATACCATCCATAAATCCCTTTATATCTACTTCCCTGTAATCCCGGAATCCATTCCGGAATCAAAAATCCGTTGTATCAGCAGAGTCCAGTTCTTCGTATATCTCGGAATTGAGTATTTCTATATTTGTTCCCTTTACTCCCGCCGATCTGGTCGATACCACTCCGGCACTTTCAAGCTTTTTTAACGCATTTACAATAACTGATCTGGTGATGCCCGATCTCTCGGCGATCCTCGATGCCACGATAAGCCCGCCCGCAGATGACAGCTCCTCCAGCACCAGCCTTACGGCCTGTCTTTCCGTAACGGAAAGTGCAGATACCGCACCCTTTATATCGGATCTGAGCCTCTCCTCCGAGGCCTCTTCCTCCTCGATGGATCTGTACATTTCAAGGCTCACCACCGTGGATGCGTACTCGCACAGTATAATGTCCTCTACCAAAAAGCCTCTGTTTCTCCTGAAGAACACCAGCGTGCCTATCCTGTCTCCGCCCATCATCACCGGTGTAATGAGTGCCTCGGTCTCCATCACGCCCCTGTCCTCGAGTCCAAGGGTATCAAGCCTGACGTTTTCCCTTGTGGAAAGGACTGACAGTAATCTCTTATTGAGTGCCTCATCCAAAAAGCTTCCGACCTTTTCCGAAAACCTCGGAGGGTATACCGCACTCCTGTCCTTTCCCAGTATCTTGCCTTTAGCACTCAGGACGCATACAGAGGAAGGAACTATGCTCCCCATGGTAGCGCATATATCATCAAAGACCACCCTGTCCCCTGTTTTCTCCTGCAGGAGACTGTTCAATCTGCGTGTCTTATCCAACAACTCGATACTGCTCAAAATAATTCCCCGCTGAAATTGTATTTATTTTAGCACAATTTAAAATCTATTGCAATATTTTTGTATTTAAATCCGTACAATATTACTCTTCTGTCTTATCGTTCTTTAAGACATACTTACACTGCTCATCGGTACATACGAGATTCTGTCCCTTTTCCACCATAAGACTGCCGCATTTCGGACATTTTGTCTTTGAGGGCTTTGACCAGCTCATAAAGTCGCAGTCCGGAAATCCGATACATCCGTAATATCTCCTCCCCTTCTTTGACATACGCATCACGATATCCTTGCCGCATTTCGGGCATTCGACTCCGATACGCTCATAGTAGGGCTGTGTGTTACGGCAGTCGGGAAATCCGGGACAGGCAAGGAACTTGCCATGCGGACCGTACTTGACTACCATATGTCTGCCGCAGTTCTCACAGATCACATCAGTCTCTTCGTCGGCTATCTTTACCTTTTCTATCTCAGTCTCGGCCTTTTCGACCGCTTCATGCAGATCAGGATAAAAGTTCTCTATCACGCTCTTCCATCTGACATCTCCGGCCTCGACTCCGTCAAGCAGTGACTCCAGCATTGCGGTAAACTTCTCATCCACTATACTCGGGAAGGCTTCCTTCATTATGTTGTTGACCGCGTCTCCCATCTCCGTCACGAAGAGATTGCGACCCTCCTTCGTGATATATCTTCTTCCGAGCAGAGTCGTGATGGTAGGTGCATAGGTGGATGGTCTGCCTATCCCCTGCTCCTCGAGTGCGCGTACAAGAGTAGCCTCAGTATAGTGAGCGGGAGGCTGTGTAAAGTGCTGCTTCTCTTCCACACCTGACAGCTTCAGGACACTCTTTTCCGAAAAGGATGAAGATATCACATTCTTATCATCCTTCTCCTCGTCCGCATCGGTATAAACGCTCATAAATCCCTGAAAACGTATCTTGGAGGCACTTACGGTAAAGATATATCTGTCGGAGGCGGCGATCTTCACACTCTCGGTATCATATACCGCATTTGCCATGCGTGACGCGACAAACCTCTTCCATATCAGCTGATACAGCCTCATCTGATCCCGTCCGAGCGAATCCTTTAATGCCGCAGGGGTGCGGCTTACATCGGTGGGTCTGATTGCCTCATGGGCATCCTGTACATTGGGTCCCTCTTTAGCCTTATCCTCACTTGCCCCCAGATATTCCGGACCGTAGTTTTCACTGATAAAGCCGGCAGCCTGTGCCTTTGCTTCATCGGATACTCTTGTGGAATCGGTACGCAGATAGGATATGATACCGTCCTCATACAGATTCTGCGCTATCCTCATGGTTTTGGAGGTGGAGAAATTCAGAGCCTTGCTCGCCTCCTGCTGCATCGTACTGGTGGTAAAGGGAAGCGGAGCCTTTTTCACTCTTTCCCCCTTCTTTACCTCCTTTACGCTGTATGCGGCCTTATCGCAAAAAGCCTTGATCTCTCGCGCCTGCTTTGCATCCGTTATATCTATCTTGCCGCTCTCGTCTCCGTAGAAATGAGCTGTAAGCGGCTTTTTCTCACCTTTAACGTCAAACACTCCGTCCAGAGTCCAGTATTCCTCGGGAATAAAAGCATCTATCTCCGCCTCCCTGTCACATATCATCCTGAGAGCCACCGACTGCACACGTCCTGCGGAAAGACCGCGCTTTACCTTGGCCCAGAGCAGTGGTGATATCCCGTAGCCCACGAGCCTGTCAAGTACACGGCGCGCCTGCTGAGCGTCCACACGATTCATATCTATGTCACGGGGCTCCGAAAGAGATTTCTTTACGGCATTTTTGGTGATCTCATTAAATGTGATACGGTATACCTTCTTGTCGGTCTCATCGGGGCCCAGCTTCAAAGCATTCTCAAGGTGCCATGATATGGCCTCCCCCTCACGATCCGGGTCGGTCGCAAGATATATCCTGTCAGCCTTTTTTACTTCCTTTCTCAAAGAAGCAAGCAGGTCTCCCTTTCCTCTTATCGTAATGTATTTGGGCTCAAAGTCATGATCGACATCTATCCCCATCTGACTCTTGGGCAGATCTCTCACATGTCCCATGGAAGCCACCACCTGATAATTGCTCCCCAGGAATTTCTTAATGGTCTTTACCTTAGCAGGTGACTCCACTATCACAAGATTCTTTGCCATAATATAACCTCCGACGGCATTTAATGATATAAGTATCTGTTCCGGACAGTTACTTAAATATATGCCATTTAAAACAGCGAGGGCTCTTTCCGCTCACGAAAATGGAATATACACTATTTAAAATATTATGGCAAGATATTTTTACCGGGCTCTCAAAAATCTGCATCGGTTTAACATACCGGATATCTCCTGCACTCTCGGTCTTGCCAGACCGCAGAAAGGATACGGACCGCACAGCTTCTCCACTCCCGCATCGTCAAGCATATCCTCCAATATCTTTAATATCTCACGGATACTCCTTTTGCCGTCGATCAGCTCCCTTACGGCATAGCCTGCGATGTGTGCAAGAGCTGCCGTCTGTGCACTGTCTGTGAGCTGCTCCAGATATCTGATATCCACATCCTCTCTGTCGATACCAAAGCCGTCCCTTCCGTGTACCTTGAGCTTTATCCTGTCTCCGTGACCGAATGATCTTTCGGACACAATGACTCTTTCGGTATATAATGTGACGGGAGCAGGGTGTGCAGCATACATATCTGCTTCCTCCTTTTCATACTCTTCTTTTGCCCTGTCCGTAATATCATATGGCTTATATCTGTCCATCTGTACGACAGTATCGGCCACTCCGAAAAATGCTCCGGAGCTTCCGGCGACAAGAATGCATGACACTCCAAGCTCCTCATATATGTATTTCATTCTTTCAATAAACGGTGTGATAGGTTCATGCTCTCTGTTTATCACTCTCTGCATCAGCCTGTCGCGTACCATAAAGTTAGTGGCACACGTGTCCTCGTCTATAAGCAGTACGCTGCTCCCGCACTCTGCCGCCTCGACGACATTCGCAGCCTGTGATGTGCTTCCGCTTGCATCCTCGGTACTGAAATGTCTCACATCCCTGCCATCCGGCAGATCATTTATAAAGAGCGATATATCATCTCCATGCACGCATCTCCCGTCCTCGGCTCTTATCTTCATGGCGGAAGCATCCGTTATGACATATTCACGCCCATCGCCTCTGATATGGTCATAGACCCCCTTTTCCAAAGCATGAAGAAGTGTTGACTTGCCGTGATATCCTCCGCCGACTATCAGTGTGATACCCCGTCTTATCCCCATGCCGCTTATCCTGCCTGCATGCGGCAGCTCCATATCTACCCTTAAGCTTTCGGGAGAAATGAAAGCTACCGCCTGCTTCATAGGTCTGTCAGATACACCGGATTCTCTCGGCAGCACCGAGCCGTCGGCAATAAAGGCACACAGTCCCATATCTGCAAGTGCCTGTCTTATCGCGAGCTGATCGTCCGCAAGCTCCAATACATCCGTATAGCACCTTTCTTCCTCTTTATGAAACACAAAAGAGCCGGCCACGTGATCCGGCAGCGACACGAAAAGCATATTTATCAGCTCTTTGGAATTGATGCTCCTTCCGAATGCAGGAAATCCCATCTCCATACGAAAGACCACGCTTCCCGTGGACACATCGATACGGCAGCAGGATCTCTCCAGTATCTCCTGTCCCGGTCTGTCCGATGATATCAGACCGCTCTTTCCCGAGCCCGCATCCCTGCCTCTCCTGTCTTTATACACGGCATATGCGAAGCGTCTCGTAAGCATATCCTGCAGAGCGATCCGTCTGTGTTTCTTCCTATAAAAATCATCGGGAAATCCGGCCGTGCCTCCGTCCACTCTTATGCTCACCTTTGAAGGGGAGGCAAAAGGATCTCCCTGTACATGGTCTATTGAAAGTATATATCCCTTAAA
>JAGBNR010000061.1 GCA_017634315.1 Lachnospiraceae bacterium
TGTGGTATCAGCTGTACTCGTGATGACCATTTTCGTGGCTTGTAGTTTTGCGTTGAATATTTCTTCCGTTTGGGTTAGAAATATACTTGGCATAAAAGCACAGAACAGTGCACCCTGTGCAGTTTACCTTCTCGTTTGCGTTTATACTCTGTTTTACACTCTCAAATACCTGCCGGTCGGCCTCTGTCAGCTCACCTGCCCTTGCCTCAGATGCTGTCCTGCAGTTTTCCTCCACCATTTCCGTGGTATTCATGCCGGACAGGACTACAGTTACCTCCTCCTGATCATAGAGCCATCTGAAGGCCCACTCTGCCGGTGACCATCCTCTGCCGCTGTCTCTGAATGCCTTTTTTGCCCTTTCGGGAAGCATATTGACGAGCTTGCCTCCCCTGAGCGGCTCCATGATAACTACCGGTATCTTCTTATCAGCCGCAGCCCTCAGACCCACTCTGCCTGCCTGAGTAACTTCATCCATGTAGTTGTACTGTATCTGGCATATATCCCAGTCATAGTCATTCAGAATCTTTAAAAAGTTGTCGGTATTGCCGTGGTAGGAAAACCCGATATTTCTTATCTCGCCGGATCTCTTCTTCTCCCCGATCCACTCCAGTATCCCCAGGCTCTTGAGCTTTTCCCACATTGCATGATCCGTCAGCATATGCATCAGATAATAATCCACATATCCTGTACGCAGTCTCGTGAGCTGCTCGTTAAAATACCTGTCAATTGCAGCTCTGCTGTTTATCAGATACTGCGGCAGCTTTGTGGCTATACAGATACTGTCCCTTATATTGTTCCTTTCAAATATCTCGCCTATCGCTGCTTCACTGCCTGTGTATATATATGCGGTATCGTAATAGTTCACTCCCGCTTCGTAAGCGGCCATTATCTCCTTTTCAGCCTTGTCGATATCTATATTGCCGCCCTTTTTGGTAAATCTCATGCATCCGAAGCCAAGGAGCGAGATATCTCTGCCGTATTTATCCTTTCTGTATTGCATACAAGCTCTCCCCATATCAGACATTAACGTTCACACACACCGTACTGAAAAGCTCCCTGATATGCATGATATCTATATCCGGAAATTCTCTCCTGCATATATCCACGTACTCGGAAACCTCTTTTTTTGCCTCTTCACTGTACGGAAGATGCGGCATTTTATATTTTTCGGCGATCAATCTTCCGTATTTCTCGGCAAAGCTTCTGAACCTCTCCAGATATGCCTCGAGCTCCTCCATTTCCTCATCCGTGATATCAGGGATCTCCTTTCTGGCCTTGGCTCTGTTCTTTTCCGTACCTGCATAGCTGAACAGATCATAAGAGTTGAATAAGGTATTTATTTTTTCGCTTATTCTCGTGCTCATGTTTATATTATAATCAACATGGTATTTTTAGTATACCAAAACATATCCGCTTCTTGATTTCCCGTCTGAATATACTTAAAATAGTATAGAAAAAAAGATAAGGAGTGACCTTTTTATGGCTATGAGACTTGTTACACGTTCTGATTTTGACGGCTTGGCCTGCGGAGCCCTGCTCCTCGCGGCAGGTGTGGTGGATCATTGGACCTTCGCGCATCCGAAGGATCTTCAGGACGGACTGGTAGAGATAGACGAGAATGACTGTCTGGCAAACGTACCTTATGTGCCCGGATGTGGTCTGTGGTTTGACCATCACTCCAGCGAGCATGAGAGGCTGGAGCTTGCCGGCAAGTATAAGGGTGAGAGCAGGATCACGCCATCCTGTGCGCGTATCATATATGAGTATTACGGTGGAAAAGAGACTTTCCCCAATTTTGATGATATGATGATTGCTGTTGACAAGGTCGACTCCGGAGATCTCACCATTGATGAGATAATGAATCCTACCGGATGGATATTGGTTGGCTTCCTCATGGATCCCCGTACCGGTCTCGGTCGTTGGAGACAGTTTACCGTATCCAACTATCAGCTCATGGAAAAGCTCATGGTAGCCTGCAAAGACAAGTCAACTGAAGAGATCCTTGCCATGCCCGATGTGAAGGAGCGTATAGAAGTATATATGGAGCAGACCGCAAAGTTTAAGGAAATGGTTACTGCCCATACACGTACTGAGGGTAATGTGATCATATCGGATCTCAGAGGGGTCGATCCTATATACACCGGCAACCGCTTTATGATATACAGCATGTATCCCGAGCAGAATATCTCGGCCTGGATAGTAAACGGACGCGGCGGCAAGGGCTGCTCGGCTGCTGTAGGCTACAGCATCCTGAATAAGACCTGTAAGGTAAACGTGGGCAGTCTGATGCTCAAATACAATGGCGGAGGGCATGAAAAGGTCGGAACGTGCCAGTTTTCGGATGAAAACATGGAGACGGATCTGCCGAAGATGCTCGACGAGCTTTGTAAGCTGGCAAACACCTGATAAAAGCTTCATGTTAAAAACTCCGGTTCGCACGAACCGGAGCTTTTTATGTTATGTCTCAGTAAAACGTGATATCGTTTCCACTGACTATTTTACTCTTATATACGCACTCATCAGCCTTTCTGTACACCTCTTCAAACGAAGGGGTCTCCCCGTTGGATATTATCACGGCTCCGGCACTCACCGATGGATGATTGTCCCCGAGCTCGGGTATCTCCATCCTGCTGATACTTTTGAACACCCTGTTCATTATAGCCTCACCCTTTGACTCCTCCACGACATTCTGGGCGAAGATCGCATATTCATCGCCCCCGAGCCGGAAGATGATATCTCTCTCCCTGAACTCTTCCTTGAGGATGTCGGCAATACCCCTTATAACCTTATCTCCCACATCATGACCGTAATTGTCATTGATACTCTTGAAAAGGTCTATGTCTATGATGCAGAACATGCCTCTTTTACCACTGGCGAGAGCCACTATCACCTTTTGCTCACCGCTGCCGCGGTTTAATATGCCGGTCATGGTGTCCGTCTCAGCAAGAGCTATGAGCTCCTCTCTCTCCTTGGCACTCTCGACTATATCATCTACATTCTTAAAGCCGGCCAGTATACCGCCTGCCTTGTTTAAGGGGTTGATCGGAAGATAAGTGAACTGATAATAATGTATCTCACCGTTATCGAGCACTCTGTAGCTGGATACATACTCATCGCTGCTTGCCATCTTTTTCCTTACCGTATCAAGGTCCATAGCCCTGAGCATGGCAGGCACATCCTCGGCATATACCCTGTCATTCACATACTGCTTGTACAGCACATCGTATGGATATTCTTTTTCACTCGGCTTATCCATGCCCTTTGTGACATAGCCGTCCAGCTTCAGTATGACCACATTGCCGCTTTCCAGATCTATCTTGAAGATATTGTAATAGTCGCGGCTGAGAGCGTTCACTATATTCAGCTGCTCTCTGAGATACAGCTTTTCAGCCATATGCTTCCTTATCGAACTATCCACATCTCTGTAGGCAAGTACAAACTTATCAGCCGTATCGGGGTCTCCCGCAAGTGCAAAAGCCATCTGATGATATGAGATGTTGCCGTCATCATTAAAACGCATATAATCCACTGTATACAGTCCGCCGGTCATTATCCTCTCGGCAACCATATCATAAGATACATCTCTCATAACCGCATCCGGCCGATCGGCTACATAGGTATCCACATACGCTTCTATAAAGGCTTCATAACTCCCAAAGCGGAGTCCCATATCCACAAGTCCGCTCACGGTGTTCTCACCGGTGGATCTGTACAGCTCCATACTGTGATCACTACGGTCAACAAGCCATATGGTATGGTACTCCTTGCCGATACCGGTCACTATGCCCATTGTGTTTTTGAGCTTGATGTTAAAATCCTCTACAAGCTTTCTTTGCTCTTCAGGATAGTCCGCAGGATTTAATAGTGTCTCCCCACGTATGCTCACGGACATTATGCCAATCTCTCCCCATTTGATGCCTTAACAGTACAAGCTATACTATAACATAAACTGCGTAAAGTGTTAAATCATATTAAAGCCGACCTTATAAGTGCCTCCGCCTCTTTATCACGCAGCCCGTCAGACATATATGCCCTGTCCTCCGCATCGTTTATACGTTCAAGATCCTCCTCCTCGAGTACCGCTCCGGGATGAAACATAAGCTCTATGTTTTCTCTGAAGGCTGATGGTCTGTTCTCTATATTCTTAAGGATCAGTCTCACATTTCGATACGTCATATGTCCGGAAAAAAGGATACTGGCAAAGTCAGCCTGTACCCTTTCGCAAAGCTCCTTGTGTCTCCTTCTGTCAGAAGCCGAAAACGCATTAAGAAGCATAACCTTTATGACGTTTACAGGCTTAAAAAACTCGAATTTGGCAATACCTCTGTAAAACTTGGGCTGCTCATGTATTATCCTTATATAAGAGACCTCGAGTCCTCTTTCCTCTATAAGCTCCGCTATGGCGTCAAATACAAAAGGAACCATATGGAAATGCCTGTGGCTGTCTATCCGTATGCTTCCCTGTCGTGAAAAATACGGCATACACCTGTCAAGCTGTAATCCAAGCTCATGCTTTATCTGCTTCTTGTACTTACCCCTTATCCACGGTATATAATTAGCCTTTATCAGCTTGCCGTATGTCATATTGAAACATCCGTTATCATCAGTCAGATCCGGTATATCAGCCGGATCTCCGACCGGCTTTTCCGTCATTATATTAAAATGTATCGCAAGCCGTACCTCTTTTGTACATTCCTCCTTAAGCAGCCTCATACAGTCATCCAGATACAGTCCGTTCGGCATCAGGCTGATACCATTCAGGCTCCCTTCATTTATGCAGTGTATTATCCTTCTTGCCGCTGCCGGGAACATCCCGTAATCATCCGCATGAAACTCTATCATTTACCGTCTCCCGTTTCATCGCTTATAAAGTATCTGGGTCTGTTTTTTGTCTCCATATAGGTCCGTCCCACATATTCGCCTATTACCCCAAGAGAAATAAGCTGTATACTGCCCAGAAACCATATACTTATCACAATGGTAGACCAGCCTGCCACCGTAACTCCTCTGATATGATCTATAAGGGTCACTATCATCATCACCACCGAGACAATCAGTACACCGACACCCAAAAGACCTACCAGTCTTATAGGCTGTATGCTGAAGGATGTGATGCCGTTCAGTGCCAGCGAAACCATCTTCTTCAACGTATATTTGGAGGAGCCCGCCTCCCTTTCCTTTACGTGGAAATATACGATATCACTCTTAAAACCCATCTCCGGCACAAGACCGCGTATGAAAAGATTGTTTTCCTTATAGGAGGCCAATGCCTTGACTGCCCTGTTTGAAAGCAGACGATAATCGGCACTCTGCTCGATCAGATCACAGCCGAGAGAACGCATGAATTTATAATACATTGTAGCTGTAGTTTTTTTGAAAAGGCTGTCTGTATCTCTGGAATCACGCACTCCGTATACTATATCACAGCCCTCGGCGTACTTTTGCAGAAATCTCGGGACTGCTTCTATATCCTGCTGCAGATCCGCATCGATCGTAATCACACACTCTGCACCATGCTCCGCAGCATATACCATTCCTGAGTAAATAGCTATCTGATGACCCCTGTTCTTTGACAGCCGTATACCGCAGAATGTTTCATTTTCCGCGTGAAGCTCTGTGATGATCTCCCATGTCCTGTCCTTTGAACCGTCATCAGAAAAGAGTATCCTGCTGTCACTGCTTATCGTTCCATTGTCAATAAGTCGTGCATAGAGATCAAGTGCCTTCCCGGAGCTCATCCTGAGCACTTCTTCCTCGTTATAGCATGGCATTACTAGATAGAGTATCACCGGCTCTGCCATATCGTCATCCTACCTCTCTTCCTTACTTTGGTGTGCCTGTCTGCATATTATATCAAATCAACTGCATATTTCCAATTGCAGGGAGCATAGGCAGCTGCTCCGGATAAATTACCGGAAATACAAAAGACCGTCCGGCAATAATGTCGAACGGTCCGTAAAAGCAATAATCTGATCTGTGATAACAATCTCCTTCACCCCACCATGGAAGCTATGAGAGCATCTATCTCTGCCTGACTCAGCTTCCTGCCCGGATCTCCTCCGGCCGCCGGTGCGGCAGCAACCGGTGCAGGCGCAGGAGCCGCAGGCGCGACATTCGGTGTCATTGCCTGAGCCTGTGAAGAATTACCCATTATACTTGCAAACAAAGCCTGCTGCTCTGCACTGAGTCCGTCCATCCGGTATGTTTCCTTTCAAAACCATTCTAAAACCGTGTCCACACATAATAACAGAGGCCGGACTTGTTTGTCAATCCCGCCTTATTTTCCTATCAGAGTCTTAAGCACGGTAACAGCCTGCTGCTTAAGACAAGCCTCCGGATCCCCTGTATAAGACCAGCTTCCGAGGAGCCTGTTCCACTCAGCGGCAGTGAATACGACGGAATTACCGGCCGGGTCCACATATGTCACATTTCCGAGAGCATCTTTAGCAAATCCGTACTTTGTTCTGTAGGGGTCTGAAGCCGTCGTTGAAGATGCCGCTCCGGCTCCTCCCGCAGTTGATCCCTCAACAAATGCAACGGGATCTGACTTGGGTACCACTCCGCCTACAGAGTTTAGATAATTGGTTATACCTACAGCATCTGCGTGAGCAAGCACGGTATATCCCTTTGATTCGAGTATAGCCCTGTCTATGACGTTATCCATGAAGCAGTGTTCTACAATGATCGTAGGTATCCCATAGCTCACGCCATGCCTTATTATCCCATAGTAATCGCCTGAATTGCCCATCTTTGTTTTCACGCCCTTACTCACAAAGCCAAGAGCGGTGAGCTGACTTATTATGCTGTTTCCAAGCGCATATCCTGTGCTGCGGTGTCCGCCGTACATTGAGGTCCAGACCTCTGATCCGTATTTATCATGAGCACCGGATGAATTGAAATGTATACTTATAAGAAGATCTGCTCCGACCGACTTGGCATATGCGGCCCTCTGATCCAGATCAAGGCTCACATCTCCGTTGCGTGTCATATAAACGGTATTGCCTGCCTGCTCCAATTCAGCCTTGACCTGAGAGGCTACTGCAAAATTAAGCACCTTTTCCATGTAGGGGGGATAAAACGCTCCCGCACCCGTGGTGCCTATGCCGCCGTGTCCGGGATCAAGGCATATGACCGCAGCCTGTGCTCTCACACATACAAAGAGTGAAAAAAAAGCCCCGATAACAAGTGCCGTTAACGCACCTTTAACCATCCTTCTGTAAGCAGTTATACTCATATTCCTGTAGTTCCTCCCTCGGTCAGACCGTCTTTACTATTCTCTTAAATGTTACAAACATATTAATTTCTATCATACAACATGTTATCCTGTCAATCCGTTCACATAAAATATAGGGCTGTCGTACTAAGCAATTAGTACGCAGCCCTTTGCAGCACCTTATATACAGGATATAGTTCGGGCAGTCTGCCGCACTATGCGGCTCTTTACCTCTTTGTACCGTCCTTTCGGCACAGGAAGAACCGTACCGTCTTCAAGCGTGAGCCTGTAGCCGCTCACCGCTCTCACATACCTTAA
>JAGBNR010000062.1 GCA_017634315.1 Lachnospiraceae bacterium
ACCCCGGCAGTACGCGTGAAGCATGATAGTCATCGAAAAGCTTGCCGCCGAACTCCAGATACAGCTTGTCAAACTTCTCTATCCTGTCTCTGATATGTGCTGATTGTATCTCCTGATACTTTTTGTTGTCGAATCCGATCCCGTCCATGACACTCCCCACTGAAATATAGTTTCCGCATTAGATTTTACATTGTTTTGGAAATATCATCAAGATAGGCTGATCATACTCCCCGTGCAGCCTTTTCAATGAAAAATCTGTCCACCTTATCGTGAAGTCCCGGCCTGTCTATCGTCTTTAAGAGATAGTCGACAGGCTTTAGCGAAAGCACCTTCATGATACTTTCCTTATCGTTTTTTCCGGTAAGAAACATCACCGGTATATCCGAGGTCTGCGCCTCCGACCGTATCATCTCAAGCACCTGCGGTCCGGGGGTGACAGGCATCTCATAGTCGAGCAATATAAGATCGGCATGGTTCTTTGCCAGCCACGTGATCGCCTGCATACCCGAATTTGCCATGGAAACCCTGTATTTATCCTTGAGCCAGTCAAATATCATGCTCATATAGGACACATCGTCATCCACTATCAGTATGCTCTTTCTCCTCTCATGCACGGCCTCCTCTGACAGATAAGACTCGACGGTATCAAGCAGGGCGTTCATATCAAGCGGTCTCTCAAAGAAGCCGAGCACACAGCTGCCCGTCATAAATCTGATGACACTCTCATACTCCTGTCTGGTGCCTACCACTATGACCCGCTCATCATTTTCGATGCAGTGATCCTTCAGGTATACCAGAGCCTCCGCCGTATCATCCACGCTCTCATCCGTATACAGTATGATCAGATCCGTCCCTTTGTATACTGCCTCGATATCCTTGATCCTCGGCGCGGCATACACAGTCTCAGCCCCGATCCCCTGCAGCTTCATTTCAAGTCCTCTTACCGAAAAAGTCTCGGCAGTGCTGATTATCAGTATCGATCTGGCCATAATACGCTCCTCTCCTAATGGATCTCCTCCACCACCTTACGCATACCGTCCCAGTCAAGCTGTGACAGACGGCTGCGCAGCCTGTCAAACCGTTCCTTGTCCTCCTGCGGGAGATGATACCTGCTCATGGAGTCAAGCACCATCCTCGCCAGCTCATAGTCCATGGCACCTATAAACTCCGTAAGTGCCTGATACGCATCCCTGACCTCTTCCTCCGGCGCATCCGGCAGATCCATCCCGTCATCGTCCAGCGGTGCGAGTGCGCTCACATAGCTGCGATACAGCGCAAGCATCTCCGGTGTACCCTCATCTATGGCTGCGACATCTCCTGCATCGCCGGCCTCCTCCAGCCTTCTCGCCTGCTCCGACAGCTCCGTCGCACCGACTATCCGTGCCGATGACTTTAATGCATGTACCTTTACCGTATAGTTTTCGAGATCCTTATCATCAAGATACTGCTCTATCTCATCAGCCTTTTCTTTTATTGTCGAATAAAAGCTCCTTAGCACCGAGAGATAGCCCTCGACAGATCCGCAGTTTTTCACTCCCGACGCAGTATCCAGAGCCTCACACTCTGCGAGCCATCCGGGCAGTACGGTCTCCTCTGCATCCTCGGGCAGCTCATCCGTACAGACCTCTGTATCATCCTCATCACCGGTCTCATGAGCCGTATCGTAAGCTGCTGTCTCACCTCTCATGGCCATCCTTGCTGTCAGCTCCTCGACATACTTCGCCACGCTGCTTTCGCTATACCCGATCTCATTCATCCTGTATTCAGTATCGGCATCTATCAGGCTTATCATATGTCCCGCGATCACCGGATCAAACTGGGTCCCACTGCAACGCAGCAGCTCGTCACGCACCTCGCTCTGCGCTCTCACGTCAGAATAAGACCTCTTGGATGTCATGGCATCATAGCTGTCTGCCACGCAGATGATCCTCGCAGCCACAGGTATATCTCCACCCGCTTTGCCATCGGGATATCCCGAGCCGTTGAATCTCTCATGATGCCATCTGGCACCGGTCGCGAGCTCCGGCAGCTCCGTGATCGTCTTCAGTATATCGTACCCCAGCGTGGTATGAGTCTTTATCTTCTCAAACTCCTCGTCAGTGAGTCTGCCCTTTTTATTGATTATCTCTCTGGGCACACCTATCTTGCCCACATCATGCAGCAGTCCCATCGCGCGGATCTCAGCCTGTGCCTTATCATCCATACCCATCTTGTATGCGAGCATGGTCGCATAGCCTGCCACCCTCTCGGAATGGCCATTGGTATAGTGGTCCTTGGCGTCGACCGCCTTGGAAAGAGCGAGCATCACCTCCTGCGTAAGATGCTCTGCCCTGAGGGTCTGCACTGCTACCTCTCTCGTCAGATCCATCTGCAGCCTCGACAGCTCTATGGTGTGCCTCACGCGCTGCAGCAGTACCTCCGCCACAAAGGGCTTTCTCACAAAGTCCCATGCTCCGGCCTTAAAGCCCTCTATCTCGGTCTCCCTGTTCTCGTCGCCGGTAAGGAAAATGACGGGTATGTCTGCTGTCTTCGCATTCCCCCTCAGACTCTTCATCACCTCAAACCCGTCTTCATCGGGCATATTGATATCGAGCAGTACGAGGTCGGTGTGTTCATCGTTAAGTGCCTCAAGACCCTCATGTCCTGATACGTAAGTATCGATCCTGAAGGTGTCTCCGAGTATCTTCTTTGCCACATCATGCATCAGTGTCTCATCGTCTATCATCACTATATGCGGCTTAGGTCTTGCCGCATAGTCTGACCCTGTCCCTGCTCTCTTTTCATGAAGCTTCTTCGGAATGATACGTACCTTTTCCTTCGGCAGATAGCGTATCAGCATGGCTTCGAGCTTTTCGGAGTCTATGGGCTTGCTGAGGTAATCCGCAAATCCTTCTGTAAGATACTCTTCCCTTGCTCCGGATACAGCATTTGCGGTAAGCGATACCACAGGGACATCCTTATTCTTATTATCCTCCATGACCTTCATCTGCCTGAAGCACTCTATGCCGTCCATATGCGGCATACGATGGTCAAGAAAGATCATGTCGTAACGGTTTTCACGTACAAGTCTCAGTGCTTCTTCTCCGCTCTCTGCTGTATCGATACCGATCCTTGTCTTTTTCAGCAGATTCTTCACGACATCGAGGTTCATCCTCGTGTCATCCACCACAAGGATATGAGCCTGATCCGCCCTGAAGCTCTCCCGGTATGTCTCATGTGAAGAAGACCTGCTGCTGAAACGCTCACTGATATCACCTATAGGCTCATCACGCGATATCCCCTGCTTTACTGTAAACGAAAAATCCGAGCCTGTGCCATAGGTGCTTTCTACCTCAAGCCTGCTATCCATCAGCTCGAGCAGCATGGAAGTGATATTCAGTCCCAGTCCGGTACCCTCTATATTGCGGTTTCTCTCCTCATCCACGCGTTCGAAGGCGTGGAAAAGCTTTTCTACATCCTCCTCACGGATGCCTATACCCGTATCCTTTACCGATACATACAGCTTCACTGGATTTCTGAAGCAGGCCTTTCCATGCCTGTCATTGTAGCCCCCGGACTCCTCATGCGCAGACACATCCATACGCCTGACTGTCAGGGTCACGCTTCCCTCTTCAGTATATTTGACTGCATTTGTAAGGATATTCGTGATCACCTGCTTGACACGTATCTCGTCTCCGTACAGGACCGAAGGTATCGTGGGATCTATGTCCAGCTTCAGTTCGAGCCCCTTGTCCTCTGCACGCTTTTTTATCAGATTGTAAAGATCGTTGATGACTGAGGCGAACTCGTACTCGACCGGAAGTATGTCGAGCTTTCCTGCCTCTATCTTTGAAAAATCCAGTATATCGTTTACGATACCGAGCAGACTGCTGCCTGCGGAGCGGATATCCTCTGCATATTTGATCACGTCTGCCTCATTACTCTCCCTGAGGATCATCTCATCCATGCCCAGCACGGCATTTATCGGTGTACGGATCTCATGCGACATACTTGACAGAAAAGCCGATTTGGCCTGGTTGGCAGCCTCAGCCTCCTCTGCCATCTCCTCAAGCTGCCTCGTCATCTTGCTCATGAATACGGACATCCTCTCGGAAAGAGGTATTATCCCGCCATGATGAGAGCATTCGATATTTCCCGGTACATGCTCACGGGTATCATCCCTCTCTCCCTCACGCATACCGACGGCAATGTGAGCACTGTTCAGCACCCCTCCCCTGCCGTGATGATAATAGATCTCACTGATCCCGTGAATAAGGGCATACTCTGCGCCTGTCAGCTTATACTCCTCCCATTCAAGCTTCGCATCATCCCTTAAAAAATTGATGCGGTTGCCGCACATGACAAGGAACAAAGCCTGCGGATCAAAGGCATCCATACTTTCATATGACTCCTTGGCCGCGCCCAGCACCTCATCATGAGAGGCATAGGAAAATCTGAGCTTTTCTCCGTCCTTGAGAGACGTATTGAAAAAGACCTTCCCGTCCTCATCATAATCATAGGGTATGAGACAGATATCCGCCCCGTTTCTGTGTACTATCAGCGGGAATTCACAGATATTGTTTGAAAAATACTTGTCAGGTCTGACCCCGAGATACTCGTGAAACAGATCCACCGCCTTCATCCCGTCTATCTCTGCCAGAGTACATTCCCCTGTATCAAGCCGTTCTCCAAGCCGTGCCTCCATCTCATGTCCGATCGGATGCCAGCCGAGAGCGTAGTTCAGCTGCACGTTCAGGCTTTCCCCCGAAAAGACGACAGCTGTGAAACCATCGGTAATAAACCTGTCTTCTGCAATGATATAGTGATTGTTCTCGATCAGCTCCCTCGTGATGATCTCTCCCATAGTCGCCACCGGAAGGCTTGCGGCTGTGAAATGACCGCTGCCAAAGGCCTCCCTGTCGGCACGCAGCTTTGAGATAGGATGCTTATATCCCTGAGAGGACAGTATCTTGGGCGTGGTGTGGCTTATCATGGTCCCAAAGACCCCCACCTCCTCATGCCCCTTCATGGATTCCTCCATAAACCTTGTAGCATCGAGACCGATATTTGAGACAAAAAGCTCTACCGCCCTTGCATCGGTATGCTTATCAAGTGCCTTGCGCATGATACGTACAGCCTCATCCTCTTCTCCCGGCAGACACGGTATCCCGACTATATCTATATCCGTTTCCTCCGTGAGTATGAGATTGAGCCTTACACCGTGACCCATCGGCATCATATCTGCTATTACATACAGTGATATCCCCGCTATCTTGATATCTCCGCCGCAGACACTCCTTATCATGCCTGTGAGAGCCTTTATCTGATGCTTGGGAAAGCCTGTTTCATATATGGTGATCAGAGCATCCCTGTGAGGATGTTCATTTACGACCTTCTTTATGTCCGACAGGACCGCTCCCGTCATCATCGGATTTTTTAGCAGATAGTCTTTCTGGATCATACCTTATAAAATACCATTCGCACCTTCATATTTCAATATTCGCAGGTCGTGATGCAGAGCAATCATCGTATATTTTTTTCGGATAATATGTATTTTTTATCATCCAACATACTTCATATATCCAATATATGAGTCTTACTTCTGCTATAAAACATGACGTACATCGCGCCGAGTATCAGTGATACAAACGTTATCACGATACCGTGCAAGAGATACGGCACATGATAGGTAAGACTGATATGATGTACCCCCGGCTCCATGGGCAGCATCATAAGAAAGCCGTAAAATCTCTCGGTCCATGTATACGGCATCCCGTCCACCTCTATCTCCCAGCCCTCATCATACGGCATCGCAAGTACCAGGTCTCTCCCGTATGACACATCCGCTATCCCCTCTATGTGATCATCCGTAAACTCCGTGACTGTAAAGCTCTCGGCACTCAGGATATCCTCTATATGCTGCATCGCCTCCGGTCTGAAGCTGTATAGCGTGAGCGTGAGTACCTCATCCGTATCGTCATCCGATACCTTAAGCCGTACCTCATCCCCCTTTTCAAGCCTGCCGAGGTCCATGATACTCTCATACTTCATCTCATCGAAATGTCCGTGCACATCCTCCGTCCCGTTTACATACTCATCTATCTCATCAATATCAGCCTGGGTATATCCGTAGTAATGACCGTCCTCCGGCACCGTAAACTCCGCACAGCCCTCCCTCTCCGAGATATATTCATCATCTGTCCTTGCAAACACCTCGTCCCCTCCGAGCCTTACAGCCACCCTGTTCTGTCTGTCTATCGGGTCGGACACGGCATCCCTGCTCAGATCATAATATCCGGCAGGTACCGTATATCCGAAAGGCAGGGTATAGAGACAACGGTAAAGATAATCATCATCACACGCATCGGTAAAGAAAGCCACGTCATAATCCGTCTCATTATTCCTGAACTCATCCGCTATCAGATAGCCGTCCGACAGCAATGCCGCCGAAAACGGGGTAAGACCCGTTGCCATATAGTGTACTCTTGAGCTCTTCATGCCAAACTCCCGAAAGAAATCCTCCGCCTCTTTATTTATCGTGGAGGAAAAGAAAGCATCCCCACGGTATCCGGTAAGACAGGCGTCATTGCGTATATTCTCTTCTACCGCATCAAATCTCGTGAAATGCCCCTGATTGATCCTGTCCTCAGCCTCGGCTGTCTCAATCAGTGCTCTGTAGCTTTTCACATGCTCGAAATATCCTTCCCGTGATATATCTCTTTCCGAGGTGATATTGAAATTTATAAGAAGCTCAGCCATAAGCACCGTTCCCGCTGCATACATCCCGATCCTTGTGCCGTATATGCCTGTGTGTATGATGAGTATCCCCACTATCGCATAAAGCAGGATAAAGACCGTATTTACCACCCATGTCGCCCCGGTGACATGACTGTCCTCCCTTTCAAAGATATAGCAAATGATAAGCAGCACTGCGGGAAAGCCAAATGAAAGACCGACAGATATCCCCGGCATATCGCAGATCACCTCCGATGCATCCTTTGCAACAGTCAGACACACCAGCACGAAAAGAAAGCCCTCTCTCGCCGGGAGCGAATCCGGATAGTTGAGACCGTGCCAGACGTATTCAAGCACATTGGTATCAAACGAAAGATAAAAGAAGCCCAGAAGAAAAAGCCTTGCCGCCTTACAGCGCAGGCTTATCCTTTTGTTTAAAAAATATGCCGCAATAAGCATCAGCGTAAGAAGCGACGCATATATCCCCGGCTCATGGGACAGTCCCGTCTCGGGCTCCACTGCCATCATGGAGCGCAGCAGCAGCTTCGTAAACGGCATATAAAGCTCCACGCTGTCCGGGAAATCCTTTTCGATAAAGGATGTCTGTCCTATCGCAAATGCCTCGGGTACAAGAAGAAATGCCGCCGCTCCGGCAGCAAGGACGGTCGACACTCCGGTCAGAAAGAGTGCCCTGAGCGTCCCTAAGGTCCCCGGCAGCTTTTCAACGCACAGCACGATCAGATAAACGATGACAAATATCCCCACCACCATCGCGATATAGTAATTCGTAATGACTGTGGCTGTCATCATGAGCGTATAAAGGACAGGACTGCCCCCGTCGATCAGCTTCTCCAGACCGGTCATTACAAGCGGCGCAAGAGCAATACCCCACATCCACATCGCATTCCAGTCGTAAGAGGCCATGAAGCCCGACAGTCCGTAGCATACCCCCAGCATCACGGCATACACACTGCCCATTCCCTGTGTACAGCGCGCATGACCGTCTGCGGAATCCGCCGCACTCTCAGTCATCGCAGACATCCTGCTGCTTCGGGCTGCCGATCTGCAGATCAGATATCTGCACATAAAGGATGACGCAAGGCTCATCTTGATGTAAGCTGCAGCAGTCATAAACTCCAGCAGATATTCCTCGGGGATAAGGGGTGTGAGAAAATTGAGCGGATCTGAAAGGTAATATACATAAAGGGCATAAAAGGAATGTCCGACACCCAGATCAAAGCTGTATCCGAATCCCGAGCCGTCTGCGAGCTTCCTCCTGAGCTCACAGAGAAAAGGCAGATATTGATGATACATATCCTTTCTTAAAAACGAATACTCTCCGAAAGGATATATCTCCTGTATCATGCTGTATATCAAAAGGATAACTAAGGTAACAAGAAATGATAAAGTGTAGGGATGCCTTTCCCATAAAGGATCCGATGCAGCAGCTTTTCTGTCACGCGATATCTTCATATACAAGGATATTCTTCCCTTGCTGATTGCCGTAGTACCATACTCTCTTCTTTCTTTCCGCAGTGTTTTACATTTTATCACAATACCGGCCTGTTTTCATCATCGCAAAAAAACTGTACCGCTATAGCTGCCGGATATGATATCATTAAGCATATAGTTTTTGTTTCACCATAACGGAAAGAGGATCTACACCATGAAAATCAATTATTCGGAAAGCAAAAGCGGAAATCTGAAAGAGGCTCTCAGAGGGATAGTGAAGCCTCAGCTCATCATCATGATGTCAAATGCCGATCAGTTTGACAAAAATGTTGCAGAGCTTGAAGATCTCATGCCGGGAGTGCCCAGCATCGGCTGCATAGCCATGTCGTACTGTAAGGATGTACTGGAAAAGGGTGTCAGCATCACGGCATTTACCGAGGGTGTCACGGCAGTCACCAACGTACTGGAGGAAGTAAGTAAGACACCGGTGAAATACATAGAGAGGTTTGAGAACGATGCTGCCTCCGTAAAGCCGGGAAGCTCAAATACAGCGGTCATCGACCTGTGCTCAGGCAATGATGCCGTGGTACTGTCCACCATACAGAGTGTGCTGAACAGGTATCACATGGAGCTCATGGGCGGCACCGGCGATGCAGGCAGGGTATCCTGCAACGGAAAGGTATACACCGATGCCATGGCATATGCCATTATTAAGAACAACAACGGCAGGGTCAAGGCATATAAGGAAAACATATATACACCGCGGCAGGGCGTAAGGCTCATAGCCTCCAGGACGGACAAGTCCAAATATTATATAGGAGAGCTGAACGGTCAGCCTGCCAAAAGGGTTTACATGGATCTCACGGGGGTATCCGAGTCAGGCATCTCCGACCAGACCTTCAAGAATCCCCTCGGTAAAATGATAGGCGATGATATATGTATCATATCTCTTAAGGGTGTAGAGGGAAACGGTCTCTGCTGCTACCGTCAGGTAAATGACTCCGATATCCTCACGCTTTTGGAGGCCAGAGACATATCCGAGATAGTCTCCGATACGATCAGCCATATCAGGAGCGACTTCAACAGGGTTTCCGCCGTCTTTTCGGTGAACTGCGCATTCAGATATATCGTCATGCAGAATCAGGGCATAGTATCCGATTATCTCGGACAGATGGGTTCGCTCGGCACACACTGCGGCTTCATAGGCTACGGTGAGCACTATAACGGACAATTCATCAACCAGACAATGACCTGCGTGGTATTCGAGTGAAGGGAGGCATCACACTATGTTCGGGATAAAAAAGAAGGAAGTAAAGACTGAGGAGATAGTAAAGACAGAGACCGTGCCTGACAGCTCACATGCTGTAAAATATATTGCGGATAACGTGATGAAATACCAGAGGGATCTCGTGACAAACGAGGTAGACTCACTCTCTGCCATCCATGACGTAGAGGATACCTTTACCGAGATAATGCAAAAGGATGACGAGCTGAAATCAGAGCTGCTGAACTTCGAAGAGATATTCTCCAATGTCTCAGACAGTGCCGGCAAATTTGACGATGTACGTTCGGATATCCTCGGCTCCGTAGGACAGGCACAGGACAGGATGCGTAATCTGATGGACAACTCAACATCGGTCAAGGAAGAGTTTACGCAGATGCAGAAGGAGTTTGAGACCTTTAAGGACTCCGTGAGCGAGATCTCGGAATACATGAAGCAGATAGTGGGTATAGCATCACAGACCAATCTCCTCGCCCTCAATGCATCAATAGAGGCAGCGAGAGCAGGCGAGGCCGGAAAGGGCTTTGCAGTAGTCGCCGAGGAAGTAAAAAAGCTTGCCGACGAGATCCGCATACTTACGGAGGAGGTCAATAAATCTCTTGCCTCTGTCGATGAGGAAAGCTCAAGCCTGAGCACAAAAATGGAGCAGTCCATCAGTGCTCTCGACAGGAGTATCGAGGAAACGGAGTCTTCCTACTCATCCTTCGATGATATAGTATCAAGTGCAAACGGCACCGATGCCGTCCAGCAGGAGATAGCCGATGCTGCTGTCGCTGCAGGCGATGAGCTCAAAAAGCTTGAAAGCGATTTTGACAGCCTCAACTCACAGTATGATACCCTGCTCAGAAAGCTCGAAAGAGTAAACGATCTCGGTACCACAAAGAGCGGGATATTCGAGACCATGGATAATCTCCTCTCTCAGATATCGCCACTGCTGAAATAACCTTCCGCCGGTTATACTCTTTGACACGAAGCCCGCATAAATGCGTGCTTCTGAATATAAGCCGCAAAAACATATGGGGCGTGCCTGCCGAAGCATCGGCAGGCCGCCCCGCTTATAAATGGAGCTGTTTCTTATCCAGATATATATTTTTCAGGATATGGGTTTTCTTATCATCAAAAGCAGCCATCCGATATATAAGTACACGCATTTTCAATGGATCGTCTTGTGTATACCGGAAAGGTGAGAAAATTCCTCCACAAATAAACTCTTTGATGGTTTCCAGTCTTTTGCAACTTCATCTGCTTTCTCAAGCCAACGTTTGATTCTTTTTTCAGGTGGAACACTTTCTCCCCAATACTCCACAAAAATCTTAT
>JAGBNR010000063.1 GCA_017634315.1 Lachnospiraceae bacterium
AGGGATCACTATAGTGGTAATGGTGTCCGCAGCCACTATTTTGTCAGGCAGAGTAGAAGTATTTGAGCTTATCGTATCTGCGGCTTCATTTATGGATATGATCTCATTGGAGGAAAGTCTCTTGTATACATCCGCATCATCCACCAGCTTGTTGAGGCTGTCCGATGTGTCGGAGAGATGGTCATTGGCACTGGAAAGATACTCAAAAAACTTTGGCATCTTGTCTGTGAGATAGTCAACTCTTGCTTTAAGAGAATTTGCGGTATAGGATACCGAGTTCAGATAGTTCTTTGTGGTCGTGGTCAGTGTATCTCCGGCAGTCACCGCATTATCGGCATAGGCAGAGAGCAGCTTGACATCATCGCTTATGGTATCCACGGAGGAGTCGATATCTCCCAGAGAGACATCTACCAGATCATGGAGCTTGTCTATGGCATCGGGAAGGCTCTCAAGATCATCCAGAGTAAGATGAGGCTCCATCTGCCCGACGATACCGCCTATATCCTTGCGCCCGTATACCTCACCGTCATTGTAGCAGAAGGATACAAAGCCCGCCTGCCTTCCGACTATGCCTCCGACATTATAGCCGGTGTGCTCGTAGCCTACGGTGGCATGATTCTTGCACTGATAAACGGCTCCCTTGGAATATCCGGCTATACCGCCTGTATCCACACCGTTATTGGCTCTCACTGTCGTATCGGAAGCATTATGGAATGGATTTAATGCATCAGTCCCGCCGGAGATGATCGCAGATACGGCATCATTTCCGGGATCCATGGCATCGCTTTCCTCTACCCATTCGGTAGTATCGTTCAGCTCGCCGTAATTATTGGAATAAGCCACGACACCGTAGTTTTTGCCGGTGATGCCGCCCGTATAATAATAACCGTAGATCGAGGCCTTGTTTGTGCAAGCCATTATGGTACCGGGAACCTCGTTTATGGCAGCGATACCGCCTGTTATCGTTTTAGCCTGTATCTTTCCCTCAAAGGTACAGTTAGAGATGATTCCTTCGTTGATCGCACAGATACCGCCGGTTATATCTTTTTTGTCGGCTGCATCTATATCGGCATTCAGGGTCAGGTTTTGTACCACGGCACCGTGTCTTATATATCTGAAGAGACCGGAGGCATATCCGTTGTCGCCGTAATACAGTCCCGTGATGGAGTGACCGTTGCCGTCAAATACACCTGAAAAGGTGGGGATAGAGGAGAAGCTGTAGCCGGACATATCAAGATCAGTGGTCATGATAAATGATTTGTTCTTAGTATATGAGTCAATATTTGCGTTTTTGGCAAGATCTATCAGATCCAAGGCTGTATTTATCTCTATCACCGAGTTTACACTGGGTGTGTTTTCAGATACTTTATTGTAGGAAACGACCTTACCCTGTATAGCCATTGCCTCACCTGCATATATCGCCAGACTCGAGAGGCTGTCCGCATATACATCGGGAGCAGGGATACCGACAAATGAAAGTACGGTTATAAGTATGAGAGAGAGGCGTGATCTTAAATGCTTATTCTTCATCTTTGACCTCCTCACCGGTATCTTCAGGCTGCTCCGGACTGTCAGCCTTAGGGGAAGTATCATTTTCAGGGGATTCATTTATGTCTGCAGTGGTATCCACTGTCTCTTTATCCTCCAGCAGGTCGGCAGAGTCTTCATTCATTTTCTGCATAGTGCCGGTAGCTACAAGAATACTTGCGTCTCCGCGGAGGATACCGTGCATTTCTCCGACGAAGCGACCGTTAATATTACCCTGTACTATGCCATCCAGACGCATGATGCCGGATTCTCTGGTGATATTTATGGGGATGGACACCTTGAAGGAGCTCTTGTCTATTACCTTTTCACCGAGCAGCAGTATCTGGGGGAGTACAAACATAACAAGGAATATCGAAAGGATAGTTCCGCGTCCCAGACACTGACCTATGCCGCAGATGGTAGGATCAGATGTAAACTGTCCTATCAGGATACCTGCCAGTGCGAGCATTGATCCTGAGGTTACTATGGTAGGAAAAGCAAAGTTCATGGTCTCTATGATGGCCTCTTTTTTAGGCATCTGATCCTTAAGCTCCATAAATCTGCCGGATATGACTATTGCATAGTCGATGTTTGCACCCATCTGGATCGAGCTCACTATCAGATATCCCATAAAGAAGAGATTTTGATGCATTATTGTGGGATAGGAGAAGTTCATCCATATCGAGCCCTGTATGACAAGTATAAGGAGTACAGGCATGCCGACAGACATAAATGTAAAGAGCAGCACTGCCAGCACGGCAAGGATCGAAACCCAGCTGACGACCGAGTTGTCTCTTGCAAAGGTTTTCTTCAGATCATATTGTGAGGTGGATTCGCCTGCGATGAGGACATTTCCCGTGTAATAATTGCCTGCGATATCATGCATCTCATCCAGAAAAGCAAAGGTCTCATCGCCTTCCTCTGGCAGATTCATATATACGAGCATACGGCTGTAATTCTCGCCCAGCAGCTGATCCTTTGCTATCTGCATCTGATCGTGAGCCTCCTCAAGCGTATCCATGAGATCGTCATCGAGGGTTACATAGCCTTCCTCCACTTCATCATAGAGGAACATGACTACATCTATCAGCGGAATGGCATAGGTCGAGGAGCCGTTTATAAGCTTGGCATAGTTTTCGTCATTCAGGGCATAGGCCGTATACAGCAGCTCGGCGATCTCATAGTCGACACCCATGAGCTCGGAGAACTGTCTGGCGGTTATCTTATCCGTCAGCATATATCCGTCCATGGCCTCTGTATTTGCGAGCGCGACTATGTGATCGACCTCCTTGCGACTTTCCAGTGCACGTATCAGTCTGCCTTCGGTCTCGTAATTTACTTTGGGGACTATCAGAGCCGCAAAGTTTTCTTCACCGAAGGTCTCCGTGATCATCTCGTCTGCGATCTGTATTTCATTCTGTATGGGAGTAGTCAGGGTAGAGTAGCCGTACACATAAGGGCATTTATTTGAAATGAGCATGGCTACAATGACAACGACGACGAAAACAGGCGGTATTATAAAACGTGTCGCATATGCATATTTCCCGACGAAGGGTATCTTGGGGATGAAGCTCTTATGCTTTGTCTTATCCATCCAGGGTCCGAACAGCATGATCAGTCCGGGCATGAGCGTGAACACCGAAAGGAGTGAGAAGAAGATAGCCTTGATAAGACATATAGCCATATCAGGACCTATGCCGTACTGCATGAAGAGCATGGCTATGAGACCGCCGATCGTAGTAAGCGAGGAGGAGGATATCTCCGGTATGGCTTTGCTTAAGGCTACGATATCCGCCTCCCTTATTCCGAGCGTGGCATGCTCTTCCTTGTAGCGGTTGCAGAATATGACCGCATAGTCTATTGATAATGCAAGCTGCAGCACTATGGTCACGGAGTCGGATACAAAGGATATCGTGCCCAGCATAAAATTAGTGCCTGAGGCGATGAGAGCAGATGCACCGAAGGTGAGGATCAGCACAGGTACCTCCGCCCAGGTCTGTGAGGTAAGCAGGAGCACCGTGAGTACCACAATGGCTACGAGGACAGACACGGTCTTCATTTCCTCGTTTATTATATCCGCAGTCTGATCGCCCATGGATGTGGATACATAGATATCATAGTCTCCCAGGAGCTCCTTGATCTCATCAAGCGCGTCCAGTGCGCGCTGGTCGCTCTCTTCATATATGAAGGTGATATCATAAAGGGCGGAAAAATTGTTGTAATGGCTGTCGGTCTCGTCAAAGGTCAGCATCGATACATCAGGCCTGTTCTCTATCTTTTCGGATATCTCCAAAGCCTTATCGTAGTCGATGTTTGTCGCCATGATCTTGGCTGTACCGTAGGTGATGAACTCCTCCTCCATCAGATCAAGTCCCTGTCTGGTCTCGGTATCATCGGACAGATAAGCAGAAAGAGAGTTCTCAACACTTACCCAGCCTGAGGATATCACGGAGAACGCTATCACTATAGCAAAAAGCAGGAAGAAAAGATTGCGCCTGTCTACGACAAAGGTCGCAACTTTCAGCATAAATGACGGTTTTTCCACATTTTCATCCATAAATAATGTATTCCTTATAATAGCTATCGTTATGCGTTTTTGCGGCTTCACCTCTGGAAGTCCGCAGGGAAGGTTTACCGTAATCGCATAATTATGGCGAAAACTCTGCGATCAAGCATGTATCGGGTTAGTTTACTACATATTTATGTAAATTACAAGTATCCAGAGTATAGCCTCCCTTGCAAGAATTGTGTAATATGAATATAATATTAAAGCATTAATACAGATCATCAGGGAGTTTTACAATGGCATCAGGCAGGGAAAAAAGTGAAACGGTAGTGACCATAGCGGGTAAGAACTACACCTTACTCGGGTATGAGAGTGACGAATATATGCAGAGAGTGGCCTCCTTTGTAAACAGCAGGCTCGAGGAATACAGGAAGGTAGACAGCTATAAGAGGCTTCCGGCGGACACACAGAATGTGCTGGTCCTCTTGAATATCGCGGATGAATACTTCAAGACGAGAGTGCAGGTCGATCAGCTGACCCAGGATCTCGAAAAACGCGATAAGGATCTCTACGATGTAAAGCATAATCTGGTGTCCACTATGAGCAAGAATGAAGCCCTTGAAGAGACGTTAAGAGATATGCAGGACGAGCTGAACGACAAAGAGAAAAGGATCGTGCAGCTCGAAACCGAGCTTTCACATACTTCGGAAGGACGTAACCCACACGGCAAAAACTCCGCGAGAAAGTGATCCGATGAGTAAAAGGCTGTCCGACACATCTTTTTTTGCGGCATATATGCTTGTCTTTATGTGCTCTTTAAGTGTCATGACACTTAGGACATCGGTTGCTGCTTAACATTGAAGGATACGCGTTTGACCTCATCTACACCAACTAGATTAAGTAAGAAAGTCTGAATATAAAACACCTGCAGAAGATGACCCGGCGGTATATCCGCCGGGTCTCTGCGTCCGTATGCATAAAAAAGACAGGTCAGACGTAATGGTGTATAATCTTTTAAGATAACCTATGAAAAGGAGATAAAAAAGTATGGTAAAACCGGATCATATCACTATAAACGTAAGGGATATCAAAAAGAGCGAAGAGTTTTACGGAGATATACTCGGACTCAAGAGGCTCGAAACAGTGGATATGGGAGACCATAAGCTTCACTACTATGAGCTGCTGGAGGGACTCATGCTTGAGCTCATCGAATATGACGATGATTTCGGAGAGCTGCATCCCCATGTGAAGACAAGGGGGATATACAGACACCTCGCATTCGCCTGCGATGATGTGGATGCTCTTTATGAAAAGCTTAAGAGCAGGGGCATAAACGTCCTGCAGACACCGGATGATGTACCTAAGCTTAGCTTCAGAAATATACTAGTCGAAGATCCGAACGGCGTAGAGCTGGAATTCGTGACGAGGCAATAACGGGCGTTGCGCATAAACGTGCATGAGACCGGTATCAAAACAGAGCGTAAAGCAGGCACGGTAAGCCGTATCAGAGTGCCGGAGCTGCTTGCGCCGGCCGGGAATATGGACTGTCTTAAGGTCGCTATAGACGCAGGATGCGATGCGATCTATGCCGGAGCGGACAGATACGGTGCGAGAGCCTATGCAGGCAACTTCACGTCGGAGGAATACGTGGAGGCTATAGATTATGCGCATCTTTTCGGAGCAAGACTCTATCTGACCCTGAATACCCTGATCAAGCCCCATGAGATGACTGATATATATGATTTCGTCAGACCCTTTTATGAAGCGGGACTTGACGGTGTCATAGTGCAGGATATCGGGGTGGCTTCCCTGCTTCTGAAAGAGTTTAAGGACATGGAGGTACATGCCTCCACGCAGATGTCGGTCTCATCGGTATATGGGGTAAGGCTGCTGCAGGATATGGGCATCACGCGCGTGGTACCCTCCAGAGAGCTGTCTCTGAAAGAAATCTCTGAAATATATGAAAATACGGGAATAGAGCTTGAATGCTTCATACACGGAGCGATGTGCTACAGCTATTCGGGGATGTGCCTGATGTCAAGTATGCTGGGCGGACGCTCCGGCAACAGAGGCAGATGCGCCGGTCCCTGCAGACAGCCATACAGTGCATCAGGCACCCAAAGCCGCAGCTCTAAAGCCTGTGATCGTGATACCGCTCAGCTGTCCGGTAAATCAAGGCAGGTCATTATGCAGCCGGAGGATAGCACGAAGCGTCACGGACAGCGTGGCAGAGAGGGCAGAGAGGGCACATATCTTCTATCAATGAAGGATCTGTGTACTATAGATATCCTAGATGAGCTTATAAGGGCGGGTATAGCTTCCTTTAAGATAGAAGGACGCATGAAAAGTCCGGAATATGTCTATGGGGTCACGAGTATTTATCGTAAATACATCGATAAGATAACGAGAGATATAAATGCTCCGTATAAGCCGGATGAGGCAGACAGAAGGAGACTTACCGAGCTGTACTCCAGAGGCGGTATATCTGAGGGTTATTATCACAGGCACAACGGACTCTCAATGATCACCGTCACCAAGGGCGCATATAAGAGAGAGGATAAGGAAAAGTATACCGCAGAGAGAAGACGGATACCGCTTGACGCAAGACTCGAGGTGTATGCCGGAGAGACAGTGAGTCTTACCGTCAGAGCCGGAACGACTGCCCGCAATATACAAAATAACAGCGGATATATTAAGGGCGGCACTGCGGAGATGATGCGGGAAGCTGCCGGAATATGTGTGACTGTAACCGGAGAGACTGCCGAAAAAGCCGACAAACATCCGATGGGTTTGGAGGAGCTTAAAAAACAGATCATGAAGACGGGAGATTCGGAATTCTGTTTTGATCAAATAGATATTAATACGGACGGGAAGAGCTTTGTAAGGGTGTCTTCCCTGAATGCGCTGCGGCGTGATGCGATAAATAAGATAAGAGGAAGGCTGCTCAATGATCATAAACGCAGTCTGTGAGAAAAATGAACAGGCGGAGGCACTTCGCGGTATGGACGGGATAGGGCGTATCTTTTCCGAGGGAGAGATAATGCCTTATGTATTCAGGAATGCAGACGCGGAAAAATGCAAAGAGGCACTTTCAAAGAAATACCTCCTTGTGAGAAGCCTTGATGAGATAGGCTATCTCAGGGAGAACGGCTATACGGGAGAGATAGTGGCAGATCATACCCTGTATACCTTTAATAAGCTGTCCCGCGACACCATTGCTGATCTGGGTGTAGCCTATGATACCGCTCCGCTTGAGCTGACATACAGAGAGCTGCGGGACAGAGGAGCAGACGGGAGTGAGCTCATGGTATACGGCAGGATACCGATGATGATAAGCGCGAACTGTATATACAGGGATACGAATAGTGACATGTGTTATAAAAGAAGGAACGGTACCCAGGAGAAGCATATAAGCACCGACAGCCCTTTTAGGGAGGTCCTGCTCACAGACCGTAGGAATACGGATTTTCCGGTGCTGTGCGACTGCAGATACTGCTATAACGTGATCTTTAATTCCGTACCGCTCTCTCTGCACGGGGAGTGGGACAAGGTAAAGAAGCTCACGCCGGATTCGGTAAGGCTTTACTTTACTACGGAGTCTCCCGAAGAGACCGTAAAGACAGCCGGATATTATATCAGCCTTA
>JAGBNR010000064.1 GCA_017634315.1 Lachnospiraceae bacterium
AGGAGACACAAGAGATATAATAAAGATAATGGAGCTTGCTGACAGTGCGCTGTACCGGATGAAGCAGGACGGCAAGGGCGGTATCACGAGCTATTGAGTTATAAGAGGGAGGGATGGAGTTATGAGAAGACATTTTCTGACAGCGGTTATTATTGTCGCTTGCATGTCTGTCACAGCATGCGGAAGCAGTGCGAACGAGAATAAGACGGAGGAGGCTCCGGCAGCAGAAGAAAGCACGGCGGCAGAAGAAAGTACAGCAGCCGCAGACGAGACAGCGGCCGATGGTACAGCTGAGCCTGAGGCAGCGACAGAGGAGCCGGAGGCAGCCGGTGAAGAGCCGGCAGAGGAGTTTATGCCGGGATCATTCGTCGAATATGCTGCAGGCAAGGAGACCTTTGAGAGCTTTGACGAGCTTATCTCATATCTGAAGGACGGTGAAGCCTATACATACTTTGATATAGAGGGCTTTGACGGTCAGCTGCTCGCGGTGACGGACGGTACCTTTAAGGATCTGGAAGGACATAATGCGGCTATAGAGGCTACATTCTACGGCAATGTGGACGGTACGGTGCGTTTTGTGGGAAATGCATTCAGCGGAGGCACAGCTTATCCCATAAGATGTGACGGAGCAGTGATCTATGCGGCAGGCAATCATGAGTATCAGTCGGAGTTTATGGGTGCGGACGGAACGGCACTGATCGTAAAGGACTATATCCATGTCGAGTATGATGAAAGCGGCAACGCCTCATATACAGGCTTCATGAGGGATACGAATGCATCCGACGGAGACGATATCCCTGCTGATCCCAAGGAGGCGGAAAAGATATTTGAAGAGCTGTCCGGCGGACTTTATGACAAGCCTGTTATGGACTTCACGATAGTAGGAGGCGATCCAAGGGCAGGCAGAGATCTTCCTGCTTACGAATATACCGGAGATGATCCTGTAATGGCAGAGGTGCACAGATATATAGTGACTGAGCTCACATCACATTACAATGAATGCGATGTCTCCATACCCAGTGTCACAGAGGTATATACGGATAAGACAAACAAGGATGATATAGTGGTATACGGGGATTTCTGGATATACAACTATGATCTGCTTGGCAATACGCTCATGATGATGTCCGGTGGATCGTATCCCGGAGCCATACATCTGAAGGAGGACGGAGACGGATATACTGTCACATCGTTTGATGAGGTCGAGGACGGCTCAGGATTTACTCCCAGCGCAAAAAGGATATTCGGGGAGCACTATGAGGCATTTGAAAAGGCGATGTCAGACGATAAGAAGAAGGAAGAGCTGAGGGCACAGACCATAGCTGACTATGTATCCGCCAACGGACTTTCCATCACACAGTATCAGGACTATGGCTGGGATCCGGTGCAGCTGCCGTAGCATTTTTGCCATTTGCGGTTTTCCTTCGTATAAACAGACAGAACCCAATGTTAACTCATTAAAATATAAGGAGGGCAATACAAAATGAGTGATGTAAACAAGTTGAATGACGACCAGCTCGCGGGAGTAAGTGGGGGCGCAAAGACAGCGTATGGATTTGATCAGGATGCCAATGGTACGGTTGCTTTTCACAATGGCACGGGCACGATGGCGATCAATAAGGCTGACTGGGACTGGCTTATGACACAGTACAAGGGCCCTACATTAAGGGATAAGGAGTATCAGCTCTCTACTGTTCCCATAAAGGATATCCAGAGCATCTTAAACGAGCATCATGCAGGACGCATGTAAGTAACAGCGCATACCGGATACATGACTGCCGCACTGAAGATTCAGCGCGGCAGTCTTTTATATGTTATAATTTCAGGGTTATGATAAGGTTCACAAATGTATGCAAAACCTATGACGCTTCGGAGGGACCCGTGTTCAGTGACTTTAATGCCTGTATAGAAAGGGGAGAATTCATACTTGTCACGGGTAAGAGCGGGAGCGGCAAGACCACTCTCATAAGGATGCTCCTCAAGGAGATCGAGCCGGATGCCGGAGAGATCGAGGTCGATAAGAGAAAGCTGTCGGACATAAAGGCTGCGGATATACCTGCCTACAGACGCGGTATCGGCACGGTCTTTCAGGATTTCAGGCTCTTTGACGACTATACCGTATATGCAAACCTCGAGATCGTGCTGTCCCTCACCGGAGGCTCCGTGAGAGATGCCGAGCAGCGCATTACCCATATACTGCGGATGATGGGGGTGGATCATCTGCACAGGAGATATCCCGGGGAGCTGTCCGGAGGAGAGAAGCAAAAGGTATGCATGGCGCGTGCGCTTATCAATTCCCCCCGTATACTCCTCGCGGACGAGCCTACAGGCAATCTGGACCCGGCATCATCGGCTGAGATATTTAAGCTTTTTGAGCTCGTTCACAGACAGGGCACGACTATAGTGATGGCGACTCATGATCTGACTACTGCAGAGAGATTTGCCTCCACAGGCAGACGTATCGATCTTTAGGAGCTTATTTGACTCTTTATAAAACAGCATGCGGGTGCTATACTATAGTTTGTATTTTTATTAGGTCGTGCACTGTATTTTGTGCCGGATGAAGCGGAGATGGGCTTGGATAAAAAGAAGATAATAGTCACGGGCTGCAACGGACAGCTCGGCAGAGCCATAAACAGAGAGTTAGCGGGTGATGACGGATATGAGCTTATAAATACCGATGTCACCGCGGATGTAAAGCTCGATATCACGGATGTGGATGCGGTCACGGATTTTGTGAGGAAATATGAGCCCTATGCGGTCATAAACTGCGCGGCCTATACTGCCGTGGACAGGCAGGAGAATGACCGTGAGCTCTCCATGAAGATAAATGCGATAGGACCGAGGAATCTCGCCATAGCAGCGCATGAGACGGGGGCGAAGCTCATGCATGTCTCCACAGACTATGTATTCCCGGGAGAGGCATCCGATCATCCGCTCACGGAGTTTGATCCTGTGGGTCCGGTTTCGGTATACGGCAGGACTAAGCTCGCCGGAGAGGAGTTTGTAAAGCAGTTTGCGGACAGGTTTTTCATAATAAGGACAGCCTGGCTCTACGGAGACGGGCACAACTTTGCGAAGACCATGCTAAAGCTGTCCGAGACACATGATGAGCTGACGGTCGTGGATGATCAGCTTGGCACTCCCACCAGTGCGGCGGAGCTTGCAAGATGCATCCATGCACTGCTTCCCACCGAGAGCTACGGGCTCTATCACGGTACCTGCGAGGGAGATACGAACTGGGCTGACTTTGCGAAAGAGGTCCTTCGCCTTGCGGGAAAGGAGACAGTCGTAAAGCCGGTTTCCACTGAAGAATATATGAGGAACAATCCGCAGAGCGCAAGGCGTCCTGCTTATTCCATACTTGATAATTATATGCTGCGACTCACGGGGATATATACCTTTGCGGACTGGAGAGATGCCGTGGCAGAGTACATGAGGGACGGTGTCTGATATGGACTATATCATGGCACTGCTTTCAAATGATATGCTCCTTACGGCGGTATGCAGTTGGGCGGCGGCGCAGATCATAAAGACCGTCATAAACCTGGTACTGACAAAGTCCTTTGACCCCGGCAGACTCATAGGCTCGGGCGGTATGCCGAGCTCACATTCAGCCTTTGTTACGGGTCTTGCGACCAGTGCATTTATTCATGAGGGACCCGCATCACCTGTCTTTGCGGTATGCTTTGTGCTGGCCTTTGTAGTCATGTATGATGCGATGGGGGTCAGACGTGAGACCGGCAAGCAGGCAGAGCTCTTAAACCAGTTTACAGAGATATTCAGCGCGAATTATGATGAGTTTCAGACACCGGAGGAGACGCTCAAGGTGCTCGTGGGACACACTCCGCTGCAGGTCTTCTTCGGACTGCTGCTCGGGATCATAGTAGGGATTATTGTATAAAAAACGGAGAAAGATATGATAGAGAAGAATGCGAAGATATATGTGGCGGGTCACAGAGGACTCGTAGGATCCGCGATAGTGAGGGCACTAGAGCGTGAGGGCTATACCAATATCGTAAAGCGCACACATAAGGAGCTCGATCTCACGGATCAGAAAGCAGTATTTGACTTCTTTGAGGAGGAGCGACCGGAGTACGTGGTGCTCGCGGCGGCGCATGTCGGCGGGATAAACGCGAACCAGAGCGCACCGGCTGACTTTATATATATCAACTCCGCGATACAGTGCAACGTGATAGGTGCGGCACATGAGTACAAGGTAAAAAAGCTGCTGTTTCTCGGCAGCTCCTGCATATATCCGAGGATGGCGCATCAGCCCATAAGCGAGTCGGAGCTTTTGACCGGTCCGCTGGAGAAGACAAACGAGGGCTATGCCATAGCGAAGATCTCGGGACTCATGATGTGCAGGTTTTTCAAGCAGCAGTACGGGGATGATTTTATCTCCTGTATGCCCACCAATCTGTACGGACCGAATGACAACTTCAATCTGAGCGGCTCGCACGTACTTCCTGCCATGATAAGGAAGTTTGACGATGCAAAGGAGAGCGGAGCGGAAAATGTCACACTCTGGGGTACAGGATCACCCTTAAGAGAGTTTCTCTATGTGGATGATATGGCGGATGCCTGTGTATATCTTCTGCAAAATTACAGCGGAGAGGAGCACGTTAATATCGGCACGGGCAAGGAGATAACGATACGGGAGCTGGCAGAGCTTGTAAAAGAGATCGTGGGCTATGAGGGCGAGATAGTATGGGATGACAGCATGCCGGACGGCACACCGAGGAAGCTGCTCGATGTATCAAAGCTCCATGATATAGGCTGGAAGGAAAAGGTATCTCTTAAGGAAGGGATAAGGCTATCCTATGAATGGTACAAGAGTCAGCCCAGGGAGGAGCTGAAGCTCTGATGGCTTATCTTATGCTCCCTGCGCTTGCGCTCTTTCTCATTAATAAGAAATGGGCGAAGGCGATACTTCTGTGTATAGCTGTCGCGGCTGTCACAGGACTCATCCTTGAGATCATGGGAGCACTGCCGGGTGCTGAGCTCAGCCTGACTGATGCAGCATTTTATACCGGACTTATCGCAGTAGGGCTTTCGCCCATAGCGGAATATGCCGCAGCATATCCTTACGTTAAGGGAGAGCAGGTGTCCGGCAGCAGCTGCATTGACACAGACATCAGAGATGCCGGAGAGGATGATATAGTGAACAATAAACAGAAATGGAGACTCATTATAGCAGGGTATGTCATCTTTATACTGTTTGCCATAGTGATGGTAGCATCCGTGGTAAGGCTTAATGCAAAGATCAATACGCTTTACGGTTTCTCACAGGATCTTGATAAGAGGATAGAGAGTCTTGAATGATGCAGGTTGTGACGGCTCTGACCTTAGCGTTAGTTAACATAATCATATATTTTCTGTTCGGATGCGTGTTGTGCGCATCAAAGAAGAGAGAGCTGAGCCTGACAAGGACCGTATTTGTGGGCTTCTTTTTTTATTATCTGCTGTTTACCCTGTGCTGCATACCCATAATGCTGAGATGGAGACCGCTGTATGTGCTCGCGAGGCTGTGGGCAGCGGTGGCTCTTGCCGTATGTATACTCGGAGCGGCGAGAGGGATCAGATTATGTAAACCAGCGATCGGAAAGGCAGCCTCCTTTATCAGATCCCATATAGCGGCATTTGCAGGGATGGCATGTATCGTTGCCGTTTTTGCAGCCATAGTCCTTATCAGCTATCAGTTCACTCTTGATGCGTCATTCTATGTCGGTGATGTCACCACGGCTCTGCAGACCGATACCGTAAGGATGTATGATGCTTTCACCGGAGACTGGCAGGATCATTATGATATGAGGTATTTCTTCGCGACCTTTCCTATGAATGACGCGGTGATGTGCAGTCTCTTTCGCATACATCCGCTGCTCTGGTGTAAGATAACGATCTCTCTTACAGCCATACTCCTCACCTTCATGGTACTCTATATGATCGGCCGGCAGCTTTACGGCGCATCAGCCGGAAGGATATGCTTATTCATGCTTTTTGCGGCAGTTGCGGACTTTTTCATGATAACCATATATACCACCGCCGCCTTTCTTACCACCAGAAACTATGAAGGGAAATGTCTCCTCGCCAACGTGGTACTGCCCGGGATACTATACATCTATATCAGGCTTTTGGAGGATGTGAAGGATATGAGGACATGGCTGCTCCTGCTGCTGACGGCACTGGGCTCTCCGGTGCTTTCGAGTACCTCCAATATGCTGGTGCCTGCGATGATAGGGGTCACCATAGTGCCGCTGGCATTTATAAAAAAGGATGTGGCAGTGCTGCCTAAGGCTGTATTATGTATGCTGCCGGGAGTGACTCTCACTGTTATCTATATATTGTATGTCAAGAATATCATAGTGTTTTACACTTTTCCGAGGTAGGGATGCAGAGCTTACATATAGCCGATGCGGGCTTCGGCTACATCTTCAAGTGCATAGGGCTTTACTATGAGGGAAATATATATTTTGCGCTCTATCTTGCCTCGCTGATCCTTTTGTCTGTGGATCTGAGCAGGGTGACGGGAGCGGAAAGAGCGGGACGGTGGAAGGCACTGCTTTCAGCGGACGGTATGACAGAAAGGATGCGCAGGATTTTCCTGCCGCAGTTTGTGATGATGATCCTTACCGTCTATAATCCGGTCTTCCCTGTGATACTCAATTCCTTTTTTGATGTGAATAAGGAATATTACCGGTTCCTGTGGATGGCTCCGGTCATCATCTGCATATCCGCAGCAGCGGTGAGGATAGTCACGGAGTATGCCGCAGACAAGACCTCATCCCGGATCAGGCATATAAGACAGGCATTCTGCGCCGCATTTATCATATGTCTCCTGATGGCAGGGGGCACATGGCTGTATGCGGATGGGTACATAGTGTCCCCGAATATCTATCATATGCCGACCGAGATACCGGAGATCGCGGAGATCATACATGAGGATGCCTTGAAGAATGATCCCGCGGATGAGTACCCGAGGGCGATGTTTGAATATGATTACAACATGCTGATACGCCAGTATGATGCAGGCATCATGCTGGCATGTGACAGAGAGGCTTATCTGAATGCCGTAACGGGGGCACTTGACTATGATACCATTATGGAGGACGCTGACTACTACAACAGACTGCTTGCCGTAGTGGCACTTGGTATAGAGATACCGGAGGATGCATTTACGGAAGGACTCGAGGAGACCGGTACGGAGTATGTGGTGGTATCCACTGCAAACGGGATCCTGCCATACATCAGGAAGTGCGGACTGACTGTCGCAGGCGAAACCGCTAATCATACGATATTGCGCTATGAGCTTCCGGATTACGAACCGTTCGAGCTGCCCGACTATTCTGAAGTGTGGCGGCTCTCTCCACAGCCATACGATTTTCTGATGCATAGTAAAATTTAATGTAATTATTCAGAGCACTTCTTATATAGTTTATGCTGCCATCCTGCCGTATAGTATCGTATAAACATAAGCGGAAAATCCTTTATATTTTTGACGATTATACCGATATATAGTATATTTGGAGCAAAAAAACACATAATACAGGAGATCATCGGGTATGAGAAGACGAAAGATCACAAGGGGCGGCAGGCTGTCGGCACTGTTTATGGCATTCCTGATTGCCTTTTCAAGCGCATCCACATATACCGTGCAGACCGTGGAGGCTGCGGTATCCAGTGCCGATGTACGCATGGAAGAGGAGCTTGGCGGTATGCTCTCAGTCGGTACCGTGGTACGGGATGACTGGAAGTATGACGGCAGGCTGCAGGAGCTTCTGACCCAGAGAGATCTCGAGGCGGCGGAGTACGCAAGAGAGAATAACATCACCGGTACCTACAATACATCGGGAAGTCTCGGCAGCTTCGGCACATCCGATACATCGGCCGAGTGGCTTTCCAATGTGCTGTATCAGGGCGACATACTCCGCTCAGATACATTTGACGGATTCGTAGCTGCCTATGACGACGGCGCGGATGCCGCAGTCATAGATGCAGGTATCAATGAGATAGATGTACTGCTGATACCCGTATCCGATCTCAGTGTTTCCTACAATGGTATAGAGACAGACATAGCTACATGGGAGACCGTGCCCGGCTTTGCGAGCAGATTTATGCTGCCGCACTGGAACGGACAGGACGGACTCAGTCTGAAGCACAAGACCGCCTATCGCACAAAGCTCTTTGTGGTGGGCATACAGGGCGGCATGCTCCCAAAGGGCAGTATATATGACAAGGGCAAGATGCTCGACTATGCGAAGTACCTTGATTACATAGGAGCCGAGCCTAATGCCGCAAACCTCGCCAGCTACATGGACTATATGAGGACCTATCAGAGCATCACTAAGGACGAGGATGACTACCGGGATGACTGGGACGACTGGGATGAGTGGTACGAGTGGTATGAGGAGGTCCAGCGTAACGGCTCCAGGAGCACGGGAGGCAGAGGCGCATCTATGGGAGATCCGAGCAGACCGGGCGAAAATACGACACCCTCTGCTCCGGTAAAAAATACAAAAGGCCGTACCATAATGATCTATCTTGACGGTGCGGATCTGGGTGAGAGTGCTACTCTCAATCTCTACACCATGCTCACCGAAAGCGCAAAGGGCAGTATAGGTACTGATAACCACATCGTCATAATGACCGGCGGTTCCAAAGCGGCATGGACGAGAAGTGACAGTAAGACGATAGGAAACTATCTATATAATACAAACGGCGAGCAGCAGGCTGATCTTGTAAACATGATCGGTAAGAAAAATCAGCTGTGGGAGCTGCGTGACGGCAAGCTGACCCTTATACAGGACGGTTTTAACGACGGCGGATACATGACACAGGGATCAAACCTTGCCGCATTTATTAAGGCTGTAAAGAGTAAGTATCCGGATGCTTCTTTGTATGACCTCATCATGTGGGATCACGGCGGCGGTCCTGAGGGCGGATTCGGCATGGATGAGAGAAGGACTAATGACCAGTCGATGTCTCTGGTCGATATGACAAACGCGATAAAGGAGAGCGGAGTAAGCTTTGATCTCATAGCTTTTGATGCATGTCTTATGTCTAATGCCGAGGTTGCGCTTGCTCTTTCACCATACTCCCGGTATTTTATGCTTTCCGAGCAGGAGTTTCCGGGAAAGGGCTTAAATGAAGGCTATAAAAACGTCATTTCCGAGCTGATAAATAATAACAACGTGGCTACGACAGATTATTCCCGGAGCATAATCAATACAACGATCGCCTCATATGACAATACTTCTGACGCTGATGACGCGATAATGTCACTTATAGACGCACGTAAGGTGAGCGATGATCTGTCGAGTGCCATAGCAGGCTTTGCGAGTGCCCTGAAAGAGGTAATTGAAAGAAATAATCAGGATACACTCGATACTATCCTGAAAATAAGAAAAGCCTACAGCTATGTAGAAGTGAAATCCAATGACGCATACACTCAGGATCTGATAGATGTGCAGGGATTCTGCAATGCTCTTATGAGTGACTATAATGGGGAACTCAGGGATAAGGACAGCAATCTGTATGCTGCCTGTGAGACACTGAAGAGGGCTGCGGCAAGCAGTATTATTTATGAAAAGAAGGCTGTAAGAACTGACAGGGAGCTGGCGCAGGGTACAGAGCCCACGGGCTTAAGCATGTATTTTCCGACCTTTTCGATGTCTGTGGTACCCATAGGTAAATCTGACGGAAATATCGATCAGGTGCTGGATCTGATCAGTGCGTATAAGAGCAGCGACGGTAAGCTGGACTCATATGGGCAGGCTATAGCCGCATACGGACTGTGGCTTAAGGTGGGCAAGCTGCTTGGAAACAGTGTCACATGGAAAGACAGTTCTGAATCCAATGATGCGGAGATAAAGGAATATGTGTGGTTGCAGAATGACACCACATGGTCCGTTAAAGAGTTGTATAACGCGAGCGGTCTTACCAAGGCACAGGCTGATAATCTCATAGAATCACAGATAAGGGATCGTATAAAGAAGTCTAACATTACTGTTACAAACATTACAGACGATAATGGAGCTCTTACCGGCAAAAAGCTTACGGTTACCACGAGAGATCCTAACATTGTGGACAGGGTCGAGGCAAAGGTATATGTGAATGAGACTGTGGACGGCAAGACATCGGCAGTATCTCTCGGACACAGTAATATGTATACCTCTGAGGTCGAAAGAAAGACCACTTCGGATGGCGGGGCGGCCAATGCCACGATTGATACGTATGATAACAAATGGCTTGTACTGGATGGTCATGTAGTAAGCTATTACGATACCGAGATAAGAGACCTCACTGATGAGCATAATGTGACAACAAACTACAGGATCGGTGTCATACCTGTGGCATACTGGAAGGAAGCAAGAAAAGGGGATGCTACCGACAGTACTCTGAAAGCAGCAATAGATAACGGAAAAGTGATGGTAGGAGTGCTGGAGATCAGATTCCCTTATGTCTCTAGCATTGGGAAATACTCTGATACAGGTACTATTACGGATTTCAGAAAGGTAAATAACAGCAGTATAGCCATATCAGGATACTCTATCGGCAAAGGAGAGATCTACGAGCTGCTGGCAGGCTTTGATAACGGTAACGACACAAATGCACTCAGATCAATAGGTGTCATCAAGGCTACGGAAAGCAATATGAACTCGGCTTCTTTCTCGCTGATAAATGATCTTAAGGTTGAATACAGCATAGTAGACGCATATGAATCAAGATATGAGCTGAACAGTACGAACTTCTCTGATGATGGCGATCCGAGAGCGGTTGATGATTTCAGCTATGCCATGTCGGCTGAAGATACTGAAGCCGCTATAGCAGCTCCTGGTGCTTCAAAGGATACCGCTGATCAAAGCAGCTTGACAGGCGATACAAATTACGATGACAGAGACACCAAGTCCGCTGACGTGAATGCGGC
>JAGBNR010000065.1 GCA_017634315.1 Lachnospiraceae bacterium
ATTTTACTTTACATAGACCCCGGTACGGGCAGCATGCTCTTTACCATATTTATAGGGATCATCGGAACCGGAGCCTTCTTTCTGAAAAAAATCTGGCTAAAGCTCAAGTTTAAGATCAGTGGCGGCAAAGTGGATACTTCCCAGTCGCATATACAGTATCTTATCTTCAGCGAGGGAAGAACATACTGGACGACATTCAAGCCCATTTGCGACGAGCTTGAGAAGAGAGGTCTGAATACAACCTATTGGACTGCGGATCAAAACGACCCTGCCTTAAATGAGGATTATAAGCATATAGATACCGTCTACATCGGCGAAGGGAATAAAGCATATGCCCGGCTTAATATTGCATCTGCCGACATTTGTCTGGCCACCACTCCCGGTCTGGATGTTTATCAGTGGAAACGTTCCAAAAATGTGAAATACTATGTCCATATCCTTCATGAGACCGGCGGATCCCTGCAGTACAAAATGTTTGGTCTTGATTTTTATGATGCTGTGCTGCTTACGGGAGACTTTCAGACAGATGAGATCAGAGCTTTGGAAAAAGTCAGGAATATAAACCGGAAAGAGCTGGTCGTTGTCGGATGTCCCTATATGGACGGTCTGAAAAAAAGAGCCGGGTCTTCGACTCCGCCATATAAGGCAAACAAAACCGTGCTTTTGGCACCCTCATGGGGCAGTAACGGTCTGCTGTCGCTATACGGAAGTAAAATACTGGATGCACTGGCAGATACCGGATACAGGGTGGTGATACGTCCTCATCCCCAATCCATGAGATCAGAGAAAGACATGATCGAAGGGCTGATGAAAGTATATCCTGAAGGAGACATTTTCAGCTGGAATTTTGATCCGGACAATTTTGACATACTTCAGTGCTCCGATATACTTATCTCGGATTTTTCAGGAGTGATGTTTGACTATGCGCTCGTCTTTGACAAGCCTGTCATATATGCCGGGCATAAATTTGAGAGAGACGAGTATGATATCGCCTGGCTGGACGGGTGGAAATTATGGAAGGAAGAAATCCTGCCTTTTATCGGTATACCTATTGACGAAGAGCAGTTTGCGGACTTCAAGGCAATAATAGATGGTTTGTCAGACAACGAAAAATTTGCTGCCGGAAGAGAGAAAGCCCGAAGAGAGGCATGGGCTCATATTGGGCACAGCGCAGAGCTGGTTGCAGACTTCCTCGTATCAAAGGGTGCAGAGTTGAGAACCGATCAGACATAGGAGGGATGCCAATTGTCTTCATTGCTTTATTATATCATCATATATCCGATAGAGCTTCTTCTCGATATCGTTTTCCACCTGGCGCATGTAGCATCAGGAAATCCGGGCATAGCCATCATAGTAGTCAGTCTTGTCGTAAACATACTGCTCCTGCCACTGTACAGACGTGCGGATGCCATACAGGCAGAGGAAAAGAAACGTCAGGATGCCATGTCCGGCTGGGTTTCACATATTAAACGCACCTTTAAGGGAGATGAGCGCATTATGATGCTGTCTGCCTATTATAAAGAGCAGCAGTATCATCCTTTATATGCCCTCAGGAGCTCCATATCGCTGCTCCTTCAGATCCCGTTCTTTATAGCAGCCTATCATTTCCTGTCACACCTGAGTCTCCTCACCGGCACTTCTTTCTTAATGATACGCGACCTGAGCCTGCCTGACGCTCTGATCAACATAGGCGGTATCTCCATCAATATACTGCCCATACTGATGACTCTCATAAATTTTGTGTCTACCATCATATACACAAGGGGCAACAGGATAAAAGACAATATACAGATATATGTCCTCGCACTGTTATTCCTCGTCCTTCTTTATCCCAGCCCTTCAGGACTTGTACTCTACTGGACTATGAATAACCTGTTCTCGCTTATCAAAAACATGTTGATGAAAGAGCCTTCACCGATCAGGCATACTGAAGCGGCAGCACCGCCGATGCTGCTGTATCTATCACCGGTGGTGCTGATCACATTCCTTATAGGAGCACTGATACCCTCTGCCGTGATCTCATCTTCTCCTCAGGAGTTCGTTGAACCCAGTGCCTTCATTGACCCTGCGTCCTATGTGCTGAGCACATTTTGTATCGCAGCCGGCTTTTTTCTCATTTGGTCGACGATCTTTTATTCACTTGCCTCTGCGAAAGCTAAGCGGATCTACTGTTTTGTATTGTGGCTGTGTTGTGGGATAGCTACGGTGGACTACTTCTTTTTCGGACGTGATCTTGGTGTCCTGTCAGAAGATCTGACCTTTGACGTGTCCCCGTCATACAGCACTGTGGAGATACTGTCAAATATACTTGTTCTGCTTTTGCTGTGCGCTGCTATGACCTTAGTGTGGGTAAAGTGGCGTAAATATATTGTAACGGTGTGCTCCGTGATAATATTAAGTCTGCTCCTGCTGTCAGGTGTGAATGTATTGCGTATAGAACGCGGCATTTCAGCTGCGGATTATACCATAAGCAAGGAGGATTGCTCCTTTCCCGTCTCCAGAAACGGTCATAATGTAATAGTGATCATGCTGGATAGGGCTGTCTCCGGATATATCCCCTTTATAATGCATGAAAAGCCTGAGCTGATGGAGCAGTTCGACGGCTTTACATTTTTCTCAAACACTATATCCCACGGGATGCATACCAACTTTGGTGCCCCCGGACTCTTCGGAGGATATGACTATATTCCTACTGCTATGAACGCTCGCTCTGATGAGACGCTTAAGGACAAGCACGATGAGGCTCTGCTCATGATGCCGGTCATATTTTCCGAAAACGGTTACAATGTATCGGTGTTTGACCCACCCTATGCCGGATATGAGGAATGGCCGGATCTGTCCATATATGACCCGTATCCGGATATAGCCACACAGCATCTCAATGGGAAATTCTCGGATCCGGAGTATTTTGCCCTTGTAGAGAGTTCCAGACGCAGAAACTTTTTTATGTACAGCTTATTCAAGTCATCCCCCGTCATCCTGTAGCCCTTTATCTATGATGAGAGAAAGTTTGGTCTGGCTCAATATCTCGTGGCTGATGAGGCGTACGGTGTACCCTGGAACTTCTTAACCGAATATTCTGTACTTTACAACTTCCCGGAGATCACGGAGATCTCAGAGGATGATTCCGACACCTTTATGATGTACTGCAACAACATAACCCACCTTGCCTGCGAGCTGCAGCTGCCTGATTACGAGCCCTCGCTGACGATCAACAACGACGGTCTTGAGCCCGGATACAGAGAGGATGGAAGTGGAAACGTCATGACCTATGATATCGCAAATGATGAGACCGACACCTATTACAACTACCATGCGAATATATCAGCTCTGCTCCTCCTGGGCAGGTGGCTCGACTATCTGAAAGAGAACGGTGTATACGACAATACACGCATTGTGATAGCTGCCGATCATGGGTTCCAGTGCGGCGACTTTCCTGATCTGATACTTGATGACGGCACGGATATGGAGGGAGCCACTCCGTTGCTTTTGTATAAAGACTTTGGAGCGCATGGCTTTACCTCATCTGACGAATTTATGACCAACGCTGACACTCCCTCACTCGCCATGAAGGACATCATCAGTCATCCGATCAACCCCTTTACGGGAAACGAGGTCACTACAGCTAACAAGACCTCAGAGCCTCAGTACATTACCAGTTCTCATCTTTTCAGTATACTGGAATCCAATACCGCTGACATGACTCAGTTCGATACCTCAGACGGTAAATGGTTCACAGTCAGCGGCAACATATACGACAAGACCAACTGGAGTGTGAATGATCCGAATAAGTAATGCGGTATAATGCGTATCCTTTCACTTTATCTCACGGGTCATTATTCCTCGTCTTACAAACAAGACAAGCGTCACTATAAGGGATATTAATGATACAGCATATGCGATCCTCCAAGCCTTAAAACCAACAAAGGACAGACTGATATGTCTGGTTTCAGGTGTCGTAGACACAGCTATCCGGATATTAGCATCATCCCCCTTTACTATTGCAAGGCTATCCCCATTGTCAGCAATGGCTCTATATCCGATATAGTAGACGAGGGGCAGATCAACATACGTATCCTCTGTAGCAGTGTAATCGAAGCTCGTAAATAGATGCTCGTGCTTATAGTTGGTTATATCTGCAGATGGACTCTCTGCGGTAATAAGACTGAAGTTATCATCCCAATATCCTTCAGGTACATAATCATCTGAACACCTGTCCGCTACATTTGGCGTAAATCTCGTCTCGGATACGTCACTAAAAGGTTCTATTCTTGATATAAAAGAATCCGTTATCATATACCCCTGTGCAAGCGCAATAATAAGCAAGGCAATAAATACCTGTCTGTGGCATTTTAAGAACACCTTACCATCTCTCGTTAATGCAATAATACACCCGAATAATATGCAGCTTTCTCCCCCAAGATATAGTCTCGAAGCAAACTGAATATTCTCCGCCAACTCCTTGATTTTTTCGTATTTTTCCAGAGTTTCCCATGGAAAATCCTTTGTAGCCATTGCCAAAAACAGAAGTCCTGTTAATATGAGCGTGATTGAAAAAAACTGCCTCGAATCTACCGAGGTTCTATCAGACATCAGATAGTAAGCAGCTATTATAACCATAGCAATTAGCCATATCCCAACTATCCCCATTTGATGATGAAGTTGTGAAAAGGGGTTGGTGTTCGGAAAAAACTGCAGCATATCTGACACATAATATGTGATGTATGATAGACCTATGTTACCAAGATGACCCTTTACATCTATATCTGACATGTAATAGGTAAGAAAAGGGACAATATACCACATATTCAGAAGTGCTGTAGTCACCACTGCGCAGATCACCTGAATGATCCTTCGCTCCCTTATTATTTTAACAATGAATACAACTCCTACTACAATACATATTATTGCAGCCTGTATTGTAGAAATAATGTGCGAGTTTATGATTCCCGTAAGCCCTATTGTCAATATAGGCCAATCTTTTTTATCGCCCACGGATATCTGATGCAGCCCTGCTATGATCAAAGGAAAAAATACAAAAGCCTGCATTTCGCCAATAGCGTACCTGTATGTCATAGTGGTAAGTCTGTATCCCAAAAGACAATACGTCATCATAAAGAACAGAGATGCTTCCCTGTTCTTTGTGAGTTTTTTTGCAGCGTAGTACGAGGTTCCACAGGTACATGTATTTACCAGTATAAGAAAACATCTGATCGCTCCATCCGGCGAAATGTGTATCATCCTTAAAAATGCCGGAAAGATGAGAAAAAGATAAGGATATAATACACCTATCATCCCTCTTCCTCTGAGTGCATCAGAGTACATCACTACCGGGATCTGACCTCCTTTTATTTCGTTATAGGTCGCCTCTATTCTTGACAGATGAAATCCTATATCCGTGGCATCCACCCAGTACGGTCTGTAATATATATAGTTTATAAACAGTATGAACAGTACTATACTGCCATAGAATATTTTATCCCGAGCCGGTCTTGAGAAGAATTCGTACTTGACAGCGAGAAATGCCAGAAATACGACAATAGCTGTCAGAAGTATGGCGTATAACACGGTGTCATAATAAAACAGTCCGTTTGAGTACAGGATCGTACGTTTGATCGTTACCCGCCCTAACCCATTATAAACATAATTGATTCTTAAATTATACAGATTGTCTTTGCTTGAAAACTCATAACGTGTATTAAGTTCCGAGGCAGGAAGAACAAATCTGTCTATTTCCTCATCACCGTCGTATATTATCCCTTCAGCATCATGATCATTCTGATGGTCTACATCAATAATAAATGTTCCTGCATCTACATGCATCGCCGGTATTTCTGCCACGACATCTCCTTTGTTACATCCTGTAGTCTCATTGATATTGACTACCCCCCCACTGAAATCAGCATTTTCCGGAACAGAAACATAGTCATAAAGTCCGTAATATCTCTCATCGTCCATTTGGAAATTTAAGAACGCTATAGCAGCTATGAACAGAATAATAAATCCTGACAAAAAATATATTCTTTTTCTCATGATTCCTTTCCCATATAATTCGCAATTTTTTCCCAAAAACCTAATGCATCCTGAATGCTTTCTGACAACTTCATTCATACAAGATAATCTATTCGGCAAATCCGATATAATCTGACCTTGTCTTCTTTTTTGTGATGTGAAGAGCTACCATCAAAGCAACCACCGAAGCCATGGATATAAGAAAGAAGATATGCCATAATGTCATATTATAGACTATTTTTACACTTTTTACTGTACCTCGAGAATCAGGCAGCTCAATCCGCATGTTTGCCGCATCGCCTTTTATTATCTCCAGTTCCTTACCGTCTTCATCATATGCCCTGTAGCCCTTATAG
>JAGBNR010000066.1 GCA_017634315.1 Lachnospiraceae bacterium
GGATCGGATTCGACAACAAAAAGTATCAGGAGATACAATCAGCACATATCAGAGACAGGATAGAGAAGTTTGACAAGCTGTATCTGGAGTTCGGCGGCAAGCTTTTCGATGACTATCATGCTTCACGCGTACTGCCGGGGTTTGAGCCGGACTCAAAGCTTAAGATGCTCTCCAATCTCAAGGATCAGGCTGAGATAGTATTTGTCATATCCGCAGACGCGATAGAGCAGAATAAGACAAGGGAGGATCTTGGTATCACCTATGATAAGGATGTATTGCGACTTATAGAGAGCTTTAGGGAGATGGGCTTTTATGTGTCCTCCGTGGTGATCACAAAGTACTCCGGGCAGGCTGCCGCGGATAAGTTCAGGCAGAAGCTTGAGACCCGCAATATCAGCAGCTATCTGCATTATGTGATAGAGGGCTATCCCGGAGACGTGGATAAGATAGTCTCGGATGAGGGCTACGGCAGAAATGAGTATGTGCATACCACGAGACCGCTGGTGGTCGTGACCGCTCCGGGACCGGGCTCGGGAAAGCTCGCGACCTGCATGTCCCAGCTTTATCATGAGCATAAGAGGGGTATCACTGCAGGCTACGCGAAGTTTGAGACCTTCCCGATATGGAATCTGCCCTTAAAGCATCCGGTAAATCTGGCATATGAGGCTGCCACCGCCGATCTGAATGATGTGAATATGATAGATCCGTTTCATCTGGAGGCCTACGGAGAGACTACTGTCAATTACAACAGGGATATAGAGGTATTTCCCGTGCTGCAGGCGATATTCGAGGAGATAATGGGAGAATGCCCGTACAAGTCTCCTACGGATATGGGTGTGAACATGGTAGGCAACTGCATCATAGATGACGAGGTGTGCCAGGAGGCATCAAGGCAGGAGATCATCAGGAGATATTTCAAGGGTGCGTGCGACGTAAAGATAGGCGATGCCGGGTCTGATGTACTGAGGAAGCTTGAGCTGGTGATGAAGCAGGCTGGAGTGACTACGGAAGACAGAAGGGTGGTCGTGGCTGCGAGAGAGCGCATGGCGGAGACAGGCACACCCTGCGCCGCTATAGAGCTCAGGGACGGCAGGATCATGACGGGCAGGACGAATGATCTGCTCGGAGCCGTGGCATCATGTCTTATCAATTCCATGAAGCTCAATGCGGGACTGCCGCATCCCCTTCATCTGATAAGCAGAGAGTCGCTGGAGCCTATACAGACATTAAAGACTCAGTATCTCGGCTCTCACAATCCGAGACTGCATACGGATGAGATGCTGATCGCACTGTCCGTATCTGCGGCGACTGATCCGCAGGCAGAGCTGACACTTAAGCAGCTGCCCTATCTAAGAGGCTGTGAGGCACATTCTACTGTCATCATCTCACCTGTGGACGAGGCGGTATTCAGAAAGCTCGGTATACATATCACCTGCGAGCCGCAGTATTCGGTGAATTAACGATAATACAGTAAGGGATCGGGGATAAATGACATCTGAAGATATCAAAGAAGTAAAGAAGCAGTTCTCATTGGATCACTGTACCATAGACCATATATGCGGCTGCTATGTGAATAATGAAAAGGAAAAGCAGGCTGTTTCAAAGGATGCCTTTATGAGTCTGCCCGATGAGGAGCAGCATAAGTACCTTGAGTTTTTCAAAAAGACTCTGACCGGTACGCAGGGGAAGAGCCTTTTGGATCTGGAGTTTCCGCTTGCAGAGGAGGCTGAGGGAGGAAAGCAGACATTTCTGTTAAAGCTGAGGGACTCGCGTCTCGATGATGACACGCTCATCGACAGCTTTTACGATCTTGTGATAGAGAACTACGATACCGTAGAGAAGTACTACATCATACTGATCCATGCGGTATATGATGTGCCCGGCATGACGACGGACAGGATCATGGAGGATGATGCTTCCGATACCGTATACGACTATATATGCTGCGCCATATGTCCGGTCAAGCTCGAGAAGGGGACGCTTTCCTATGATCCCGATGAGAACAGGATATCGGAAAAGGTGAGGGACTGGATAGTCTCGGATCCGTCCCATGGCTTTCTTTTTCCGGCGTTTATCGAGAGGAGCTGCGACATACATGCCATGCTCTACTATACGAAGAAGAGCGAGGAGCTGCAGGAGTCATTCATAAGCGGTGTGTTCGGAGCGGAACCGCCCATGAGCGCGGGAGGTCAGGCAGACTTTTTTAATACGATAATAGAAGAGACACTCGGTGAGGATAGGGCACTCGAGGATGTCATCGCGATACATGATAATGTAAGGATACAGATACGGGATCATTCGGATGAGCCGGAGCCTTATCTTATGGATAAGAAGGAGCTTAAAAAGGTCTTTGAGAGGAGCGGGATCGCGGATGAGACCATGGAGGACTTTGACTGGAGGTTTGACAGGGCAGCACGGGATATTTCCGATTCCGATGAGGCTGAGGAGGCACCTCCGATACAGGCTACAAACATACCCGGGATCAAAAGGCTCGACATCAGGACTCCCGATATCGTGATAAAGGTAAATCCCGAGAGATCCGACCTGATCGAGACGAGAGTGATAGACGGTAAGGAATGTCTCGTGATCGCCGTGGATGACAGGGTGGAGATAAACGGGATGGAGGTACATACGATTCGTCCGCGCAGGCGGACAGAATCGTAGCTCGCCGCCAATGTAAGATCGGCATGAAGCCGATGGGCGGCTCGCTGAGAAGTGCCACATATTGGACCGAAGCAGCGCGAAGCGCAGCTCGGAATAAAGACAGAGCGACATAAAAGCGTCCGCGCAGGCGGACAGAATCGTAGCTCGGAAATCTACCAATGAAGGGATTATAATTGAGAGAGATTGAGTTCAAAATGGAGCTTGAATACGAGCATATAAAAGAAGGTGCCGAGGTCACTGTGGAGGAGGGGTATCTGCAGGATGGACTGGTGGTGTATTATACTATTGTTCCGGCTATAGCGATGTCGGGCAATTTCAAAAGGCAGGAGGCTCTTGAGGAACGTAAGGGTACGGTAAAGTCGGTCAGACGTGACGAGAGCAGCGGAGCCTATTACGTGACGGTTTTATTCAAAGGATAATGAGTTATTACACCGGAAAAAAGATCGATTCCAAATCATATGATGAGAGAGTGACTCCCATACTGTGCAGCATATTACTGCTGTGTTCTCTTTCTGTGCCCGTGCTGATGAGCATAGTGAGTCTGGACTGGTATGAGCTTACAAACAGGGAGCTCATAGGGGTCTCTGTTTATATCCTGGCATCCATGGTCGTGCCTTATTTTCTTTACAAGGCTCGTGTCCCTGCTTTTGTTATCAAATATGTCATAGCAGTGATATGCACGCTGCTCACGGCTGTCATCGCTTTGATGCCGGGCATAGACATCAGTATGGCATATCTCCTGGGCATATCCATCGCTCTCATATATCTTGACATGCGGCTGATGATATTCACTGCCGTGATCAGCTATATCCTGATGATAGGCTCGCTTTTTCTGGATAAGACGGGATATTTCTTTACAAGGGGAGGGGAGGTGCTCGCGCCTGAGGCTGCGTATGAACTGATCAGGCCGCGCGCCATCTCGATGTCTGTCGAATTCATATGTATCATACCGGCATTTATCGTGGCCTGCTACTATGCGAAGAAGCATCTGCTGAGCGAGGACGATCTGCTGCTCGCGCTCTCTACGGAGGAGGAGAGATACAGACTGGCTTTTGAAGGCTCCGATGATGTGATATTTGATTATGCATACGATACCGGCAGACTGTCTTATTACGGGTCGATACTGGATAAGGAGACGGTAAGCAGTGAGGAGCATGTGATCGAGCATGCGTTCAGTATGCTGGCGAGCGGAGCACTGTTTCATTACGAGGATATAGACAAGGTGATCGCTCTCATTACGGGAAAGGGCGGAGACAGCATTACGGTGCGTCTGTGCGCCAGAGAGCCGGGAGAGTATATCTGGGTGCGCATAGACTGCAGGATCGTAAAGAAGGGCTCGCAGAATATCAGAGCTGTAGGCAAGATCACCGATATAACCGAGGAGAGGAATCAGGAGGAGAATTTCCTGAAGCTTGCGAACAAGGACTCAGTCACCGGCTTTTATACATGGGAGGTCGGGGATAAGCTTTTGGACAGACTTGAGAGCACCGGCAAGGACGATCTGTATTTCCTTTACTTTAAGATACTCAATCTCGATGCGATCATAGAGCAGTACGGAAACTTTTTCTCGGATGCCATCATAGCGAGGATAGCCGAGATGACGAGAGCTATACTCAGGGAAGAGGATTATCTTTTCAGGATAAACACCGAGACCTTTATAGCCGTGCTGGTCGGAGCGGATGAGGATATGCTTACGATGATACACTCCAGTCTGGAGAGATCGCTCGAGCATATCTATACCGGAGGAACGGATGTCGAGGGTCTGGATTATATAGTCAGATATATAAAGGGAAGAGACAAGCTGGATGATGTGATACAGGGCGAGAGCAGTACTCAGATCGTATCCGGCATCAAGAGCGGCGAGCTTGATTATGAGGCTGTGAGCTTTACGTTTAACATCCTTGAGCATTCCAAGGATCTGCCCAGCTCCATGATGATGCTTTTAGAGCATATCGGTGATCAGTTTAATATCATGAATATACATATCGTCGAGCTGGATGATACTCCTGGACTTGAGACCTGCCTGTATGAGTGGTCCTCCATGCCCGGAGGAAGCAGACTGAAGGCAGGCGAGAGAAGAGAAAGCGATGTGAACGATCTGCAGATGGCCTATGATGTGCTGCAGAGAAACGAATACCTCATAATAGATCATGAGTTCAGGGCAAAGGTATCCAACGAATCGAAGGTCAGACTCAGCGGCAATCATACATCACATTTCATCGTACCCATATACTCGGGAGGAGAGATATACGGCTCGGTGGATTATGAGCATCTCAATGTCGACTATGTGTGGCCCGAGAGCACCAAGGCTACGCTTATGGAGATGACGAGATGTATGTCCACATATATCCTCAGAGACAGAGCGGACTACGCGAGCCGTGCCAAGAGTGATTTCCTGTCATCCATATCACATGAGGTCAGGACTCCTCTTAATGCCATATCGGGCTTTTCGGAGCTCCTGCTGGCAAAGGATGATATAGATGATGAGGCACGCAGATATACGAACGGTATCAAGGGATCTGCCGACAATCTCCTCTCTGTCATCAGCGGTATCCTTGACTTCTCCAAGATCGAGTCGGGAGAGGTGGAGATACTGAAGGAGAAGTTCAGACTCAGCGATATGCTGTTCAACCTGTATCAGATGATAGCCACGGGAGTGGAAGAGAAGGGGCTGGAGCTTAATGTATCGTTCGACGGCAAGGTGCCGGACGGACTGATAGGTGATGGGCAGAGGATAAAGCAGGTGCTCATAAATCTGATGAGTAATGCCGTAAAGTTTACCAATTCCGGAAGGATAGATGTCATACTGGCCTTTAAGCACAGTGACGATGATGAAGGGCTGCTGTATGTCGACGTAAAGGATACCGGCGTAGGTATCAAAAAAGAAGCGATAGATACGATATTCGACTCATTCCAGTATGCGGATAAAACCAAGAACAAATCAGTCAAGGGCGTGGGACTCGGCCTTTCCATAAGCCGCAATCTGCTGCACTTGATGAAGGGTGATATCAGGGTCACATCCGAATACGGCAAGGGCTCTACCTTCAGCATCAGTATACCCTTAAGGGTATTTGACGAAAGGGAGGCATTCTTTGATCCGGACTATATGAGAGACCGCGATGATGATGTGTTCCATCTGCCTTTCGTATGTCCGGAGGCGAGGATAATGATCGTAGACGACAACAAGGTAAACCTCGAGGTGGCAAAGGGACTCATCGGGCAGTATCAGCCTGACATCACGGCGGTAATGTCGGGAGACGAGGCACTGAATGTATTTTTCAGGGAGCATAACTTCGATATCATATTCATGGATCATATGATGCCGAAAATGGACGGTATAGAATGTGTGGGACATCTCAGAAAGCTCGATGTGGACGGAGCGGCGGATGTACCTATAGTCGCGCTTACCGCAAATGCGGTAAAGGACGCGCGAAAGATGTTCATAGCGTCCGGGATGGACGATTATCTGCCTAAGCCTATCAAGCTTGAGGATCTGGCGGACATAATGAACAGGTGGATACCGGACAAATATAAAAAGCCTGTGGATGAGTATGTGCCGGCAAAGAAGAATAATAAAAAGAGCGTGGCTGAGGCAGGATCTGCGCCAAAGACATCCGATGACAACGGGCTGTCGGTGCTCAGGGGTATAGATTATGAGGGCGGCATGAAGAATGTCATGGACAGCCTGGATATCTACAAGGAGCTGCTCTCTACCTTCGTGGAGAGTGATTCGCTGTCCGATGCCGAAGGCTTCTTTAAGGAAAGAAACCTGGAGGATTACCGCATATCGGTGCATGGACTGAAGAGCTCGGCAAAGTATATCGGGGCGGATGTGCTTTCGGATAAGGCAAAGCAGCTCGAGAATCTTGCAAAGGATGAAGACTGGGCAGGAATAGAAAAAGAGCATCCTTCATTGGCACCACTGTATCATGAGGTGGCTGATTCCATCAGGCAGTTTTTAGGCAGCGCGGACAGCTCTGACGGCGATAAGGCGGAGGCTTCCGACAATGTGGAGCAGGATGCACTGAAAGAGCGGCTGGAGGAAATGCTGGGTATGCTAAAGGAGATGGACTATGATGCGGCAGGGGATACGGCATCAAGGCTTAAGCATATCAGCTACAAGGATGAGACGGTGCAGGATGAGATAGACGAGATCATCCATATGATAGATAATTTTGATTTCGAGGAAGCGGAGGAGAGGCTTACTGCGCTCCTTGCCTGGGGCTTTAAAGAGTGACGGATACTGACGAAGCGTTCAGGGACAGGCTGGCTGTTGTCGATATCATAAAGGCTGCCGCCTGTATAATGATATTTTTATATCACTGCAATACCATACTGCCGGGAGAATGGAAATTTCTCACGCTTTTGGGGCAGGATCTCGGTAATAATCTATTCTTCATGGTGAGCGGATTCTCGCTGGCCCCGTCCATAGACAGGATCGATCCGGCAAAGGATGGTATGCGTGCTGTCTGCAGATGGTATATGAAGAGACTCTTAAGGATACTTCCGATCACTGCCATCGCCTATATCCTGACCTTCTTTATGGGATATTATTCATTAAGCGACCCCACACAGCTTATTGCGATATTCATATATCCGACTCTGTACTGGTTCATTACTGCCATTCTGATCTTTTATATCATTTTGTTCTTTGCAGCGAAATGTCCGTACAGGATCGTAATGTATATGATGTGCGGTCTGCTTGCGATCATGTATACTGTGTTATATTCGGGACAGGAGAGGCTTTATGTGATAGGGCTTCTTTCAATGCTTGCAGGCTATCTGCTGCGCGAAAGAATGATAAAAAAAGAACGGAGCATACACAGCCTTTGGCCGGCATTCGGAGCTTTTGTGTTTTTTTTCGTTTTATTTACAGCGGGAAAAAATGCGGAGAAGGGATATCTGTCTGCCTGTCTTATCCTGACAGGGGTTTTGGGAGCAGGACTGGCCTTACTTACCCTTGGATACTCGGCAAATGATGAGCTTAGTGCGTTCTTTGCAAAAAGGCACAGGCTCTACGGTCTGCTTCGCTTTATAGGAGATATGGCACTGCCGGTCTATCTTGTGCAGTGCTTCTGCTTCGGATATATAGGCTTTACGATAGGTCTGCGCGTAGACTTCCCGTTATCGTTTCTTGTGAATCTCATCATAGTATGGACACTCGGGACGCTGCTCTACATAGTGAGCCGTATCGTAAGTGCTATAGTGGGCAAAATCAGCAAATCCGCTTACTATAAGCCTCCGGCGGATGCCTGATGAGCTCATTCCCGTATTACCACGCGGATCGTATTGGACAGCTCATCTTCCTCATCATAGGTATAGGACAGCTCCTCCACGGCTCCTTTTAAAACCGAATAGGATAGGTTGTCCTCATCCTCTGAAGGGTCAAAGCGTCCGCCTCCGTAGCAGGCAATGACTATGGCCTGTGACTCCGCCTCGGAATACTCTACGGTTATCATGACAGGAGTATGCTTTAGCACAGGGAAAAGCATCTGCTGAGTCAGCTCCTCAAATGCCAGTCTGATGCGGTACTTTATTCTTGATGGAATATTGTTTCGCATGCTGTACTGCTCGATCTCACTTCCTGCACCGATGAAGTCATAATCGGGACTTTCGATCTTAAGCTCCATTACCTTGAGCCTGTGGATAAAACGGCGGGTCAGATCCTTCCCGGGATTGTCAAAGATCTGTTCCGGTGTACCATCCTCGTAGATCCCACCCTGATTCATGAAGAACACACGGTTACAGATAGCACGGGCAAAGCTCATTTCGTGAGTCACGATCATCATTGTCTTACCCATTCCGGTCATATCGCGGATTACTGTCTGTACCTCACCCACCATGGCGGGATCAAGGGCACTGGTAGGCTCATCCAGCAGAATTACGGACGGGTCCATTGCAAGGGCTCTGGCGATGGCGACACGTTGTTTTTGGCCGCCTGAGAGCTGGTCGGGGTATTGGTGCTCGCGCCCTGCCAGATCGACACGCTTCAAAAGCGCAATGCCGGTTTCATAGGCTTCCTGCTTAGACCTTTTAAGAATATCCATCGGAGCCAGCATCAGATTTTCAATAACCGTAAGGTGACCGAACAGATTGAAGGACTGAAATACCATGCCCATTCTGCGACGCGCCAGTGTTACGTCGTATTTCGGATCGGTGATGTCAACTCCGTCAAACAGTATCTGACCTCCCGTTGGCCGCTCCAGCATATTGATGCAGCGCAGCAGGGTCGATTTTCCTTCTCCCGAGGGACCTATTACCGAAATCACATCACCGTCGTTAATGACAGTACTCACATCCTTGAGCGGTGTGATATCTTCATACTTTTTTTCCAAATGCTTAAGTTCGATCATTTATTTTCATTCCCTTTGACAGACTTTTTCTTTTTTTGGGATCGATACACAGCTCAAGCCGGTTTACGAAAAACGTCAAGATTGCCGTCAGGACAAAATATATAATTGCCACGGAGATCAGCGGAAAAAATGCTTCATAGGTGCGGCTCCGGACAATATCGCCCATTTTGGTCAGATCCTGCACTGCCACATAGCCCACAATGGCAGTTGCCTTGATAAGTGCTTTGATCTGTCCCTTGTAGGTAGGCATGATGTGTGGAAGTGCCTGGAGCAGCACTATCCGGAAAAAGGCTTTCTTATCCGTGTATCCCAGTGAATAGGCAGCTTCGAGCTGTCCCTTGTCCACGGTGGCGACACCTCCCTTTACCATGGTGTATATCTGTGCGCCAAACAGGAGGGTAAAGCCGATAACCGATACGAATGTACCGGAAACGGATACCTTACCAAAGATGATATAGTAAAGGATCATAAGCAAAACCACCACCGGCATGCCCTCTACCAGCCATACCAGAAATCGGGTGATCGCATTGGCAACAGGGTTTCCGTTCCGACAGAGCATAAATACGACAAATCCGAGGATCGTACCAAAGATGATGGATAGTACCGTGATCAGCAACGTGGTTCCGATTCCCTGAAGGAAAAGCTCCCAGCGGTTTTCCCGGATAAAGGTTTTCTCAAAGCTGTCTGTTACAGGCGCAAACAGGCTGTGTTCATTTCCGGGATGTGAAGCCCGTACGATAAGCATAAAAGCAGCAGGGTAGTATTCTACGAAGTCCACAGCCTGCTTTCTCTCATCGGTAACGATTATGGAGCCGGCACCCAGCAGTGCTTTTCCTGACTGCACATAGGATATGATCGCAGCGAATTCCATTGCTTTGAAATCCACATGTACGTCAAGCTCTTTTGCCATCAGCAAGATCATTTCCACATCAAAGCCCTTTACCTCGCCGCCTTCTCCGGTATAAGACATAGGCTCCAGGGTGTCGCATACCGCCGCCGTTATTGTACCGTTTTTCCCGGGCCAGTCCTGGGCAGGCATAACCTTGGCACTTTCATCTGAGCCGGTCCACTTGTCCCAGAGAGCCTGCTTTGTTTCCTCGGAAATAGTATCATAGGCCGCCTGCCATTTCTCCCTGTCCGGAGATCCCTTATCAAAGGCAAAACCAAATACACCATCCTTCAGGCTCTGCGGGAACAGCTCGAGATCAGCATTTCTATTGACTGCCAGAGATGCTATGGCGTTATTGTTGAGAACCGCGTCGGTTTTTTGAGATTTCAATGCCAGGATCATATCCGGCATACCGCTAAAAAAGGTGAATTCTCCAACATCCGGCACCTTACTTAAAACCAGCTCTTCAAATGGTGCTCCGGTAAGCATAGAAACGGTTTTGCCGCTGAGATCCGTGTACTCGGTGTATTCAGGTCCGGAAGAGACAGCCGCTGCATTCTGTGATGAATCATATTCAGATCCCTTAGCACCGCAGGATACCAGCAGAGGCAGGACAATCGAGGTTAGGACCAAAACTGTAAACGATCTGGCTGCCGGACAATGCTGTGGTGGAAAATGCCGGCGTGTTCTTTGCATAGTGGCTAAGTCCTTTCTGATCAATCAAACGTTTATCGGCAAACTGATTATAGTCTAACACAATGATATTTTCCACACTGTATTGACTGACTCCTCTGGAAAAGTTAATGTTGACAAGGGACGTGGGGATTAATTATAATAACCGAGTGTGTCCGACCCGACACATTAAATATGTTGTCTTCGATGCCAGGCCGTGTACGGAAGCGATTCCGACTGTCATCTTGGAGAATATGATATCTTAAAGGATAGGAGGTGTAGCATGGCAAACATTAAATCCGCAAAGAAGAGGATCAAGACAAGCGCAAAGAGAGCCGAGAGAAATAAGTCAGTCCGTTCCGCAGTCAAGACTTCCGTAAGGAAGGTACGTGAGGCTGTCGAGTCAAAGGATAAGACGGCTGCAGGAGAGGCACTCAGAGCAGCTATCTCAACTATAGAGAGAGCCGGCTCCAAGGGTGTTTATCATAAGGATAATGTTTCAAGGAAGGTTTCACGCTTGACCAAGGCAGTGAACAAGATGGATTGAGACGTATAGCTTAATTATTATGCGGCGGCCGTTTCCGGTCGTCGCTTATTTTATATTTTTTAAAAGAAAGGGATGTATGGAAACAGCTCAGGATCATATAAGAAATTTCTGCATTATAGCGCATATAGATCACGGCAAGTCTACGCTTGCCGACAGGATACTCGAGATGACGGGACTGCTCACTGAGCGTGAGATGCAGGATCAGGTGCTCGACAATATGGATCTCGAGCGCGAGCGCGGCATCACCATAAAGTCACAGGCGGTGCGCACGGTGTATAAGGCAAAAAACGGAGAGGAGTATATCTTCAATCTGATCGATACTCCCGGACATGTGGATTTTAACTATGAGGTGTCAAGATCTCTCGCGGCATGTGACGGAGCAGTGCTGGTAGTTGACGCATCACAGGGCGTGGAGGCACAGACTCTCGCTAATGTATATCTTGCCATGGATCATGATCTGGATGTATTTCCCGTACTTAATAAGATAGACCTGCCGTCCGCCGATCCGGACAGAGTGGCGCGGGAGATAGAGGATGTGATAGGCATAGAGGCACTCGATGCTCCGAGGATATCGGCTAAAGCCGGACTCGGGATAGATCAGGTATTGGAGACAATAGTCGAAAAGATCCCTGCGCCCGGAGGGTCATCAGAGGCTTCTCTTAAGTGCCTGATATTTGATTCACTGTATGATCCGTACAAGGGAGTCATTGTCTTCATGCGTGTATTTGACGGCACCATGCGTCCCGGAGACCGTATCAGATTTATGGCAAACGGGACAGAGGAGGAGGTGGTCGAGGTAGGCTACTTCGGCGCAGGCAGGTTCATACCGTGTGATGAGCTGTCTGCGGGTATGGTGGGATATTTCACTGCTTCAATAAAGGATGTGAGAGAGACCAGAGTAGGTGATACCGTCACCTCCGCGGCCGATCCGTGTGATGAAGCATTGCCGGGATATAAGAAGGTAAATCCGATGGTCTACTGCGGTGTATATCCTGCGGATACAAGAGACTATCCCAATCTCAGGGATGCTCTGGAAAAGCTGCAGCTTAATGACGCATCGCTGACGTTTGAGCCGGAGACCTCTCTGGCATTAGGCTTCGGATTCAGATGCGGCTTTCTTGGTCTGCTTCACCTTGATATAGTGACAGAGAGACTGGAAAGAGAGTATGACCTTGAGCTCGTCACCACTGCACCCGGAGTGGTATACAGGGTCTATAAAACGGACGGTGAGATGATAGAGCTTACCAACCCATCCAATCTTCCGGAGCCCTCGGAGATAGAGTACATGGAGGAGCCTGTCGTATCCGCGGAGATCATGGTATCCACAGAGTATCTCGGAGCCATCATAAAGCTCTGCCAGGAGAGAAGAGGTGTGCAGACGGGCATGGAGTATATAGAGGAGACCAGAGTACTGCTCAAGTATGACCTGCCGCTGAATGAGATAATATATGACTTCTTTGATGCCCTAAAATCAAGGTCGAGAGGCTATGCGAGCTTTGACTATGAGATGAAGGGATATGTGAAGTCCGAGCTTGTAAAGCTCGATATACTCATCAATAAGGAATATGTGGATGCACTTTCTTTTATCGTGTTTAAAGGCTCTGCTTACGAGAGAGGCTCGAAGATGTGCGAGAGGCTCAAGGGAGAGATACCGAGACATCTTTTTGAGATACCCATACAGGCAGCCGTAGGCGGCAAGGTGATAGCGAGAGAGACCGTGAAAGCGGTGCGCAAGGATGTGCTTGCCAAGTGCTACGGCGGAGATATCACCAGAAAGAAAAAGCTGCTCGAGAAGCAGAAGGAGGGTAAAAAGAAGATGAGACAGATAGGCTCCGTAGAGGTACCGAAGGAGGCGTTTCTGTCTGTGCTTAGGCTCGATGAAGAGTAGATCCGATGCCGGAGATATATCCGTATATGTCCATATACCTTTCTGTGTGAGGAAATGTCTATACTGCGACTTTAACTCTTTTGCGGCATCTGAAGAGGTGCGCGGCAGATATGTGTCGGCTCTCCTGCAGGAGATAGACGAGAGCGGGAGTATCATGGCAGGGAGAGATATCGTATCCGTTTATATCGGAGGCGGTACGCCGAGTCTGCTGGATGAAGCTGCCATAGCGTCCATACTCGACAGTATAAGCAGAGCCTCGGATATATCCGGGGCTGCGGAGATCACTGTGGAGATGAATCCGGGCACGGTCACACCGGATAAGATCAGGGGATATGTAAGGGCAGGTGTAAACCGGGCGAGCATCGGGCTGCAGTCGGCATCGGATAAGGAGCTCAGGGCACTCGGTAGGATACATGTCATGGAAGATTTTCTGAGATCCTACGACATAGTAAAGGAAGCGGGTATAGGGAATGTAAATGTCGATATAATGACCGGCATACCCTGTCAGACCGAAGCATCTCTTATCAAGACCATAGATAGTGTCACAGCTCTTTATCCCGAACACATTTCGGCATATTCACTGATCATTGAGGAGGGTACTCCCTTTTATGACATGGGAGAGGACAGACTCTGCCTGCCGGGAGAGGAGAAGACCTACAGGCTTTATAAGCTTACACAGGAGTACCTGTCGGATAAAGGCTACGACAGATACGAGATATCCAACTATGCAAGGAGGAGCGGAGCGCGTGACTACAGATGCAGACACAATCTGAGATACTGGGAAAGAAGAGAATATGCGGGCTTCGGGATCTCAGCCGCTTCATTTGTCGGAGGACGCAGATATACCAATACAAGTGATATCAGCTCATATCTTGAGGCACCGGGCGCGGAGCATGCCGAGGACAGGAGCATAGATGAGAAATCCGGCATGGAGGAGTTTATGTATCTCGGACTCAGGGAGATACGCGGTGTGTCGGAGGAGGATTTTCTGAATGCATTTGGTCGCAATATATGGGATATATACGGAGAGGTGATAGAAAGGCATACCTCGCAGGGGCTTATGTCCTGTGAAAATGGCAGGATCGCTCTTAGTGACAGAGGGATCGATGTATCCAATATGGTTCTCTCGGAGTATCTGCTGCACAGCTCCTAAGTGCCGGTTATGCAGGGAGCTGTCCTGAAAACGGTCAGATGAAATCCGACAGATCGCGACCCTCAGTATAGGACAGACATTTGGTCAGAGCCTTTTTAATGCGCTTGCGGACGGCATTTTCCGTGATGCCGTAGGTGGATGCGATATCGGATATTGAAAGCTCCAGTCCGTAACGCAGGGACAGAAGCTCTCTCGAGTCATCGTCAAGCAGGGAGAGGAGTCTTGCGACTTCTTTATTCGCAGGCTCATTAAATACTTCATAATCATCCGTATATGAAAGTGACAGGTGATCCGTATCATCATCAAGAGGGGCAGCAAGTCTTACGCTGCTGCTCGTGAGGTAATTGGTCGTAAGGTTGCGGGCTATGGTGCAGAGCCAGGTCCTCACTCCGGCCTTGCTCTCATCATAGGAGCCATAATGTGAGAAAGCATTGAGAAAAGTCTGGCTGCACAGATCCTCTGCCGTTTCTCTGTGCATGATGCGCATATAAATATAGTTATAAACATAAGAGAAGTTTTCGTTATATACCTCTTCGAAAGGTATACTGCTCTTGGCCAATATCCAATGCTCCCGGTAAGAATTTATAGTTCAGAGAAGAATAACACAGTGATATTTTTACAAATGTCACAGATGTGTCATACGCGTGTCGAAGCAAACCGAGCGAAATTCGGTGAATTATTTCTGACTGTTGCTAATTAACGTAAAACATAATAAAATACTAAATATAGCTTTCGGAGGAGAATATATGAGGGTTTCTTTTAAGTACTATCGGGCTGAGGACAGGATGGTCTTTGACAATTCTGTCATGGATGTACTGCCTGTAGATAGTACATTGATGCCTTTCGTAGGTAATATAGAGTTCGGAGCAAAGGTTCACGCGGACGATTGCAAGCGGGCCATCTTGTTTTTCACTCAGGAATATGATCTTTCACACAGGAATTTCACATATCTGCGTTTTCTGGATCGTGCCGGTGATTTCTCGTGGTTTCAGACAGAGGTCACTGCGAATAAGGACGGATGCGTATCAGGGGCGATCGAGAGGATAGAGGCTGATTCGGGATCCGACAGGATAGATTTCTTTTATAAGCTGCAGGATTTCTTAAATGAGATACCGATATATGATGTCGCCAATCTTTTTATCATAAGACTCACCGATTACAGGTCGCTTTCGGTAAAGGAAGGCAGAGACAAGGCTGATGAAGCATTTGCCAATGCGCTTTCCGTAGTACAGGGTGTGCTCAGAGGCTCAGATGTGGTGGCTAAGGGAGGAGACGACACTATCTTCGCATATCTTCTCGGGATAAAGGACGAGATGATACTCTGTGACAGAGCTTCTTCCATCATTTCTTCTCTGAGGATATCGTGGGGCGCATACAGCGAGAATCTTAAAGAGGTAGTCTCGATAGGAGTATCCTCCGTAAAGCATGATGATAAGCTGAACATCGCGGAGCTGTACATGAAGGCTTCGGAGGCTCTGGCTTTCTCCGTAAATAAGCATAAGAACACATACGCGCTCTTTTCCGAAAAGCTAAAGGATGAAGAGCAGTTTGTAGGCAAGAATGTATCTCTTCATGATGTGGAGCTGGTGCAGAATATCTTGGATCCCATAAAGACCTGGGCATATGCGGTGGATGAGAGGATGCACCTTCTGTATAAGAACAACGCGCTGGCGGAGAGGATACCCGGAGAGAGCCTCGGATACTGTTATCAGCTGCTGATGGAGAGCAATGCACAGTGTGAGGATTGTCCGCTGAAGCTGTTTGAGGGTGATGCCTCATCGATTGACTCGGAGGTGTATTCACCGGGACTGCGCAGGAATGTACCTACCAGGACGACCCGCCTGCGCATGAGAAACAATATAAAGGTCTATATCGTTGCCGCGACAAAGGACGATATCTCCAAGCAGCTGGATGCTCTCAATGAATCCACAAAAAACTACAACAAGGCTATGCAGAAGATACAGGATGTCATATGGGAGATAGATCTGTCCACTATGAACTGTATCCGTATGAGAGAGGAGAATATCCTCTCAATGGTGGATAAGAGAGTCAAGAATTATGAGGCGGTAAGGGAATACTTCATAAATCATGTGGTTTATCCCGATGACCGGGAGGATTTCATGTTTGCATCGAGTCCGTCGAGACTCGAGGAGGCTTCACATATCGGACGCGATATGATAGACAGTAAGGTCAGACTGCTGTATCAGGACGGTACATATCACTGGTATTCGATAAACGCGGTATTTGAAGACGACAGAGTGTATCTTATCGCAAGAGACATAAACGAGCTGTCGCATGATATAGTGCAGGACTATGTGGCGAGCAGACGCTACATGGATATCAAGAGCGATAATCAGGCAAGGAACGAGCTTGCAAAGAATTTCGAGCGTTCCGAGCATGTCAATGAGCTGACCGGCATATATGTCTTTGAGTATGATGCAGCCGATAAGGATTACTATCTGAGCACCACCTTTGAGAGTATGTTTGATGTAAATGACAACATGCTGAGCGATGAGTGGTCTCTGCTTGAGGGGCTGGTGCCTCATTCGGATGACAGAGGCAAGTATGATGACTTCCTGAAGCGTGTCAAGGCAGGAAGCGATACTCATGAGATCACGATAAGACTGATGAATAAATACGGGGTCGCGCTGTGGTTTACTCTCACGGTACAGGCTCTGATGGGCATAGGTAATTCGCTGGCGCGTATCACGGGCTGTATACAGGACGTGAATACCGAAATGGAGATAAAGGCGGAGCTGGAGTTCAGAGCGGACTTTGATTCGCTGACCGGACTCTGCAACAGTGAGAGGTTTTATAAGAATACGGAAGAGCGCATCCTCATGAAGCCGGACAGTAAATTTGCGATCATTTCCGTGGATATCGACCGGTTCCGTATCATCAATGACAGGTTTGGCGTGGAAGCAGGCAATAAGTGCCTGAGAGAGCTGGGGAGGGTGATACATTCCTCGCTTCCGTGGGACGGTATAGCTGCGAGATATCAGGCGGATATGTTCTCCATACTGTTTGAGTATGATGAGGAGCATGAGATACTTGATTATATCGAAAAGCTCACACTCAACTATCATGTGGAGGAGGCTACCAGATGCGGCTCCACGCTCAGCTACGGTATCTATAAGATAGAGGACAGGAGTATCACTGTCAGGCTGATGTGTGACAGGGCGAGGCTTGCGAAGAAGAATATCAAGGGTAATACGCTGACAAACTTTGATGTCTATGATGACAATATCCGCGTGAAGCAGAATAAGCTGGCGGAGATGGAGAGCGAGATGCAGATCGCCATGGACAGACATGAGTTTATCATGTATCTGCAGCCTAAGGTGGCTCTTAAGACCGGTAAGATATGCGGAGCGGAGGCACTTGTCAGGTGGATGCATCCCACCAAGGGACTCAGGATGCCGGGAGATTTCCTTCCTTTGTTTGAATCAAACGGATTCATCAAGCAGATAGATGAATTTATGTGGGAAGAGAGTACAAAGTATCTCGGCAGGCTGGCGGAGCTTGGTATAGATTTACCGATTTCCGTCAATATATCGAGACTTCATATAGGTAATACTGATCTGGTGGCTGATCTAACGGCTCTGGTCGAAAAGTATCGGATAGATCCCGGCAGGCTTGAGCTTGAGATCACGGAGACCCTCTTTACCGAGGATACCAAGTCACTCTACGGTGTGATGTCAGGACTGAAGGAAAAGGGCTTTACGATCGAGATGGATGATTTCGGGTCGGGATATTCTTCTCTTAACATGCTGAAGGATGCGCCGGTCGATGTCATAAAGATAGACAGGTTCTTTATTGATGAGGTCATAGATACCAACAGAGGTAAGATAATAGTGGCCAACTCCATAAAGATGTCCAAGGAGCTCGGCATGAAGGTCGTAGCCGAGGGAGTGGAGACCAGGGAACAGGCAGAGTTTTTGAGAGATGCCGGATGCGATATAGCGCAGGGTTATTATTATTCGAAGCCCATACCTACTGATGAGTTTGAGAAGCTTTTGAGCTCGGGAGGAAGTTTCACATGATCTTCGTGCGGCAGGAGAACCTTAAGACCGGTATGAGACTTGCAAAGCCCATTTATAACAGAAAGGGTGTGTTGCTGTATGAGAGGGACTCCAAGCTGACTGTGCAGGGCATAGAGAGTGTGAAGAACTTCGGTATCATAGGTTTATATATCCTTGAGCCTGCGGAGCCGCTGCCGCCGATGACAGAGGATGATGTGGAGTTCGAGAGGTTCCAGATGGTGACAAGCTTTGCCATCGAGGATGAGCTGAAGGAGCTTCATGACAATGGACGTATAAAAAATATCGCTAATCTTGCAGCCTCCGTGATAAAGGGATACGGCAGGCTCGATCACAAGATCAATTTCGTACAGAATCTGAGAAGCAAGGAAGACGAGATAGCGAAGCATTCACTGAATGTCGCCATGCTCAGTGCTATGATCACGCACAAGCTCAATGTAAAGCTTTCGGAGCAGAATGAGATCGTGACAGCGGCATTGGTTCACGGAGTCGGGAGGCTCGACATACCCGATGAGATAAGACAGAAAGACGAAAAGACCGATGACGATAAGAGGATCATATATGAGTGCAAAAAGCGCGGAGAGAGCATCATTGATGCGGTGTTTCTTTCTACTCCGTCAATAGGACGCATGGTATCACAGTCTACGAGGATGCTGAATGCGTTTGACAGGGGTGAGGAGCATAATATAAAAAAGCCGGTCGTGGGCTCAAAGGTGCTCGCGATCGCGCGTGTATTTGATAACATGACTGCCATGAGCAATGTGGGTGAGCCGAGCTCTGAGGTATCTGCCGTCAGATTTCTCATGGAGCATGAAGATTTCTTTGATCCGGATATGACGCAGGCACTTATAGACAGTATCAATCTGCTCACACCGGGTACCAGTGTCGAGCTTACCAACGGTGACAAGGGACTTGTCATCACCGAAAACAGATATAATGTCCTTGAACCCATCATTCTTTCTTTTGCCGACAATACCATTATTGATCTCGGGCAGAAGATGATATACGGGGATCTTGCCATCAAGGATATCATGAAGACGATGGATAATCGTAATGTCATTGACAGGGATGCCCTCAAGCGCGCGGGTATAAATCTCTGATCTGAGCATTTTCCGTATTTTTTTAAAGACAGTTCCGATGGCTCTGCGGTCTTGCATATAGTTTGTTGCTCGTAGTTATCTCACTTCTATGTCAGTAACAAAGTGCTATATATACAGTAAAGAGTGACGGGTCACCGCAAAGCAGCATCCATGCTGCTTGCGGTTCAAAAGTACATCCCTGTACTTTTGCCCCTGTCTTTGAGCACTTTATAACTGACATAACGAAGTTCGATAGTACTTCGCAAAAACCATATGCAAGCCTGCGGAGCTGCCTGCATAAAGCATTCAGACTACAAGCAGCAAACTGCAAATCTGTATCATTCATAACATTCAATTCAAGGTAACTCATCAACGATCTCAACATAACTAAATATTCAAGGAGGTAACATTATGTACAGTTCA
>JAGBNR010000067.1 GCA_017634315.1 Lachnospiraceae bacterium
AGCTTGGTATAAAAGCCGAACGAACGCTGTACGGGCTCCATCTGCACCAGACAGGTATAAAGTATGATAAGAAGAACAGAAGCCGCCGTGCCTGCCGCACGCAGCATATAAGCCCTGCCTACGGTAAGGTCTGCGGCAAAGCCTATGATATATATGATGACAAAGCCTGCTATACAGAGTATGGCTCTCCTGCCCGGGATATAATCATAGCCACCCGCGACCTCCGCCGCAGTCTTTAGTGATCCCAGATCCCACGGCAGCAGCGTCACTCCGCGAAACTCTACCAGATAATACTCCGTAAGTCCGAGTATCATAAATACCACAGCCATGATATGAAGAGCTGTCCTGAGCCTTCCCGTCATGAAAAAAAGACAGGTATTGATAAGAATAAAAAGACATATGTTCAGGAGCTGTATGCCGGGGTACATCCTCTTAAACGGATTGTGTGTATATGCCTCAAAGAGATACATGATAACCGCAGGCATTACGATATAGAGTATGATGTTTTTGAGTGCCCTCATGTCAGCCGGCTTTATCTGTAGATCATATCCTCTCTCGCAGGTCCGTTGGAGACCATGGTGATCGGATATCCCAGCTCCTTCTCAATGAAAAGGATATAATTCCTGCAGTTTTCGGGAAGCTCATCAAAGGTCTTTATTCCGCGTATATCGCACTTCCATCCGGGAAGCGTCGTAAGCACGGGCTTCGCACGCTCCAGATCTCTCGGATTCGGAAACTCATGCACTGTCCTGCCGTCTATCTCATAGTCTACGCATACCGGTATCTCATCCAGATAGCCGAGTGCATCGACGACGGTAAATGCCACATCGGTGGTGCCCTGCACCCTGCATCCGTATCTGCTTGCCACACAGTCGTACCAGCCCACTCTCCTGGGTCTGCCGGTAGTCGCTCCGTACTCTCCTCCGTCACCGCCGTTGCGTCTCAGCTGCTCCGCCTCATCCCCGAATATCTCGGAAGTAAAGGCACCTGCACCGACAGCGGATGAATACGCCTTTGATACCGTTATTATCTTCTTTATCTCATGAGGTGCTATACCCAGACTCACCGCGCCGTAAGAAGCTATGGGTGATGAAGACGTGACCATGGGATATATGCCGTTGTCAGGGTCCTTCATCGATCCGAGCTGCCCCTCCAGCAATATAGTCCTGCCATCCCTCAGTGCCTCCGTACAGAAATGACTCACATCTGTCAGATAGGGAGCAATGATATCCCTGTACTCCATACAGGTCTCAAAGACCTCTCCAGGATCAAGCGGCTCCTTGTGATAGAGCCCCGTGAGCATCACGTTTTTAAGTGTGCATATATCCTCGAGCCTCTCCTTAAGATATGCCTCGTCAAAAAGATCACATGCCTGTATCCCCTTCTTGGCATACTTATCCGAATAAAACGGGGCTATGCCGCTCTTCGTGGAACCGAAAGCCTTACCGGACAGCCTCTCCTCCTCGCATACATCAAACAACACATGATACGGCATGAGAAGCTGCACCCTGTCGGATATCAGTATCTTCGGTCTCGGCACTCCCTTTGATACGATGTCATCCACTTCATTCTTAAGCTTCATCACATCAAGTGCCACCCCGGCTCCTATGACGTTTGTCACATTCTCGTTGAAGACTCCGGACGGACAGGTATGAAGAGCAAATTTGCCGTATCTGTTCTTTATCGTATGTCCCGCATTCGCGCCGCCCTGAAAACGCGCGACTATATCCGCATCCTCGGCAAGTACGTCAGTGATCTTGCCCTTTCCCTCATCTCCCCAGTTCGCACCTACTATCGCCTTGACCATTTCCTTGTTTCCTCTCTTCAGCCATGATGTTTTCGCACGCAACCTGCGGCAAGCGCATATTGCGGCTTTAAATAGTCACCTATTTATACCGTAACCTCAGCCTCGGCTCCGAGCAGGTCGCTGTACCTGTCGAGCACCGGCTTCACATCCTCGTTTATAAACCTCTCCACCTGATGCGGAGCGCAGCCGATATACTTTGCAGGATCGAGATTGGCCTCCAGCTCATCAAGTGATACTCCGAACATTTCATCCGCGGCAATGAGCTCCAGCAGATCATTGTCCAGCCCCTCTTCCTTTACATGTCGTCCTGCCTCCATGGAGAGCTCTCTTATCCTCTCATGCAGCTCCTGTCTGTTACCGCCCTTTTTCACACAGTCCATCATGATATTCTCTGTAGCCATGAAGGGCAGCTCCGCCATCAGATGCTTTTTGATCACCTTTTCATATACCACGAGACCATCCACCACATTCATGTCGAGAGTAAGTATCCCGTCTACCGCAAGGAACGCCTCCGGAACAGACAACCTCTTATTGGCAGAGTCATCGAGAGTCCTTTCAAACCACTGTACCGAGGATGTCACATGAGCATTCATGGTGTCCGCCATCACATATCTCGAAAGAGACGCTATCCTCTCGGATCTCATGGGGTTTCTCTTATAGGCCATCGCAGACGAGCCAATCTGTGATTTCTCAAAAGGCTCCTCCACCTCCTTAAGATGCTGCAAGAGTCTGATATCATTTGACATTTTGTGAGATGAAGCGGCGATACCCGCGAGCACGTTCAGCACCCTCGTATCGACCTTTCGTGAGTAGGTCTGTCCCGATACCGGATAGCACGCATCAAAGCCCATCTTCTCAGCTATCATCGGATCAAGCTTATCTACCCTGTCCTGATCGCCCTCAAAGAGCTCCAGAAATGACGCCTGTGTACCCGTAGTCCCCTTTGATCCGAGCAGTCTGAGCGAGCCCTGTACATACTCAAGATCATGCAGATCCATGAGAAACTCCTGCAGCCATAGCGATGCCCTCTTTCCCACAGTCGTAGGCTGTGCAGGCTGAAAGTGGGTGAAACCCAGCGTGGGCAGGCTCTTGTATTTATCGGCAAACTCCGAAAGCTTTGCTATCACATTTACAAGCTTTTTCTTAACAAGGGTAAGCGCATCATTCATTATGATGATGTCCGTATTATCACCCACATAGCAGGAGGTGGCTCCCAGATGGATGATGCCTGCAGCCTTCGGGCACTGTTTGCCGTAGGCATATACATGACTCATCACATCATGACGGACCTCCTTCTCTCTCGCTCTTGCGTCATCATAATTGATATCATCCGCATGAGCCTTCATCTCCTCTATCTGCTCATCGCTTATATCGAGTCCCAGCTCCTTCTCGGTCTCCGCCAGAGCTATCCAGAGCTTCCTCCAGGTAGTAAACTTCTTGTCCTCCGAGAATATATACTGCATTTCCTTTCCTGCGTATCTCTCGGACAGCGGACTGATATATCTGCTTGTATCACTCATGTGTTTATCCCTTTCTGCATCTTCACCTCAGGAAGCTAACGACACCAACTATGGATTATACCCCTATCTTATGCTTCGGTCTATTCCCTTTTTTTCGCTTACTCTGATCTTCCATCTGTAAAAGCAGATCGGTTTATTCAATGCTGTCTCCTTTCTATGCCGCGCTCCCTGTAATGTCTGTCCTTCTCCGCATACATATCGGCATCCGCCGTATGCTCCAGATCATCGATGGATGCTCCCGGATAGTCGCCGTGCGCGGCATAGCCTATCGACATGGTTATCTCATCGGTGTAGACCCCGTGCCATTCGGTCGCCTTTTCCATTATCCCGGCACGGATCTTCTCGGGATTGTCGGTATGCACTACCGCCATAAATTCATCTCCTCCGGTCCTGTACACCTTTCCCTTGTTTCCGATAGACAATACAAGACAGTCGGCAGCTCCCTTTATCAGCTCATCTCCTGCGGCGTGACCCTTCGTATCGTTCACCCTCTTAAGACCGTTCACATCTATGGAGAAAAGCACGAAATCATCCGCAAGCACACCTTCCCTGAACTGTCGCAGATCCTCATCATAGCATCTGCGGTTAA
>JAGBNR010000068.1 GCA_017634315.1 Lachnospiraceae bacterium
CGCGAGAGACAGGAGAGTGCTGTCGGGAGTAGAGGCTGTAGTCAGTGCCCGGGAGCTAAAGGACATGGCACCGGACAGGGATACGGATGAGTGACAGAAAACGTCTGGATGTCCTGCTTACCGAAAGGGGTATGGCATCATCCAGAGAGAAAGCCAAGGCCATGATAATGGAAGGTCTGGTATATGTTGACGGTGTAAGGGAGGATAAGGCCGGCAGTCAGTTTGCATCGGAATGCCGAATAGAATACAGGGGAGACAGGCCGAGATATGTGAGTCGCGGCGGACTGAAGCTTGAAAAGGCGATCGACGTGTTCGGGATCAGTCTGGATGGGCTCATCTGCATGGATATAGGAGCTTCTACCGGAGGCTTTACCGATTGTATGCTGCAGAATGGAGCCTGCAGGGTCTATTCGGTAGATGTAGGATACGGACAGCTCGCGTGGAGCCTAAGATCCGATGAGCGCGTCATATGTATGGAGAAGACGAATTTTCGATATCTTACACGGGATGATATAGCTGACAGACCGGACTTTGCTTCCGTGGATGTATCCTTCATTTCGCTATCAAAGATACTTCCGGCGGCAGCGGATATTCTTTCGGATGATGCCCGGATGGTCTGTCTTATAAAGCCGCAGTTTGAGGCCGGCAGGGAAAAGGTCGGGAAAAAGGGCGTGGTACGTGATCCGGCAGTACATATAGAGGTAGTGGAAGCGTGTATCGGGTATGCCGGAGACAACGGCTTTAAGATAGCGGGACTGACGTACTCACCGATAAAGGGACCCGAGGGCAATATCGAATATCTGATGTATCTTGGCAGGGGAGATGCTGCGGATGGTTTTGATCCTGTGTCAGCTGAAGCTGTCGTTGCCGCGGCACATGAGGAGCTCGATAAATGAAGAAATTTTATCTGATAGTAAATCCTACAAGGGACAAGGGGCTGCAGGCTTCAAAAGAGGTGGAGACATTTCTTGCCGGCAAAGGCTGTTCCTTTAAGACACACATATCCGAAAAAAGTGAGAATGATATATATACCGAGGCGGATTCCATACCCGAGGATACGGAGTGCATACTGGTGCTCGGCGGAGACGGTACCATGATACAGGCGGCAAGGGATCTTGCGGAGCTTGATATACCTATGCTTGGCATAAACATGGGACATATGGGGTATCTCACGGATGTGGAAAGAGATGCCATCATTCCGTCGCTGCAGGCTCTCATCGAAGACAGGTATACGGAGGATGAGAGAATGATGATAACAGGAGATATCATTGAAAACTTTTCCGATAAAGACGGCGGAGGCACCGGGGTATCCGCTGTGACGGGAGGTCCGGCAGGCAGCCTTAGCCGGGACAGTGCGCTGAATGATATAGTGGTCCACCGCAGCGGGTATATGCGGGTGATAGACTATAGGGTGTCGGTAAACGGAAAGTTCTTGAAAAGCTATCGCGCTGATGGTATTATAGTCAGTACCCCGACGGGTTCAACGGCATATTCGCTTTCTGCGGGAGGTCCTATTGTCGAGCCGGGGTCAAGGCTTTTCATCATCACACCGATATGTCCGCATACACTGAATTCCAGATCGATAGTACTGTCCTCAGACGATGAGATATTCATATCCACGGGAGAGAAGGATACGGCGGTGTCCTTTGACGGACGCGAAAAGTGCATACTTCCCGTGACGGGCGGGGTCAGGATCACAAGATCTGACAAGGTCGCACGTATCGTGAGGCTTCATGATGACAGCTTTCTGAACGTACTCCACAATAAATTTGCAGATAAAGTATAAGGTGTGCCCTAAGCCGCTATATGGCATTCCGCACGGTATGCGGCAGGGCTTGCATGCTAAAGGAGAGATATGCTCTTAAGTGAAAAAGTAAAGAATCTTGCCCTTATAAGAGAAGCAGAGATAAGCTTCGGTGAGGGGCTGAATGTCATAACCGGAGAGACAGGGGCGGGTAAATCGCTTGTCATAGGCTCTGTAGAGCTTGCACTTGGAGGCAAGGCATCGGGCAGTATAGTACGCCACGGTGAAGACGAAGCCTCGGTCGAGCTTGTATTTGAGGCAGAGTCGGAGCGTGAAGGCGCGATGATGAGGGATCTTGGCATAGAGATCGAAGACGATGGTCTGGTGATAATGGCCAGGAAGCTTAAGGAGAGTAGGAGTACCGCAAGGATAAACGGCGACACCGTCAATGCTTCCGTACTGAAAAAAGCCGCTTCCGCACTTATAGACATACACGGGCAGCGGGATCAGATGGGGCTTTTGTCAAAAAGGAATCTCTGTGCGATCCTGGATCGTTATGCGGGGGAGGGTGTAGCAGAGCCCTTGCTTAAGGTTGAGAAGTATTATGTAAACTACAAAGAGCTTATGAAAGAGCTGGAGGAGGATGTATCCGATCCGGATGAGCTGAAAAGAAGAGAGGATCTTTTGCGCTTTGAAGTGATGGAGATAGAAGAGGCGGGGCTGAAACCGGGAGAGGATACGGAGATCGAGGAGCGTTACAATCTGATGAAGAACGCCAGGAAGATAGCTGAGAGTCTCTCGGATGCTCTGGGAGCATTGTCCGAAAACTCTGCCGGAAATGCTTCGGACTGTATAGGCAGAGCATCCTCCGGTCTTACCGGCATACAGGGTATAGATGAAAAAACAGATGCTATCATTAACAGGATATCCGAGATAGAGGCTCTTATCGGAGATGTAGCCATAGACATAGGGGACAGACTGAGAAGCATGGATTTCTCCGAGGAAGAGTATGAAGAAACAGAGCAGAGGATGGATCTTATCAATCATCTGAAGTCAAAGTACGGCAAGAGCATAGAGGAGATTTATGAGGCTCTGGAGAAAAAACAGGCAGAGCTTGGGAGAATAGAAGACCATGACAGCTACCTTGCGGATCTGAAGAGCAGACTCGAAGACTCAAAAGTAAAGCTTACGGAGGCATGCGGTGTACTGTCAAAGAAACGAGTATCTGCGGCAGCAAAGCTTCAGCAGGAGATGAAGGAGGCACTTTCCGATCTTAACTTTGAAAATGTTGAGTTTAGCATCGATGTAGTGCCCGATAAAGACAGATTCACATCAAACGGATATGACACCGTTTCTTTTATGATATCGCTGAATAAAGGCGAAGCCATGCAGCCTCTTGAGGATGTGGCCTCCGGAGGAGAGCTGTCGCGTATCATGCTCGCACTCAAGACTGTGCTTGCGGATACCGATGATATACCCACGCTTATCTTTGATGAGATAGATACAGGTATATCCGGACGAACCGCTGAAAAGGTGGCGGAGAAGCTTGCCGTACTTTCGGAGAAACGTCAGGTCATAGCCATCACTCACCTGCCGCAGATAGCTGCTATGGCGGATCATCATTTCATCATAGAGAAGACATCTGATGACACATCTACTGAGACTTCCGTGAGGGAGCTGACAGGCGATGAGCCTGTAGATGAGCTCTCACGGCTGCTGTCCGGCTCTGCCGTCACGGATACCGTCAGAGAGAATGCCCGTGAAATGCTTGCCCTCGCGAGGGAGTTTAAACGTAAAATGTAATTATGCTTTGTACAGTTGTAACGCTGGTTATAGCAGTACATAAAAAGTAGCACTCTCTGTCTGGCTGACACGTGCTACTTTTTGTAACCTGTGTAGTCGGCGGCAAGGCGTTCTCTTGCGCTCGGCTCTCTTATTAAAATTATTATAACATCAGATGATTAAAGTATCCCGAGATTCTTGCGATAACGCTTAAGGTAGCGTACAATCTATGGTAGTAATGAGCGACATTGGATTGAGATCACTGTGTCGGCTCTGACAGGGGGTAAATCCATGAAAAACATATTATTCGTTGCATCGGAAGGCGTGCCCTTTATTAAGACGGGCGGTCTTGCGGATGTGGTAGGTTCTCTGCCGCAGTGTATCGACAAAAAATATTTTGATGTGCGTGTGATGATGCCTAAATACATGTGCATGTATCAGGA
>JAGBNR010000069.1 GCA_017634315.1 Lachnospiraceae bacterium
GCCGGAGCTGCAGGAGATGGAAGACAAGATGCTTAACTCCGAGGAAAGACTCACAGCACTTGAGAGAGCTCTGTTTAATGAGGTGCGGGACAGGCTTGCAGCCAATATCAGCAGGATGCAGGAGACTGCAAAAGCCATAGCCTATATTGATGTATTATGCTCCCTGTCCTATGTGGCAGAGCATGATCAGTTCGTGAGACCGAAGATAAACACCGGAGGTATCATAGATATACACGGAGGCAGGCATCCGGTAGTAGAAAGGATGATAGGTAACGATTCCTTTGTTACGAACGATGTCTACCTTGACAGGGATGAAAACAGGATATCGATCATAACAGGACCCAATATGGCAGGTAAGTCGACATACATGAGACTTACCGCACTCATAGTACTGATGGCGCATATAGGCTCATTTGTACCATGCGACAGCGCGAATATTTCCATAGTGGACCGTATATTTACGAGGGTGGGGGCATCCGATGATCTGGCCAGCGGACAGTCCACGTTCATGGTCGAGATGACAGAGGTCGCCAATATAATAAGAAATGCCACGAAGGATTCGCTTATAATACTCGATGAGATAGGCCGAGGCACATCCACCTATGACGGTCTTGCCATAGCCTGGGCTGTGGTAGAGCACATAAGCGATAAGAAAAAATGCGGTGCCAAGACACTCTTTGCCACGCATTACCATGAGCTCACAGAGCTTGAGGGTAAGGTGGACGGTACGAAGAATTACTGCTTTGCCGTAAAGGAGGCGGGGGATGATGTAGTATTCCTTAGAAAAGTGGTACGCGGAGGAGCGGACCGCTCATACGGTATACATGTGGCGCATCTCGCCGGTGTACCGGAAAGTGTTACCGACAGGGCAAAAGAGATCGTAGAGGAGCTTACGGAAGGGGATGTGTCGGAACGGGTGAGCCATATATCTCCGTCAAAAAGAAACAAAAGACCGGACGATGTTACTCTCAACCAGCTGTCTCTTTTCGATATGAATCATGATGATGACATACTCACTGAGTTGAAAAAACTCGACGTGAATACAATGACACCTATGGATGCCATGAATACGCTATACAGACTGCATGATAAAGCGTTGGAAGCCGTAAATGACAGGGAGCAGGGAAGATAAGATGGAGATAAGGGTACTTGATGAGGCGACCGTAAACAAGATCGCTGCCGGTGAAGTGATAGAGAGGCCGCTGTCGATCGTAAAGGAGCTTACGGAAAACGCGATAGATGCCGGTGCGACTGCCATTACAGTGGAGATAAAGGGCGGGGGCATCGATTTCATAAGGGTGACTGACAACGGTCACGGGATAGAAAAGGAACAGGTGAGGACAGCATTTCTTCCGCATGCCACCAGTAAGATAAGGAGTGCGGAGGATCTGTTTGATATAAGGAGTCTGGGCTTCAGAGGCGAAGCCCTGTCTACGATAGCGGCAGTATCACAGGTGGAGATGATCACCAAGGTAGCCTCTGATCTGACCGGTGTAAGGTACAGGATCGATGGCGGTAAAGAGCTCTCCTGCGAGGAGATAGGCTGCGGAGACGGCACCACGATCATCGCGAGGAATCTGTTTTATCATGTCCCGGCGAGAAGGAAGTTCTTAAAGACTGCCACGACCGAGACCGGATATATCACCGAATTCATCCAGAAGATAGCGATCGAAAGATCGGATATAGCATTCAAATATGTAGTCGGAAGCGATACAAAGCTTGTGACCACCGGCAACGGTTCGGTAAAGGACAATATCTACAGGGTATACGGCAGGGATATATGCGATGCGCTGCTCTCGGTAACCGGCTCGGACAACGGAATGTCGGTCACGGGATATATAGCAAGACCTGTTGTCGCAAGAAACAACAGGAGTCAGGAAATATTCTTCGTGAACGGTCACGCAGTGACGGACAGGATACTCGAGAAGGCAGTGGAGGCAGCCTACAAGCCCTTCCTTATGCAGCACAGATTTCCGTTTGTGTTTATCTTTCTTTCACTTGATCCGGGTATGGTCGATATGAATGTACATCCAAGAAAGACCGAGGTTAAGTTCTCACTCGGTACGGCGGTATATGATTTTATCGAGAGTACGGTTGAGAGTGTATTAAAGGGTACTGAGCTTTTAAGCAGAGTGGAGCTGGCACCTGATAAGGCGGAGGAGTATATACCCGAAAAGGAAGCACCGGAGCCGTTTGAAAAGACAAGGAATGCAGGAAGCCATGCCGATGCAGGATATCCTGCAAAATATACTGGAGTTAACATAATCGATCATGTCGAAAATGCATTAAAAGCTTCAGAAAAAATCTCAGAAGACAGCTTTTTTGTTGAGGTTGGCACTCCATTGCCGGTGGTGCGCGAGACAGCGGATGAGATAGTTATGGAAACTCCGCAGACAGAAGAAAAACAGCTGGATCTCTTTGAGGAAAGGCTTATAGCTCCGCAGAATAAGCCTGATTTCAGAATAGTCGGATGTGTATTCGATACCTACTGGATGATCGAGTACAAGGATAAGCTGATAATGATAGATCAGCACGCAGCCCACGAAAAGGTCATGTATGAGAGGTTTGTGAAAGAGTACAGGGAGAAAAAGGTGGTGTCCCAGTATATCAATCCTCCGATAATGCTGACCCTTTCGCCGCGACAGGAGCAGACAGCAGAGAGGTATGCCGATGCCTTTGCTTCATTGGGCTTTGAGCTTGAGAGATTTGAAGGAAGTGATTATGTGTTAAGGGCGGTTCCTTCCGGCTTTATGAAGCTTGAGGACAGAGATGTTTTCACGGGACTCATTGATGAGCTCGGTGAAATGCAGGAGGATACCGCAAACGTATCCGTGATACATGACAGGCTCGCACAGATGTCATGCAAGGCTGCGGTCAAGGGCGGTGACAGGCTTTCTCTTATGGAAGCGGATGAGCTGCTGACGGAGCTTTTTGGTCTCGACAATCCCTACAACTGTCCGCATGGCAGACCGACTATGGTGGAGTTTACGGAGAGGGATCTGGAGAAATTCTTCAAAAGGATAGTATGATATGGGCAGTGACGGAACAGAGCTTGTTGTCATAGCCGGTCCTACAGCGGCAGGAAAGTCAGAGGTGTCGCTGGAGCTTGCCGGGCACGTTAAGGGTCAGGTGATATCGGCTGACTCCATGCAGGTGTACAGGTACATGGACATAGGCTCTGCAAAGCTGCCGGAGAATGCAAGAAGGGGGATCAGACACCATCTTATAGATGTACTGGAGCCTACCGATGACTTCAATGTATCTGTTTTTAAGGATATGGCAGTACAAAGCATGGAAAGGATACGTTCATCGGGAGATATGCCGATAATATGCGGCGGAACAGGCTTTTATATCCAGGCAGTGATAAATGACATTGATTTTGCCGAGGGTGAGACAGACGCTGATATAAGAAGAGAGCTCGAGGAGCTGGCAGAAAAAGAAGGCATACATCATATGGAGGATATGCTGCAGCAGACAGATCCCGAATATGCCGCCATAAGCCGCGGCAACCTGAAAAGGATCATAAGAGCACTGGAGTATCACAGGCTCACCGGTAAAAAAATGTCAGAGAAAAACGCTGCCGGAAGAAACAAGGCACCGGCATATAACACAGCCTATATCGTGCTCACTATGCCGAGGGATATCCTTTACAAAAGGATAGACACCAGGGTGGATCCCATGATGAGAGCGGGATTTCTCGGGGAGGTAAGGAAGCTTAAGGATATGGGGGTCAAAAGAGAGATGACCTCGATGCAGGGGCTCGGATACAGGCAGCTGTATGATCATCTTGAGGGCTGTTATGATCTGGAGACTGCGGTAGATGAGATAAAAAAACAGACGAGGCATTTTGCGAAAAGACAGCTCACATGGTTCAGGCGTGAGAAGGATGTGACATGGATAGATGTGACACAGTATGAGGATGCCGGGGAGATAGCGGAATGGATAAGTACGAATATTATAAAGCGTTAGGGATCGACCGTGAGGTGTATGACTTTGCGACAAGGGCAGAAGAGCGGCTTTACGACAGGTTTAAGGCGGCAGACGATATGGCGGAACTCTGTCAGCTTAAGGTGCTTGATGCCTTCCATAAGGAGCAGGTACAGGAGGCCTGCCTGTCCGGGAGCACAGGCTACGGATACAACGATCTGGGACGTGACACGCTGGAGCGGGTGTATGCTGATATCTTTCATGCCGAAGCCGCACTGGTCAGACCTCAGATCACCTGCGGGACCCATGCCCTGGCACTTGCACTGATGTCAAACCTGAGACCGGGTGACAATATGCTCTCCGTATCGGGCAGACCCTATGATACGCTCGAAGAGGTGATAGGCATCAGACCGTCTCAGGGATCATTAAGGGAATACGGCATCACCTATGATGAGGTGGAGCTTAAGGATAACGGGGACTTTGATCTTGAAAAGATAAAAGAGAGGCTGTCTTCCGATACAAAGCTTGTGGCCATCCAGAGATCAAAGGGATATTCTTCGAGACGCACACTTTCCGTTGAGAAGATAGGAGAGTGCATTGACTATATCAGATCCGTTAGAAAAGATATCATAATAATGGTCGACAACTGCTACGGCGAGTTCGTGGAGGAGATCGAGCCTACCGATGTGGGAGCTGATATGGCAGTCGGTTCTCTTATCAAAAACCCCGGAGGCGGACTCGCGCCTGTAGGGGGATATATAGCCGGAAGAAGGGAATGCGTGGAGAATGCCGCAAGGAGGCTCACAAGCCCGGGACTCGGCAAAGAGGTCGGGGCATCACTCGGAGTGATGAGGAGCTTTTATCAGGGACTTTTTATGGCACCTGTCGTTACCGCGTCAGCACTTAAGGGAGCCGTGTTTGCGGCACGGATATATCAGGAGCTTGGGTTTGAGGTGCTTCCCGATGCGGATGAGGCAAGGTACGATATCATACAGGCCATCACCTTTCACAGAGAGGATGCGCTGATATCGTTTTGCAGGGGCATACAGGCCGCATCACCTGTGGACAGCTTTGTGACACCCGAGCCGTGGCCGATGCCCGGATATGACAGCGATGTCATCATGGCGGCAGGTAATTTCATATCGGGATCATCCATAGAGCTTTCGGCTGACGGGCCTCTGAAGGAGCCGTATTCCGTTTACATGCAGGGCGGGCTCACTTGGCCTCATGTAAAGTACGGCATCATGAATTCATTGCAATATATGGTACGGGACAAAGTCGTTGACCGTGATATGTTGAAATGATAATATAATTTATTGACGTTTCTTTTTCCCACGGGAAAGAGAGTGTATATATGAATAAAGTGAATAACGGGATCAAAGCCTGTCCGCCTTGCGAGAGACCCTATGAGAGATGCATGGAATACGGTCCGGAGGCACTTAGTGATGCAGAGCTTTTGGCTGTCATCTTAAGGAGCGGTACCACCGGCTGCGATGTAAGGATGCTCGCGGAAAAGGTACTTGTCTCTTTGGGTGGAGACATAAGCGGCATATGTCATGCGACATACAGAGAGCTCACCTCCATAGGCGGTATCGGCAGCGTGAAGGCCATACAGATACTATGTATGGCACAGATAGCGAAGCGGATATGGAAGGAGGGCAGGAAAAGAAGCGAAGGACCGCTGTGTGTCGGAGAAGCCGCCGCATATTATATGCAGGATCTCAGATATATGGAGACAGAGCATGTGTATGCACTGATGCTTGATACCAAGCTCAGACGTGTGGACGAGTACCATGCTTCGATAGGTTCTGTAAATGCTTCGGCAGTACCCGTAAGGGAGATCATAAGAGCGGCCTTAAGATGCGATGCCGTACATGTCATCCTGATACACAATCATCCAAGCGGAGATCCCACACCGTCCGTATGCGACAGGGAGGTCACCGTAAGACTGAAGGGTGCATGTGAGCTTGCAGGGTTACGGCTCTTTGATTCGATCATAATAGGTGACGGAAGTTATTTCAGCTTCAGAGAAGAGAGGCAGCTGTTTTGAGCAATCTGGCATTCGGTATAGACCTGGGGACAGGCAATATAAAGATTTATTTCAGCGGTAAGGATACCATAACGAACGAAAAGAATATGATAGCCATTACGAAAAAGGACAATCTGTTCGCATATGGCGATGCGGCTTTCGATATGTTTGAGAAGGCACCGCAGAATATCAAGGTGTCCCATCCGCTTGTAAACGGAGTCATAGCGGATATAGGACACATGACCATAGTCCTGCGCGAGTTTGTAAATGAGCTTACTGACGGGCGCGGCGCGGGAGCGGATTATTATGTATCGGTTCCCACGGATGTCACCGAGGTTGAGAAGAGGGCATTTTACGATCTGATCAAGGATTCGGGATTAAAGCCCAGGAAGATAATGATGACGGAAAAGTCACTCGCTGACGGACTCGGTATGGGCATCGATGTAAAGACATCCCAGGGGGTGCTTGTGGTCGATGTAGGCTATGAGACTACGGAGATATCGGTGCTGTCACTCGGAGGCATAGTACTTTCAAAGCTTATCAAGTCCGGGGGACGCAAGTTTGATGATGCCATCCGCTCGATAGTACGAAAGGAATTCGGTCTTGTGATAGGGGAGAAGACAGCCGAACAGGTGAAGGTCAGTCTCGGCTCCATAGAGGCGGCCCAGGAGCCGGCAGTTGTGTTCGGCAGGGATCTTGTCACCGGACTTCCGGTGGAGAGGGCTATCCCTACTGATCTGATAGATAATACACTGGCTGATACCGCTTCGGCTATAATAGACAATATAAAGCTGATACTTGAGCGTACACCGCCCGAGCTTTCGGCGGATATTTATAAACACGGCATATATCTTACCGGAGGTACGGCATCTCTTGCACACCTTGATGAGCTTATCGTCAAGGGTACCGCACTCAAGGTAAACCGTTCCGAGAGTCCCGAGGAGTGTGTGGCTCTGGGGCTTGCACGCATCATCAAGGATCACAATTTCAGGTCTATCGCTTATTCTATCGCCGAAATGTCTGAAGAAGTATAAAAGAACATGGCAAGAGTAAAGCTTAAAAGAAGAAGGATAGTCATACCGTCAAAGTATATCCTTGCTGTTCTTACCGCTCTTTCCGTGATCCTTATGATCCTTTCCTTTACAACAGATCTGGTTGCAGATGTGCTTGCGGGAGCTGCAGGCTATACCATAGTGCCCTTTAAGGAGGGGCTTACCGAGGTATCAATGTATGTCGGCACAAGGGCTGACGACTTCAGGGAGGTACAGGAGGTTCTGTCGGAAAATAAAGCCCTGAAGGATCAGCTGGATGAGCTCTCACAGGAAAATGACCGTCTGATACAGGATCGTTTCGAGCTTATCAATCTCAGAGAGCTGTACAGTCTCGATAAAGAATATGAAAGCTATGACAAGATAGGAGCCAGAGTCATAGGAAAGGATCCCGGCAACTGGTATTCTGTTTTTATCATTGATAAGGGTAAAAATGACGGGATAAAGGAAGGCATGAATGTCATATCCGGTGCCGGTCTGGTGGGGATAGTTACAAAGACCGGAGATACATGGGCTCAGGTGCGGTCCATAATAGACGATGAGAGCAATGTATCCGGCAGGATGCTCAATACATCCGACAATCTTATCGTATACGGGAGCCTCGAGTCCATGGAGAGCGGGATCATAGAGTTCGGACAGTTAAGAGATTCAGATGATGAGGTTGCAGTAGGAGACAAGATAGTCACCAGCAATATCTCGGACAGATATCTGCCGGGGATAGCGATAGGGTATATCCAGACAGTGCAAAGAGACTCGAACAACCTGACTAAATCCGGCACTCTTACCCCGGTGGTTGATTTTGAGCATATAGATATAGTGCTTGTCATCACGCAGATGAAGCAGGAAACGGGGATAGAATGAAGAGAGTGATGGAGGTGATCATAATACTTCTGTTTTTCCTTCTGCAAAGCACTCTTTTTCAGCACATAGCCTTTGCGGGTATAGTTCCCAATCTCATGATCATCATAACCAGCGGCTGCGGATATATGAACGGTAAGACGGACGGAATGATCGCGGGCTTTCTAAGCGGACTGCTTCTGGATATTTTTTACGGGGACGTTATCGGTTTTAATGCGCTTTTGTTTCTGTATATCGGATATGCCAACGGGTATGCCAACAGATACTTTTTTCCGGATGACATCAAGCTTCCGCTGGTATTCGTCTCGCTGTCGGATGTCGTCTATCTTACGGTGACATATATTGTGAGATTTCTCTTAAGAGCAAGATTTGACATCGGATTCTACTTCTTAAATGTCATACTGCCGGAGCTCGTTTATACATTTATCGTCGCATTGCTTTTACTCATGCCGATAATATACTTAAACCGCAGGCGCAGGGTATTCGGGAAGTATGGGGAGTAGAGGAAGAGCTCATGGGTTTCTTAAAGCGTGCCAGAGACAGATTCATAGATCTCGTTACTTCAAGGATATTCATACTCGGAGCTATCCTTAGTGTTCTGATGCTGCTTGTAATATACAGACTGTTCGTGCTCCAGATAGTGAATGGTGAGTCTTATCAGGATAATTTCACCCTGAAAATAGAAAGAGAAAAGACACTCAGAGCCACGCGCGGGACTATATATGACAGAAACGGCGTGGTGCTTGCCGAGGATAAGCTGGCTTATTCCGTTACCATTGAGGACAACTATGATTCCAATTCGGGCAAGGACATGAGCATCAACAATACCATCCTTTCCGTCATAGACATTGTGGAGAGTAACGGAGACTCCATTGATTCCATGGACTTTGATATAGTGCTGGACGAGAACGGCAATTATCAGTTTACCGTGAGCGGGACGGCTCTGCTCAGATTTCTGGCGGACTGCTACGGTCACAACCGCACAGATGAGCTCAAGGTCAAGGAGAGGAATGCTACACCTGATGATGTGATGGAGTATCTGTGTGCAAAGAAGATGTTCGGAGTGGGCAGATATACCCTGAATAAAGACGGGAAATATGATTTCGAACCCATGTCTGGGCTGACAAAGTCACAGATGCTCAAGGTGGTAAGGATCAGGATGGCAATGTTTGCAAACTCCTATCAGAAGTATATCTCATCCACCATAGCCACCGACGTAAATGAAAATACGGTTGCCGAGATCATGGAGAATAAGGATACCCTGCAGGGCGTGGATATAGAAGAGGATACTATAAGGGTCTATATCGATGATCCCTCCATGAGTCATATCCTCGGTTATACCGGTAAGATATCCGATGAAGAGCTGGCCACTCTGAATGAAGTGGATACATCCGAAAGATATCCGCATCATTATGAGCTTAACGATATGGTCGGCAAGGCAGGTATAGAGCAGGTGATGGAGAAGGAGCTGCAGGGCACCAAGGGGAGCCAGGAGATATTCGTAGATAATCTCGGCCGTGTGACAGAGACCGGTAGACGGGTAGAGCCCGTAGCGGGAAATGATCTGACACTTACCATAGATTCCGATCTGCAGAGTGCCATATATAAGATACTCGAGCAGAAGATAGCCGGTATAGTGGTATCCAAGATCAGAAATGTAAAAGGTGAAGATAATGGAGAGGATACCCGCTCAGCGGATATCATCATACCTATAGACGATGTCTACTATGCGCTGATAAACAACAACGTGATCTCACTGGCACATCTGTCGTCTGATGTCGCGGGTCCGACCGAAAGGGAGGTATACGGAGCCTATGAGCAGAAGCTTACGGATACAATAGCGGCACTTGAAGATGAGCTGATGAACGGAGATACTCCGGTATCGGAGCTGCCGGATGAGCTGCAGGAGTATGTGTCTTATCTTGTGTCCATGCTTCAGGACGACAATATAAGGATACTTGACAGGAGCGGAGCAGGCGAAGGTGACGATGATGAGGAGAGATGGGTAAATGGCGAGATCTCCGTATCTGAATATCTGAAGTCTGCTATCGCAAAGGGGTATATCGGTGTCTCAAGCCTGAATAACGGGAGCGAGTATTCTGATTCCGGTGAGGTATATGAGGCTCTTGTGGATTTTGCGATGGATGAATTAAAGAGGGACAATAAGCTCTCGAAGAAGCTCTACAGATATATGATAAGGGACGAAGAGATCACCGGCTGGCAGATATGCATGATCCTGTATGAGCAGGGGATACTTGATGAGAGAGACGGCAAAAAGGAAAGCCTTATGTCCGGCGAGATCGCTCCGTATCAGTTTATGATAAGCTGCATCAGATCTCTGGATATCACTCCTTCACAGCTGGCACTCGACCCGTGTACCGGATCATCGGTCGTCACCGATCCTTCTACCGGACAGGTGCTCGCGATGGTGACGTATCCCGGCTTTGACGACAATATGATGGCGAATTCCGTGGATGCGGATTACTTTAACAGGATAAATAACGATCTGTCGCTGCCGCTGTATAATAATGCTACCCAGCAGAGGACGGCACCCGGATCGACATTTAAGCCGATATCCACCACGGCAGGTCTTGAAGAGGAGGTTATTTCTCCCGGAGAGACCATAGACTGCGTGGGACTCTACGATAAGGTAGACCCGAATCCCAAGTGCTGGATATATCCGAACAGTACTCACGGTCCGTTGAACGTGGTGGGAGGTATAAAGAATTCCTGTAACTATTTCTTTTATGAGGTAGGCTACAGACTGAGTACAGGTATAAACGGTCTCTACAACTCGGAGCTGGGACTCGAAAAGCTGAGATACTACTGCGATATGTACGGGCTCAGTGAAAAGAGCGGAGTGGAGATCACCGAGACGGAGCCGAATATCTCGGATGAGGACTCGGTGAGATCAGCCATAGGGCAGGGTACGCACAACTACACCACGGTACAGCTTGCAAGATATGTTACGGCCGTGGCAAACAGCGGGACGGTCTACAATCTTAGCATACTGGACAATCTCACATCGGCAAACGGGGATGTGCTGGAGACCTATGTGCCGGAAATAAGGAACAGGATGGATCTCAAGCAGTCGACATGGGATGCCATACATGAGGGTATGAGAGAAGCGGCCTCCACATATTCCGCATTTAAGGAATATCCTGTCCTGATAGCCGGAAAGACCGGAACGGCGCAGCAGACCACGACCAGACCCAACCATGCGCTTTTTATATGCTATGCACCGTATGACACACCGCAGATAGCTATAGCGACCAGGATCGCATATGGCTATACTTCATCGAATGCGGCTGAGACAACACGGGATATCATAAGCTATTATTTCAAACTTATGGATACTGATGATATAATTACAGGTGTGGCTGACACTCCGGCAGGGGAGGCATATCTGGACTGAGAGGGTCGCAGAGAAAGCAATTTATCATAGCGAGCGACCCCGAGAAGTTTTGCATACGCAAAACTTCCCAAAGAAGAGAAAGCAGTACATAATATGAGCAAATACAGTATAAGAAACTATAATTTCATATTGGTGGCAGTCGCGATAGCACTGTCGGTGTATGGGATCATCATCATAGGCAGCGCAAAGGAGTCGGTGCAGAGCCACCAGATCCAGGGACTGGTATTGGGAGCTGCGGTGATGGTTATAGTATCACTCATAAGATATGATCTGCTGCTTAAGCTGTCATGGGCTTACTATATACTGACGGTAGGACTGCTGCTTCTGGTCAAGTTCGCAGGTGAGAGTGTCAATAACGCCAAGCGTTGGGTCGTTATAGCCGGTATACAGTTTCAGCCGTCGGAGGCTGCCAAGATACTGTTGATATTGTTCTTTGCGGCATTTATCAGCAGGAGGAGTGAAAAGATAAACAATGTGGGAGTGCTGCTGTCATCCATATTTTTGGTAGCGGTACCGGTATATCTGATACTTGATGAGCCGGATCTGTCGACAAGTATAGTAGTCATGGTCATATTTATCGGCATGCTTTATATCGGCGGTCTGTCATACAGGATAATAGGTGCTGTCGCAGCGATAGCCATACCTGTATTTATAATCGGTGCTTTCCTGATACTGCAGCCGGGACAGGAGATCATACAGCCGTATCAGCAGACAAGGATACTGGCATGGCTGCAGCCTGACAAGTATCAGGATACGGCCGGATACCAGCAGCAGAACTCTATAGTGGCCATCGGAAGCGGCAGGCTGAAGGGTAAGGGATACAAGAATAACGAGGTGGGTTCCGTTAAAAACGGAAACTTCATATCGGAGCCGCAGACCGACTTTATTATGGCGGTTGCGGGTGAAGAGCTCGGATTTGCCGGATGTCTGCTTATGGTAGTACTTTTTGCGCTGAACACTGGTATAATAATCCATATAGGCAGGAGGGCACCGGATCTGGCGGGGACGCTCATATGTGCCGGTGTGGCTACTCACATCGGCTTTCAGTCATTTGCGAATATCGGGGTGGCTACGGGACTGCTTCCGAATACGGGACTGCCGCTTCCTTTCATCAGCTACGGTTCGACCTCGCTGGTCAGTCTTTTGGCTGAGATAGGACTTGTGTTAAACATTCAGCTTTGTGCCGGAGACGGAAGACAGAGGACATCATTATCATTCAGCCTTGATGATTAAATGATATAGCTTTTACGGCTTTTGACCTTAGGGCTAAAAGGGGGTATAAATTGAACATCGGACTTGTCGCAAATAATGCGAAAAAGAAACTCATGCAGAATTTCTGCATAGCCTACAGGGGGATACTGGCTAAGCATGAGCTTTATTCTACAGGGACCACGGGGAGACTGATAGAAGAGGTCACCAATCTTTCGGTACACAAGTATCTCGCCGGACAGCTGGGAGGAGAGCAGCAGATGGGGGCTCAGATAGAGGCAAATGCGCTGGATCTGGTGATATATCTCCGTGACCCGCTCTCTTCCACAGGAGCGGAGCTTCATGATATCAGCAACACCATAAGGCTGTGTGATGTCCACAATATTCCTATTGCGACTAATCTGGCTACGGCTGAGCTTCTTATCAAATCTCTTGACAGGGGAGACATGGAGTGGCGTGAGATGTACAAGTAAAAAAAAATCCATAGTAATACGGACGGCTCTGATCCTTATGGTATCGCTGGTTAGTTCAGGCATATGCGGGTGCGGAAGTGAAGATTACGATCTGCACTTTGATAAAGACAGCAGCAAGAGTGCATTCAGATTCGAGTCTCAGGACGCAAGGGAATGTGCAGTGCCTTTTGCGGAGGATCTTTGTATACCCGGAGAGGATACGGTGACGACATCGGAAAATGATATAGAGGCCGGACCGGATTCGTATGCTGCGGCCATGCTGTTTGACCTTAAGGGAAAGAAAACCCTGTACAGTAAGAATCCATACAAATCACTGTACCCGGCCAGTATGACAAAGGTGCTGACTGCTCTGGTCGCACTTGAAAACAGTGATATAGACCGTGTGCTCACTGCGGACGAGAGCTGTGTCATGACGGAAAATGATGTGCAGAAGATAGGGCTGAGAGCCGGAGATACCATGACTCTCGATCAGGCACTTCATATACTGCTCATATATTCCGCGAACGATGTAGCCAATCTTATAGCGGTTAATATAGGCGGTTCGATAGAAGGCTTTGCTCAGATGATGAACGATAAGGCGGTTTCACTCGGGGCGACAAACTCACATTTCATAAACCCTTCGGGACTGCAGGATGACGATCATTATACCACGCCGTATGATATGTATCTGATATTTAATGAGGCCATTAACTACGGCAAGTTTATCGAGATCATAGGTATGAGTGAGTACTCCACCATATATCACGATCATTCTGGAAATGAAGTTAATTTTGAATGTGAAACAACCAACAGATATCTGAAGGGACAATACAATCCGCCGCAGGCTGCGACCGTGATAGGAGGCAAGACCGGTTCGACCCTTGCCGCCGGGACATGTCTGGTACTTCTTTCCAAGGACTCCTCAGGCAATTCCTTTATTTCGGTGGTGATGAAAGCGAACGGGGTAGATGTGCTGTATTCGAAAACAAATAAGCTTTTGGAGCTTTTGCAATAGTTGTTTTTAATACGTGGATATAATATAATTAAGCATATAATTTTTTAATAAGGAGGTCTTCTATGATACAGCTGATCACAGGAGAAAAGGGAAAGGGCAAGACAAAGGTCCTGCTTGATAAGGCCAATGAGACGGCAAAGAATGCAAAGGGCAGTCTGGTATTTGTAGACAAGGATTCATCTCATATACTGGAGCTTAAGAATACAGTCCGACTGGTCGATGTAAGCAAGTATGCCATATCATCATCGGATGAGTTTTACGGATTCGTGGCCGGTATCTTTTCGGCAGATCATGATCTCGAGCAGTTGTATATAGATGCATTTCTGAAAACCGCATATATAAAGGATGATGATTATATAGAAAGCCTTAAAAAGATCGAAGCTCTCAGCAATACTTATAATATTACAGTTACAGTGAGCATATCCGTCACAAAGGATCAGCTGCCTGCGGATATGGCGGACAAAGTGATCGTAGCACTTTGAGCATCATTCAGGAACGGATTTATCGGGGCGGGGTTTCCCGCCCTTTATTCTCTTTTACATTCCCCGTAGCATGCTGCGGGGTATGCTGCTATGGCTAACGGACAGAAATCTCATAGAAAACATTATATGAATATCGGTACGCTTGTTTTCGGTGCCATCCTGGTGTATCTGATCCTGATCATCTATTCCGGCATGCATGTGACCCAGCTTTCGGGATACGAGGTCACGGAAGGCTCCCTTGCGGTAGACAGTACCTACAGAGGCATAGCACTCAGAAATGAGCAGGTGGTATCCGCAAACAACAACGGATATATCAATTATTATGCGACCGAAAAGTCCCATATCAAAAAAGGCGGACTGGTATACTCCGTGGATGAGAGCGGAGTCCTGTCCGAGATGATAAAGGATTCGGCGGCAATAAACACCGTATTGTCAAACGAAGATCTTAATGAGCTGAGATCAGAGCTTATCGACTTCAGTATGTCTTATGATGACAAGGCGTTTCTTGAGGTATACAGCATGGAGGACTCTGTGGAGAGCACGATCAGAAAGCTTGCGAACCAGAGTGCGTTAAGAAGCCTCAGATCTATCTCATCCAACTCCTACGGTAATCTCGTGGATATGGGATATGCGCCAAACAGCGGCATCGTCGTATACAGCTATGACGGCTTCGAGGGAGTGACCGCATCTTCGATCAACGAGGACAGCTTTAATGAGACGGCACACCCTAAGATCCAGCTGATCGATGGAGAGCTGGTGTCCAGCGGAGATCCTGCGTACAAGATGGTGACCACGGAAAACTGGCAGGTGGTATTTCCCATAGATGAGGCGACAAAGGAGGCTCTCAGTGAAAATGCCACGGTCAAGGTGAGATTTTTAAAGAATGATTACGAGTCAAAGGGAAGACTTGAGATAATAAACAATAAGGAAAATGATTACGGAGTAGTCTACTTTACCGATTCGATGCTCACTTTTTCTACAGACAGGTATATAGATATCGAGCTCATACTTGATGAGATAAGGGGGCTTAAGGTGCCAAACTCCGCCATAGTGGACAGGGAGTTTTATGTCATACCTGCCGAATACAGTACGGACAGCACCTCGACCGGAGATGCGGGATTTCTGAGAAAGGTGTATACGGATAAGGGAACGGAAACGACAGAATATATTGATGCCGATGTATACAACAGAGTCGATGATCTGCTTTATATAGATACCTCGGTATTTGATTCCGGTGACGTACTTGTAAAGCCGGATGCTTCCGGAGAGTATACAGTAAAGAGAAAGGAGACTCTCACGGGAGTCTACAATATGAATAAGGGATATGCCGATTTCACCAAGATATCCATAATAAACTCGAATAAGGAGTATTCGATAGTGGAATCCGAGTCCATGTACGATCTGCAGGTCTACGACTATATCGTGCTGGACGGTGACGGTGTAAATGACAGTGATTTTGTAACGGATACTGATTTTAAGAACGGAAGGAAGGCTGGATCATGATAAAGGAAAATCTCCGGATCGTAGAGGAAAACATACAGAAGGCATGTGACAAGGCAGGAAGGGACAGAGGAGAGGTCACACTCATCGCAGTAAGCAAGACAAAGCCCGTCGAAGATCTGATGGAGGCATATGATGCGGGGATAAGGGTCTTTGGAGAGAATAAGGTGCAGGAGCTGTGCGACAAGATGGAAAAGATGCCGGATGATATACACTGGCATATGATCGGACATCTCCAGAAGAATAAGGTCAAGTATATCGTGGGAAGGGTGGATCTGATACACGGTGTGGATAATGAGGAGCTGGCGAAGGAGATAAATAAAAGAGCTGAGAAGGCAGGTGTAGTACAGGATATACTGATAGAAGTAAATATTGCAGAGGAGGAGACAAAGTTCGGAATAGCCCCTGATAAAGTCGAGGACTTTTATGTAAATATATCAAAACTCCCTTATGTAAACGTGCGTGGACTAATGTGCATTGCGCCAAATGTTGATGATGAAGAAAAAAACAGACGACATTTTGTAAATTTACATAAAATTTTTGTTGACATAATGAACATTATGGGTAATAATAATCGGGTAGATATTATGTCAATGGGAATGACCGGAGACTATCGGGTTGCCATCGAGGAGGGAGCTACGATGGTAAGAGTCGGTACCGGGATATTCGGAGCCAGAAACTATCAGGGAGGATTTACAGGACATGGGAATGATGAATAAGCTCTTCAACAGCCTGCAATTCAGGGATGAAGATTTCGATGACGATTACGAAGACGAGGAAGATGAGGTCATCGAGCCCAGACGCAGATTCAGGGATCAGATGGAGGATGAAGAAGTAAGACCTCAGAGATCCAAGATCATGCAGATGCCCAGCGGCAGGAAGGCCGGCAGGAGCAATGGCTTCTCTTCCAATATGGGGGTGTGCGTGATAAGACCCAAGTCAGTCGAGGACGGTCAGGTGATCATCGATACTCTTCTTGACAACAGAACCGTGGTTGTCAATCTTGAGGGTATAAATACAGACACGGCACAGAGGATCATGGATATTACATTCGGTGCCAATGTAGCATTGGACGGACATCTCCAGCAGATCTCGAGGAACATTTTTATCGTCACACCGAGAAGCGTGGATATATCAGGTGATCTGCAGGAGGCAATGGCTACCGGTCATGTAGATATGTTTGGTATAGCCAAATAGGTTTTTAATAGGTTTTGAAAGTTTGAAGAAGGCTGCGGAGGATTCCGCAGCTTTCTTCAAATCATAAGCAAAGAAGCGCACCGGGTAAGATGTGCCGATTGCTATGAAGAATATATATCAAGCAACGGATTTTACCGGATGCACATACAGAAACGGAGAGATATTTGGAAGACTCACTTCATGTAAACGTAAATAATGAGCCGGGATATGATATTGTATACGAGGATGATTTCGGCAGACTCGGAGAGCTGCTTCAGGAACTTGGATATAAGGACAGAAGGCTTTGCATCATTTCCGACAGCAATGTATTTCCTTTATATGGCGAAGAGCTGGAGAAGGCTCTGTCCGGCATGTCCGACAAGGTATACAGCATTATATTTGATGCCGGAGAGGAGCACAAAAATCTCGATACCGTAAAGGAGATCTACAGATCTCTTATAGAGTACAGGCTTGACCGAAAGGATCTCGTGATCGCGCTGGGAGGCGGAGTAGTGGGAGATGTAGCCGGATATGCTTCTGCCACATATCTGCGTGGCATAGACTTTGTGCA
>JAGBNR010000070.1 GCA_017634315.1 Lachnospiraceae bacterium
GTGGTACAATCAATGCCATGCTGTAATACCATCGGCAGTTCATTGAGCTGGGAAAGCAGCTATTTCCGTATCTGCGAGGAGTTCGGGGTTCTGAATGGACACAGACGATCAACCGACAGGAGGAGGTAACAGTAAATGAGGGTATTAAACTTCGGATCTTTGAATATTGACTATGTTTATCCGGTAGATCATATCATCATACCGGGAGAGACGGAGCCTACCGGAGAGGTGACGACAAATTGCGGAGGGAAGGGTCTGAATCAGTCCATCGCCCTGGCAAAGGCCGGGGTAGAAGTATATCATGCCGGTCTCATAGGAGAAGAGGGACAGCTTTTGGCAGACAAGCTTGCGGAAAACGGAGTCGATACCAGTCATGTCCGCTGCATCCCGGGTCGGAGCGGTCATACTATCATACAGGTAGATAAAAACGGACAGAATTCTATCCTGCTCTTCGGAGGAGCAAACCGTAAGCTGACACACGACATCATAGATGAAACCCTGTCAGATTTTGGTGAAGGCGATATACTTTTGTTGCAGAATGAGGTCAATTTACTGGATGTCATAATAGATAAGGCATTTGAAGCACGTATGAAGATAATCCTAAATCCGTCTCCCTACGACACGGCAATACAAAAATGCGATCTGAGCAAAGTTTCGGTCTTTATATTAAATGAGATCGAAGGGGAGCAGATGACAGGACAGAAGGAGCCTGACAAGATACTCAATGCCATAAAAAAGAGTTACCCTGAGACGGAGACAGTGCTTACGCTCGGTTCTGCCGGAGCAGTATATCAGAACAGAGAAGAAAGACACAGCTGCGGTATATGTCGGGTAAAGCCCGTAGATACCACAGCAGCGGGTGATACATTTACAGGTTATTTCATATCGGCGATGATAGACGCTCTTTCACCGGAAGAAGGTCTGAAACTGGCTTCCAAGGCATCAGCCATAGCAGTCACGAGAAACGGAGCAGCGGACTCAATACCTGAAAGAGAAGAGGTGCTAGGGTCAGGACTTGACCCAGAGCCGATGAGGCTGCTTTGATCCCTAGCGAACGGAGACGAAAAAGATGTTTTATGATAAAAGCAAAAAAGAGTTTGATGCAGAAGAGTTCAGGAATCCCGGCAAAGAATACCGGGGATGTCCGTTTTGGGCATGGAATACAAAACTGGACAAGGATACACTCCTTAGAGAGATAGATGAGCTTGATGAAATGGGAATGGGTGGTGCTCACATACACAGCAGGGTAGGACTTAACACTCCATACATGGGAGAAGAGTTCATGTCCTATGTGGAGGCTTGTGATGAAAAGATGGCCTCAAAGGATATGCGCTGCTGCCTTTATGATGAGGATCGCTGGCCGTCCGGGACCGCCGGAGGGATGGTCACAAAGGATCACAGATACCGGAGCAGATTCCTTGTAATGGAGCCGGAGGATCATATGCCGGATAAAGAGCAGGCATTCCTTTCAGCGGCCGGTGCCGTGAGAAGTGATGAGAGGATGCTATTGGCGGAGTATGAGATAAGGCAGGATAAAAACGGCAATCTTACAGGATATACCGTAAGTATTCCGGGGGAGCCGGAAGAGGAGCATATTAAGATCAAGGACGAATGCAGCGATGACACGCAGACAGTGAGCCGGTGGAGGGCTTACATAGAGGTCAGTGGGGGCACGCCCTGGTTTAATAACGAGGCCTACGTAAATACCCTGGACAAGGCGGCAATGGATCGCTTTGTCGAGCTGACACATGAGAGATATTATTCCAGACTAAGGGACAGCTTTGGTGCAAGCATACGTTCGATCTTTACCGATGAGCCACAGATGTGCTTAAAAGAGATCCTTACGGAGCCATTTGAGAAACGTCCGGTCATCATGCCGTTTACCGATGATCTGAATGACACTTTTCGAAAAGAATACGGATTTTCGCTGGTCGGGAGGATACCTGAACTGGTGTGGGAGACGGAGTCTTTATCAAAAGCGAGGCTTTTTTATCACAGGCATCTCGTAGAGAGATTCTCTGAAGCATTTGGAGACAATGTAGGTGAATGGTGTGATCGTCATGGCATAGGACTTACGGGACATATGATGAATGAGTGGACCTTATTCTCTTCCACCTCTGCAGTCGGAGAAGTCATGCGCCCGCTGAAGCATTTTGGCATGCCCGGCATGGACATGCTCTGTGATCGCAGAGAACTGACTACCGCCAAGCAGGTACAGTCCATATCACATCAGATGGGGCGTGAAGGTGTGATGAGTGAGATATACGGTGTGACGGGATGGCACTTTGATTTCCGCAGACATAAGCTGGCGGGAGACTGGCAGGCGGCACTCGGAGTGACGTTCAGGGTGCCGCATCTGACATGGGTATCCATGGCAGGAGAGGGAAAGAGGGATTATCCCGCTTCTATAGGGCATCAGTCTCCATGGTATAAAGAGTATAAATACATAGAAGATCACTTCGCGAGAGTCAACACAGTGATGACACGTGGGAAAAGCGAGGTGAAGATAGGTGTGATACACCCGATAGAGTCATATTGGGCTCTTTTTGGAAACCGTCTGCAGACCGGGGATCAAAGGGAGAGCATCGAAAGCCGGTATGAGGAGCTCGTGTCGTGGATGCTGTACGGATTATTGGACTTTGATTTTATTTCGGAAGCGGTGCTTGCGGAAGAGAAGGCAGAGCAGAGAGGGACAGATTTTATTGCAGGGTGCATGCATTATGCCTGCGTGATAGTGCCGGGTCTCCTTACCATGCGTCGCAATACTGCCGACAGATTGTTAAGCTTTGCCGAGTCCGGGGGAAACGTCGTATTTCTGGGAAATGTGCCCCGGTATATTGACGGAGACAGGGACAACGTATTGACGAAGCTTGAGGCGAGAAGCAAGACGGTGGCATATGACAGGAGTGAGATACTGCGGGTGCTGGAGCCATATCGCGATATAGATATAACCGTACGGTGCGCTGACTATGTGGAGCCAAAGGTGGAGCTTAGGGCGCACGGGACGAGACCGGACAATATCTTCTACCAAATGCGAAAGGAGGGGGATAAACGCTGGCTGTTCTTATGCCATGTCAACCCTCCGGAAACCGATAATATCACCTGCACGGAGGAGCTGAACATAAGAGTACGGGGAGAGTACAGGGTAAAGCTTTTGGATACTCTGACCGGAGAGATAGCCGAGGTTTTTTCAGAGGTTTCCGGGGGACAGACAAGGATCAGAGCCTACGTTTCAGCTCACTCCAGTCTCTTATATGCTCTGGAGGATATCTCGACAGCCGGGGATGAAAAGAGAGGGGACGGCAGGTACGCTAATGTCTGCTGCCCTGAGTACAGAGAACCCGTGATCACGAATGTGCTGCCGGAGCCCATAACGTACGATACGGATGAGCCGAACGTCCTGCTTCTCGACACGGCAGAATATGCTTTTGACGGAGAACCCTGGCAGACCGAGGAAGAGCTGCTGCGGATAGATAATCTTTTCAGAGAGCGGCTGGGATATCCTCTTCGTACAGAAGCATTGGCACAGCCATGGATAGATCAGGAGACCGGAATAACAGAGCACAAGCTGTATCTTAGGTTTACTGTGCACAGTGAAGTGACAGCGACCGGTATCAGCCTGGCTCTGGAGGAGGCCGATCAGGCGGAGATAATGCTGAATGGAGTGCATATTACCGAAGAGCCGGCGGGATACTTTGTGGATTATTGTATGAAGACTGTGTCGTTGCCTCCTTTAGAGGTTGGAGATAATGTCATAGAAGTCAGTATACCTTTTAACAGAAAGACCAATATAGAATGGATGTACCTGCTGGGGGACTTCGGAGTAAGGGTAGAAGGCTGTCACAGGGTAATGATATCAAAACCTGAGAAGATATATTATGGAGATTACACGGTACAAGGACTGCCATTTTACGCAGGCAATATCATCTACACATCAGAGATCGAGACGGAAGATGGCAGACTCATGATAGAAGCATCTGATTACAGTGGGGCTCTGTTAAAGGTTCGTGTCGATGACGGAGACTGGCAGTATCTGACTTTTGCTCCATACAGAGCAGACCTCGGACATGTGACCGGGGGGAAGCACCGGGTAAGCCTGAAGCTCTACGGCAACAGGGCTAATGCCTTTGGACCCGTACACAATACTGATGAATCCGAGACTTGGTACGGACCGGACATCTGGCGCACTACGGGAAAGAAATTCAGCTATGAATACAGGCTCAGGAAAATGGGTGTTCTTTCCTCTCCATATTACTGTGTAATCTGATATGTGGCCGGACCTTCGCTGCCGTAGGCCTTTCTGTACTCCCTCGGAGTGCAGGACAGGATCTTCTTGAATACGCTTGCAAAATAATTGCTTGTTGAGAATCCTAGGGCATAAGCTATGTCTGTAATACTCTCATCGCCTTGCAGAAGTCTGGCTTTAGCAAGCTCTATTTTCTTCAGGGTAATATATTCGGCCGGGGTGATGCCGGTCTCTGCCTTAAATTTGATCTTAAATCTTGACAGCGAGTAGCCGCTGTGGTCGGCTACCCTGTCAAGTCTCAGGTTTTCACAGATATGCTCCTCCATATAGTCTATACTGCGTGCGACCCCCTCATCAAGCCGCCTGGTCGTCTCGGCCGGAGCAGGAGTCAGAAACTGTAGCGTGAAGAGGAAGCAGGTCAGAAACTGCACACCTATCCGTGTGGATTCTGCGGTCTGTTCTGCAAAAAAATTGAAAGCGGATATCAGATAATTCAAATGGGTAACGTTCATGTTCAGGAGTCGATTGTCACGAAGACAGTTTAGCTGGCGTACCAGCTCACGGCTGTACTCCGGGTTCAGACCGAACATGTTCGATGGGTCGGAGACATCCACCTGAAAAGCGTAGAATTCGCAAGGTGCCTGTGGCATATTTCCGTTTGAATGTACCTCGAGAGGAAATGTCATTATGACCTGGTTACCGGTGGCGACAAACCGTGATACTGTCCCTGCGGTTTCTACAGTGGTATACCGTTGACCCTTCACCATGCAATGTATCTCTATCATATTGGTATGGAAATGTAGAGGTGAGGGATCCACTGACTCGGTAAAATTCCAGTGGGCAAAGTTGCCAAGTCCGGGGACGTGATGCCGGTCGTGTATCAGTACCTTCTTTTGTTTTGTCCAGCAATAATCATCAAATATTTCAAACATAAGGATTCCTCAAAATACTTTTGTGCTAATTTTATCATAAAGTGCCATAAAAGTACAAAATCGTACTGCATACGATATTGGAAGTATTTCACTAAAAAAACCCGTATCATCTTTTATATCATCCAAAAGAGCGGAGGAATACTATGAAGATAAACGGTGGTGTATGGCCGGTTATGATCACACCTTTTAAAGAGGATATGTCTATTGATTATGACGGTGTACTTAAGATCATAGAATGGTATGACAAAATGGGTGTGACGGGCATATTTGCTGTCTGCCAGTCAAGTGAGATGTTTGAACTGGATGTTAAGGAACGCTTTGAGCTGGCCAAGTTTGTGATAGACAATACACCGAAGCATATACAAGTGGTCGCAAGCGGACATGTGGCACAGTCTGAAGAGGATCAGGTGAAAGAAGCGCAAGCTGTAATAGATGCGGGTGCTCTGGCATATGTTTTTATTTCCAACCAATTCGCTCCAGAGGGAGCATCGGAGGATGAGGCGAAGAGATCCGTGGAATACCTGCTTGACCATATAGATGCGGAGAGCTTTGGAGTGTATGAATGTCCCCATCCGTACAAGAGGGTGCTTTCTGCGGATTTTCTTAAATGGCTTGCCGACACCGGAAAGTTCTCCTTCCTGAAGGATACATGCTGTGATCTGGAGCAGCTTGAAGCAAAATGCAGGGCTGTCAAAGGTACGGAGCTTGCTATATTTAACGCCAACGCAGCAACTTTGCTTGATAGTCTTAAGATGGGCGTGGCAGGTTACTCGGGAGTCATGGCAAATTTTCATCCCGACCTTTACAGATGGCTCGTGGATAATTATGACAGGGAGCCGGAAAAGGCGGAGAAGGTACAGGCTTTCCTCGGAGCGGCTTCAATGATAGAGTGCCAGGTGTATCCCTGCAATGCGAAATATTATCTGGGACATTTAGAGGGACTGGATATCACTACCAGATCAAGGAAACAGGATGACGCATTGCTTACCGGGTCAAGGCTGCTGGAGATAGAGCAGTTTAAGGCCGTGACGGAGATGTTTCGCGAAAATTTTTTTAGTAAGCGAAATTAGCAATCATTAAGGATTTGAGCACACGGCGGACGACGCACGGTGCCTGATCATAGTAGTACAACGTAACTGCAGAGAACTCTTTGGAGACAGGACAGTTACAGATAAACACTATTAAAGGAGGAAAGAAAAAGTATGAAGAAAAAGATTTTAGCAAGTGTGTTAAGTCTTGCGATGGTGATGTCCGTTTTAGCGGGCTGCGGCTCTCAGGCAGCAGCACCTGCAGCGGAAGCACCTGCGGCATCAGAAGCAGCACCTGCAGCGGAAGAAGCACCGGCAGCGGAGGAGGCAGCACCGGCAGCAGAAGAAGCACCTGCAGAGGAAGCGGCAGCGTCCGATCCGGCAGTAGAGCTTACATTTACATCAGTATCCGTGACAGGAGACTCCCACACTACGGCGATGGATGCCTTTGCGGAGAAGGTTGAGGAGCTCTCAAACGGCTCTGTAACCTGCAAGACATACGCGGACGGTACTTTGTTCTCTGCTGACGCAGAATGGGATGCTCTTACGAGCGGACAGGCTGATCTTGCATATATCTCATTCCCGACATTAGCTACACAGAGCGGTCTGGAGTGGTGCTCCATGGTCGGCAGTGCTTATTTCTGGAGCTCGTACGATCATATGACAAATACACTGAACGGCGACATCGGAAAGAATGATATATTCCCCAAGATAGAGGAGAAGGTAAATGCTGTGCCCCTCAGTGCGTTTTATCTGGGAAGCCGCGTTGTAAATACGAGAGCCAAGGAGATCAACTCATATGCTGACATGAAAGGAATACTGCTCAGGATGCCCAATTCCGAGACATGGCTGAATCTCGGCGAGGCACTCGGAGCCAATCCCACACCGCTCGCGTTCTCTGAGCTCTATACAGCACTTCAGACAGGCGCAGTAGATGGACAGGACAATCCCCTGCCTACGGATGTCAGTGCGAAGTTTTATGAGGTAGCTCCCTATGTGGCTATAACAAATCATGTGGTAGACTCCATCATTCCCATGATAAACAAGGATAAATGGAATTCACTCACAGATGCGCAGAAGCAGGCAGTAACGGATGCAATGGAATATGCCAAGCAGGTAAATGATGATGCCCGTAACGAGGAAGAGGCAAACGACATCAAGATCCTCGAGGAAAACGGCTGTACGATCACCTATCCGGATATCGAGGACTTTAAGACAAACGCACAGGCATACTATGAGGCTCATCCGGAGCAGACGGCAGACTGGGATATGGATCTTTATAACAAGATACAGGAAGCGGCAAAATAAAAGCACATTACAGTACATCAAACGGCGGACCGGATCAGTCCGGTCCGCTTTTTAGGAAAAATGATAACTGATCGCATAGAATATTTAGAAACATACAAAAGCATCCCGGCACTTGAGCAGGTGACGGACTTTATCAAAAGTCACGATCTGACCGCGCTCCCGGAGGGAAGATACGATATAGCCGGGGATAAGCTTTTTTTGAACATTCAGGTCTATGAGACAAAAGACCCGGCAAAGGCACGGCTTGAAGCGCATGACAGATATATTGATCTCCAGCTGATGATAGAGGGTGAAGAGATCATCGGATATGCACCGCGTGCTGGTCTTTCAGATCCGACAGAGATACAGCCGGAGAATGATATCAGTTTTTATGATGCCGCATTCGATGGCTGCCTGTTAAAAAAGAGCATGTTCGGGGTATATTTTCCGCAGGATGCGCATGCGCCCTGTATATCCTCGGATAAAACAAGACTGGTAAAAAAGGCTGTCTTTAAAATATTATATGAATGACCTGTTAAGGAGGATTGTGCCATATGACTGTGGAAAAGGAAAATAAGAGCACAGCAAAAAAGATCCTGGATATATTTGATGTCGGAGTGACAAGTGCCAGCTTTATCGTCATTTTTGTCACGTTCATGATCTCGATACTTTCAAGATACGTCTTTAAGAAGCCTGTGCCCTGGACATACGAGCTGTCCATACTCGGTTATATGTGGACAATGTTTTTTGGCGTGGGAAAGGCTATAGAGAATGATGAGCATGTAGTATTCAGTCTGGTATACGATAAGCTTTCACCGGGAAGGAAAAAGCTTTGTCTTATCCTATACAACATCCTGATGACTGTGCTCCTGCTCATATGCTTCATCCCCTGTGTGCAGGCTGCGATGAAATCCACTATGAAAACAGGCGTGCTGAAGCTCCCGTACAGGCTGGTCTTTTCGCCGTTTTTCTTTATGATGATCGAGATCATAGTAAGAAGTGTGATGAATGTTGTCCGATGGATAAAGACCGACACATCGGAGCTTGAGACTAAGGAGGGAGAAGCTGTATGAACTGGGGGATCCTTATTCTTTTTGCCATAATGGCGATATGCTTTATCATCAGGATGCCGATATCTTTTTCTATGCTGATATCTTCCATTGCCTATATCCTGATAACGAGACCCGAAGCCCTGGGTGAAGTTTTTTCGGTCGTCACCGGAAATATGTTTTCAAACTACACTATGCTTGCGGCCCCGCTCTTTATATTTATGGCGAACATAATGAACGAGAGTGAGGTCACCGACAAGATGTTTGCTTTCTGCAACGGTCTGCTCGGGAGACTGAAGGGTGGTACGGCGCAGGTGAACGTGTTTATTTCGCTTATCTTCTCGGGCATGACGGGTTCAGCTATAGCCGATGCCTCCGGTATAGGAACGATGGAGATAGAGCAGATGAAGAAGGAAGGATACGATGCGGAGTTTTCGAGTGCGATAACCGCAGCGAGTGCTACCATAGGCCCCATCTTCCCGCCATCGATACCCATGATAATTTATGCGATGCTTTCGGGTGCATCTGTAGGCAAGCTCTTTATGGGCGGTATGGTGCCAGGGATATTGCTTGCCATCGTCCTTATGATATATGTCGGTATCATTTCTTATAAGAGGGATTATCCGGCGGGTGTCGTGATGAGCTTAAAGGAGTTTGGAATGGCGACACTGAAGGCTCTGCCAGCACTGCTTACGGTCATCATCCTGCTCGGTGGGATCTATACGGGGGTATGCACGCCCACCGAGGCAGGAGCACTCGCGAGTGCATATGCTCTTATAATTTCCTTTTTTGTATACAGGACCATAGGTCCTAAAAAGCTTTGGGCAGTAATAAAAAAGTCGGCGGCGAATACGGCAACACTGGCTTTGCTTACAGGTACATCCATGCTCTTTTCATATATTGTATCCAGAGAACAGGTGTCTCAGGCGATAGCTCAGGCAGTATTGGGTATTACGGACAACAAATACTTATTCCTGCTGGTAGTAAATATAGTATTCCTGCTGCTCGGATGCATCATGGATGTCAGTACGATCCAGCTCGTCTTCGTGCCGATGATCCTGCCGCTGGTAAAGCTGATGGGGATAGATCTCGTGCACTTTGGTGTGATCATTTGCTTTAATATGATGATAGGTCTTTCCACACCGCCTTTCGGTATGCTGCTCTTTATAGTGGCAGGTATAGGTAAGTGTAAGATAGGAGGGGTGATAAAAGAGATCATCCCCATGGTAGCTCTCATGATCGTATTGCTTATGGTAATCACATACTTCCCGCAGGTTGTAATGTTCCTGCCTGATCATGTACAATAACACGTTTTCTACATAGCGTTAACAGGGAGGACAGGGATCGTGCTCTGTCTTCCCTGCTTTTTTATGTGCTGCTGCATCTATGTTTTGGTATGCTCCTTTCGACTAAGCTTGATGAGCTGTCATCCTGAATAGTTGCTATGTCCTTTTCAATTAGAATATGATATAATCTCCGTCAGATGTTTATGATTGAAAGGAAATCATCAGTATGGAGAAAGAAGAGTTTTTATCACTGTACCGGCATTCGCTGGCACATGTTCTTGCAAAAGCTGTCATAGAGATATTCGGTAAAGATGTGCAGTATGCTATAGGTCCGCAGATAGCTGACGGAGCATACTATGATTTCGTGCTGCCGAGACCGGCTTCACCGGAGGATTTTACCGCAATAGAAGACAAGATGAGAGAGATCCTTAAGAAAAAAGAGACCTGGACGAGAAAGGAAATCTCAAAGGATGAAGCTCTGGATCTTTTTAAGGATCAGAAATATAAGAAAGAGATAATAAATGATCTGCCCGACAGCGAGACCATAAGCATCTACTATACAGGCGATGACTATGTGGATCTCTGCCGCGGTCCTCATGTGGAGAACTCCGCAGAGCTTCTTTCCACGGCATTCAAGGTAAAGGCCGTATCTGCAGCTTATTGGAGAGGTGATGCGAAAAATGACTCCATGCAGAGGATATACATCTACGCGTTCCCGTCAAAGGACGAGCTCAAGAAGCATCTCGCTCTGGTGAAAGAGGCAGAGGAGCGTGATCATAAGAAGCTGGGACCCGAGCTCGGACTGTTTATGTTCCATGAGACTGCTCCCGGTATGCCCTACTGGCTCCCCAGAGGTTGGAGGATGTATCGTGCTCTGGTAGAGTACTGGAGGGACATCCATGACAGAAACGGATATCAGGAGATTTCCGCACCTGTAATAAACAATAAAAAGCTCTGGCTTATATCGGGACATTGGGCACATTATCAGAACAACATGTTCATAGTACCGGGTACGGCATGGATCCCTGATGCGGATGATGTGATGGCAGCGAAGCCGATGAACTGTCCCAATGCCATGATGACATACGCAAGGACAAATCATTCATATAAGGAGCTTCCCATCAGATACAATGAGCTTGACATGGTGCACCGCAAGGAAAAGAGCGGGGCATTAAACGGACTTTTCCGTGTGCAGGCATTCAGGCAGGACGACGATCATACCTTCGTGTCCGTACCGCAGATAGAAGAGGAGATAGACAATATCATATCCATAGCCGATGAGATATACTCTACCTTCGGCATCACCTACAGAGCGGAGCTCTCCACGAGACCCGAGGACTATATGGGAGATATCGAAGACTGGAATCAGGCGGAGGCAGCTCTCAGGCGTATCCTGGATAAGAAATACGGAGAGGGCGGCTATGAGATAAACGAGGGCGACGGTGCGTTCTACGGACCCAAGATAGACCTGCAGATAAAGGATGCACTGGGTCGTGAATGGCAGTGCGGTACCATCCAGCTGGATTTCCAGCTCCCGCACAACTTCGGTCTCACTTATCAGGATCAGACCGGAGCCATGGTACAGCCGGTCGTCATACACAGAGCCATATTCGGATCGCTGGAGCGTTTCATAGGCATCCTCATAGAGAACTTCAAGGGAGCGTTTCCCTTCTGGCTTTCACCGTATCAGGTGGGCATAGTGCCCATCAGGGTCGAGCACAATGAATACGCGCTCGAGCTGAAGAAGATCCTGGAAAATGCCGGGGTTCGTGTCGAAGCCGATATTGCCGATAAAAACATGAACGAAAAGATAAAGGAATACAAAAATCTCAAAGATCCGTATATCATAGTGGTGGGAGATAAAGAGGTGGAAGAAAGGACAGTGTCCATAAATATCAGGGGAGTGAAGCAGCAGCTTCACGGTGTGACCATCGATCAGTTCGTGGCGATGTGCCGGAAGATGAACGATGAGCATCTTTTAGACCTCATCACTTCAACAGATGAGGCAGGATAAGTGTTTCCGGTGATGACAGGTTGCGGCAAGTGACCTGTCATATTTTTGAAATTATGGCAGAGAACGAAGACAAGACAGAGATAGTCATAGATGAAAAAGACATACAGGTCACCGACACGGAGCCTGTAAAATATAAGGCCGATATAAACAGCCCCATAGCGGTCAAGGTAAAGAAGCTCGAGGAAGAGGCCGTCAGGGAACGGGAGCTGGAAGAGAGACGGAGTGAGAGAATACGCGTACAGCAGGATTATCTCAACGGCATGCTCGAAAATGTCACCGTCAGCCTTGCCGCAACGGATAAGGAACGGCAGATAAATGATACCCTCGAGCAAGATGTGAAACGCAGGGTACTTTCCATGCACGGGATATCGGAGGACAGATATGAGGGCATAGAAAGACGCGATCAGGCAGTGCTTCAGGGAGCGGAGTTTGCTTTTTTCTTCATGTCGATAGTACTGCTGGTCATATCCGGCATACTGAACGGTATGTTTACGGACATCACTCTGCTGCTGTGTTTTTTTACTGCGGTAGAGGGCACTCTCTTAAATCATGGGAACAGACCCAGACCTGTCGCATTTGTACTCAGAGTACTGTATATGCTCATATTTCCTGTGATGCTCACCGCATTTGTCTGCTATACCGTGGTCACTCCGGAGCAGATACGCACAGGAGTATATGCCATGCTATACCAGGCAACCGTGACAGTCGGAGTGGTCATACTTGCAATGGGAGTCGCGGCATATTTTCTGTATGATCCTTATAAGAAGGACAAAAAGCAGGTAAGGCGTGCAGGAAGATACCTGAAGAATATGAGCAGGGCTGCCGACCAAGAAGTAACAAGAACCGAAAAAAGGCAGAAAAGGAACAGCGTAAAGAAGAAAAGAAGCGGGAAAGGGCAGAGCGCAGAGAGGAAAAGAGGCTCGCCAGAGAAGCAAAGAAGAGTGGTAATAACGGAACATAATGGTACAAGCATAATAAAACCGGTTGGAGGAGAAAGCA
>JAGBNR010000071.1 GCA_017634315.1 Lachnospiraceae bacterium
ATGGCGGCTCCTGATGTCATGCCCGAACCCATGGAGCTTAATATAGAAGATATTGAACCTGCGGAGATTCCGGCAGAGCCGGAGCCGACCCCTGAGCCTGTTGTGGAGATGGAGCCTGAGCCGATCCCCGAGCCGGAGCCGCTTCCCGAGCCGGAGCCGATCCCCGAGCCTTTTGTGGAGATGGAGCCCGAGCCGGAGCCGATATCTGAAGCAGTGGAAGAAAATAAGGCAGAAGAGCTTTCTCCTGAGGATATAGCGGCAATGTTTGAGGCTGCTGATGTGCAGCTTGCAGAAGAACAGACTCCTATTGATATCAGTGAACCGGGACCGGAAGTATCTATGGATGTTAAAGACGCTCCTAATCATTTAATGAACCCGGAGCACATCGCGGAGCTTCTGGCTACGCCAGAATCTCAGGAAGTTCCGCAAGCGGAACTTCGGCAGAAAGATGATGCCGGTAACGAAGGAGCAGATGGGGAAGCAGAGCCGGAGCCTGTGGAAGAAACACCAGCTGAAGAAGCACCCGCTGAAGAAGTACCCGCTGAAGAGGCACCCGCTGAAGAGGCACCGACGGATGATCCGAATCATATAATGACCCCTGAGGAAATCGCGGAGCTTCTGGCTACGCCAGAATCTCAGGAAGTTCCGCAAGCGGAACTTCGGCAGAAAGATGATGCCGATAACGAAGGAGCAGATGGGGAAGCAGAGCCGGAGCCTGTGGAAGAAGCACCAGCTGAAGAAGCACCAGCTGAAGAGGCATCGACGGATGATCCGAATCATGTGATGTCAGCAGATGAGATAGATGCACTCTTTGCTGCAGCTACCGAGAGCGCAGCTGCGGAGGCAGCTGCTGAGTCTGACAGTGAAGCTGCCGTGGGCGAGGATACAGGGGATCAGGGCATAGATCTGGGAGACATGCTTGGAAGCATGGATGATGCAGCTGTCGGAGATCAGGATGTCACCGACCTCATAGATGAGATAGGTGCGGACTCTGAGACAGCGGAGATAGGGGATCTGCTCAAGAAGGATGACAATCTGGATCTTGTGGATGATGATCTGATGAATATGTTTGCCGGAGATGATGGGGGAGACAGCAGTGGAGAAGGCGGCGGAGAGTCTTCTGATGAAGATGAAGAGTCTGGAGAAGACGATAAAAAGAGAAGAAAGAAGGAGAAAAAGCCAAGAAGATCTAAGAAGAAAAAGAACGAAGTCCCTGAAACAGATGAGGAAGGGAATCCGATCGAAAAGAAGAGCTTTGTCCAAAAGCTTCAGGAATTTTTCTTTGCCGGGGAAGACGACGAAGAAACAGAAGCTCTTAAAGAAGGTGCGGCATCTAATGTTGCAAATCCCAGTGAGCAGACTCTCGAAAATGCTGCCATATTAGGCGAGGATATACAGGCCGGAGAAGACGTAAAAAAGAAAAAGAAGAAAAAAGAGAAAAAGCCTAAAAAGGAAAAGAAACCCAAAGAGAAGAAGCCAAAGAAGCCCAGGAAGGAAAAAGCACCGGAGGATACGGTGCCGGAGAAGAAGCTCCCGAGGCGAAAGGTAGCTGCGGTAGCACTGTTCTTTACTTCATTCCTTGCTGCCATTACCTTCTGTACGTTTGCATTTGCCAACGTAGGATATGAGAGTGCGGCGAAAACAAACTTTGAAAACGGAGATTACGAAGGAGCCTATGAGTCACTGGTGGGTCTGTCACATATCTCCGAGGACAGCAGGGATATTTACAACAGATCGTTCGTGCTTATGCGATTGCAGCGTAAGATCGATGCATATAATGAGTTCACACAGAGGGAAGAACCGCTCGAGGCGATAGACGCGCTTCTTCAGGGTGTGAATATACATGATGCCCTTACGGAATATGCCGCAAGTCTTGGCGTCGGAGAGGCATTTGAGGCACTTTATCAGGAGGTGCTGGGGTATCTGTCCGACATGTATGGCCTCGACGAAGAGGGGGCAAGAGCGATCGTCCGTACCGGAGATGATCAGGAATATACCATGGCACTGCTTGATATAGTAGATCCTGCATGGAAAGATGAGATACAGCCCACGGTAGAGCTGACAGAAGCAGGTGCGGCACTGCCGGAGGAAGCGAGTGTACCGGAGATCAGCACGGATGATGATACACACTCTGAAGAGCCGGAGATAAGTGAGGATGAGGCTCCTCAGGACGGTGGCGAGGATACGGCAGCTGATGATCACAGTGATGAAAGTGGTCCTGACGCTTCTGACAATCCTTTCGTACTGACTCCCGATTCAGATACCGAGATCACAAATGCCGATGGTACTCAGATACAGATATCCGATCAGGAGACCAATACGGGCGGCGGGACAAATGAATACAGTGAAGAGCCGCAGAGTCCTGATGTACCGCAGAATACCGCACCCGGCTCAGGGTCGGGAGGTTCCGGCGGATCAGATCCGGGAGATCAGAATACCGCTGCGGACGGTACGACTCTGTACAGCTTTAATGTCACCAGAGGGGCGGACGGAAACTATCATCAGACTAATTAAGCATCAAGTCATAAATGCCATAGTAAAGCAGTTAAAATATGATAGCAATCATTGATTACGACGCAGGAAATATAAAAAGTGTAGAAAAGGCGGTGCAGTATCTGGGCAGAGAGTGCATCGTGACAAGAGACAGGGCAGCTATAGAGAGTGCGGATCATGTGATCCTCCCGGGAGTGGGCTCTTTCGGTGATGCCATGAGGAAGCTCGATGAGTTCGGACTGATACCGGTCATACATAAGGTATGCGATAGTGGGACACCTTTTCTGGGGATCTGTCTCGGTCTGCAGCTGCTTTTTGATTCCTCCGAAGAGTCTCCGGGAGCCGAGGGACTTCACATCTTAAGGGGAAGTGTAAAAAGGCTTCCTGACGGTAAGGGGCTGAAGGTTCCGAATATCGGCTGGAATTCACTGGAGCTTGCACGGTATGGCCGTATCTTCAAAGGTGTTGAGGACGGCAGCTTTGTTTATTTCGTACATTCTTATTATCTTGATGCGGAGGATAAGGATGCAGTCACCTCAACTATAGATTACGGTGTAAGGGTAGACGCTTCCATAGAAGCAGGCAATGTTTTTGCCTGTCAGTTTCATCCCGAGAAGTCATCGGAAACCGGACTCACTATATTGGAGAACTTTATAAATGTATAGCAAAAGGGTGATACCATGTCTCGATGTAAATGGCGGGCGCGTGGTAAAGGGCGTGAATTTTGTGGCACTGAAGGATGCGGGTGATCCGGTGGAGATCGCAGGTGCATATGACAGAGCCGGAGCGGATGAGCTTGTATTTCTTGACATCACTGCATCCTCCGATCACAGAGCAACCGTGGTCGAGCTTGTCAGGCGCGTGGCCGAGCAGGTCTTCATACCCTTTACGGTAGGCGGAGGGATACGGACAGTAGATGATTTCAGAGCAGTGCTCAGAGAGGGTGCGGATAAGGTGGCTGTGAATTCCGCAGCGATCATGAATCCCACGCTGATATCCGAGGCGGCAGATAAATTCGGCTCACAGTGTGTCGTGGTGGCTATAGATGCAAAGCGCAGATCTGACGGGAGCGGATGGACAGTGTATAAGAACGGCGGGAGGATCGATATGGAGCTCGATGCCGTGGAATGGGCGATAAAAGCAGTGGGGCTCGGAGCCGGAGAGATACTTCTCACATCCATGGATGCTGACGGTACAAAGAACGGATATGACATAGAGTTGACAAGGACGATTGCCGACAGCGTGGCTGTACCTGTCATTGCTTCGGGAGGAGCCGGCAGTCTCAGTGATTTTAAGGAGGCTTTTACCGAGGGACATGCAGAGGCGGCTCTTGCGGCTTCGTTGTTTCATTATAAGGAGCTTACGATCTCGGATGTGAAGAGATATCTCAGTAAAGAAGGAGTGCCGGTGAGATGGCAGGACTGACCGGAGGATGGGAAAGAGCCTTAAAGGAGGAATTCCACAAGGACTACTATAAAAAGCTCTACTCTTTTGTTAAGAGTGAATATCAGTCCCATATCGTATATCCGCCGGCGGATAAGCTGTTTACGGCTCTGCATCTTACACCGCTTGAAAGCGTTAGGGCTGTGATACTGGGGCAGGATCCGTATCATGAGCCGGGACAGGCGATGGGCATGTCCTTTTCCGTACCGGAGGGCGTGGAGATACCACCTTCATTGAAGAACATCTATAAGGAAATACATGAGGATGTAGGCGAGAAGATACCCGATACGGGTGATCTCACCAAATGGGCAGAGCAGGGTGTATTGCTTCTTAATGCCGTACTCACGGTGAGAGAGCATGAGGCTAATTCCCATAAAGGGAAGGGCTGGGAGGAATTTACCGATGCGATAATAAAAGCGGTGGATAAAGAGGACAGACCCATAGTATTCCTCCTCTGGGGAAGGAATGCGCGGGATAAGAGGGATATTATCACTAATCCCGGACACCTGGTACTGGAAGCGGCGCATCCGAGTCCTCTGTCGGCATATAACGGGTTTTTCGGGTGCAGGCACTTTTCAAAGTGCAACAGATTTTTGAGAGAAAACGGAGCAGATGAGATAGACTGGGGGATAGTATGACTAAGAAAACCTTTTTGACAAAAGATAAAGCCGAGGAAATAGCGGCAAAATACGGCACACCTTATCATGTTTACGATGAGGCAGGCATCCGAGGAAATGCGGAGGAAGTAAAAAAGGCATTTTCGTGGAATAAGGGATTTAAGGAATACTTTGCGGTAAAGGCCACACCGAATCCGTTTATATTAAAGATATTTATGGACTACGGCTTCGGCTGTGACTGCTCTTCGATGGCTGAGCTCAAGATGGCTTACGCGGCAGGCTTTGCCGGCGATGATATCATGTTTTCATCAAATGATACTCCGGCCGAGGAATATGAGTATGCGTCAAAGATCGGAGCACTGATCAATTTTGATGATATAACCATGATACCTTATTATCTGGAGAATGTGGGAGAGCTCCCCGATACTGTATGCTGCAGGTACAATCCCGGCGGAACATTCTCTTTATCAAACGGTATCATGGATAATCCGGGAGACAGTAAATACGGCATGACGAAGGATCAGATGGAGGAGGCCTTCAGACTGCTTAAAGATCACGGGGTGAAGCACTTCGGCATACATGCCTTCCTTGCAAGCAATACGGTGACGGATGAGTACTACCCGAAGCTGGCCGGACAGCTGTTTGAGCTCGCCCTGGAGCTGAAGGATAAATGCGGTACGGACATATCCTTTATAAACCTGTCAGGAGGAGTGGGTATACCATATTCCCCTGATCAGGAGCCGAATCATATAGACAGGATAGGCGCGGGTGTAAAGGAGGTATATGAGCATCTGCTTGTGCCGAAAGGTATGGACGGGATAAAGATATTTACTGAGATGGGTCGCTTTATGATGGGACCTTACGGAGCCCTTGTCACACGTGCCATACATGAGAAGCACATCCACAAGGAATACATAGGCGTGGATGCATGCGCGGCAAATCTTATGCGCCCTGCGATGTACGGAGCATATCACCATATCACGGTACTCGGAAAGGAATCCGGGGTGGCGGATCATAAGTATGATGTGACCGGCTCTCTGTGTGAGAATAACGACAAGTTTGCTGTAGACAGGATGCTGCCTGAGATAGAGATGGGAGATCTGATCTACATCCATGATACAGGGGCACATGGCTCTGCTATGGGATACAATTACAACGGCAGGCTTTGGTGTCCGGAGGTACTGCTTCATGAGGACGGAAGCTTCAGTCTGATAAGGAGAGCACAGACACTGGCGGATTATTTTGCCACCTTTGACTGCTTCCCGGAGTACAGCAACATGGACAGGGTATAGTCTGTCGCAGAAGATATAAAAAACAAATCGGAGGGAAATTCGATATGAATTATGTAAACCTAAGTAAAGAGATCTCGAGTACATCATATCCCGGTCGCGGGATAGTGATCGGGGTGTCGGAGGATGGGAAGTACGCGGCAACGGCATACTTTATAATGGGCAGATCCTCTAATTCAAGAAACCGTATATTTGTCGAGGACGGTGAGGGGATAAGGACAGAGGCATTTGATCCCTCAAAGCTTGAGGATCCGTCACTTATTATCTATGCTCCGGTGAGAGTGCTCGGCAACGATACGATAGTGACCAACGGGGATCAGACGGATACGGTGTATGAAGGACTGGAAAAGGGGCTGAGCTTTGAGGAGAGCCTCAGAAGCCGCAGATTTGAGCCTGACGCACCTAATTACACACCCAGGATATCCGGTGTGATGCATGTGGAGAACGGGACTTTTTCATATCAGATGTCAATATTAAAGTCGGACAACGGAGATCCCGGATCTGACAACCGGTACACCTTTTCGTATACGACCCCGGGAGCAGGGAAGGGACATTTCATCCATACTTATATGGGGGACGGTGATCCGCTTCCGTCTTTTGAGGGAGAGCCTACTCCGGTATCGATGGAGGGTGATATAGACAGCTTTACAAGATCAGTATGGGAAGCACTGGATGCCGCCAACAAGGTATCTCTGTTTGTGCGATTCATAGATATCGCTACGGGAGCGTATGATACGCGTATCATAAACAAGAACAAACCGGAGGGTCAAATATGAAAGAGCTTGAATTGAAGTACGGATGCAATCCTAATCAGAAGCCTGCAAGGGTATATATGGAAGACGGTAATGATCTTCCGATAGAGGTGCTGAACGGCAGACCGGGATATATCAATCTTTTGGATGCATTTAACGGTTATCAGCTCGTAAGGGAGCTCAAGGAGGCGACAGGCTATGCCGCAGCCACTTCCTTTAAGCATGTGTCTCCGGCCGGAGCGGCGATAGGACTTCCGCTTACGGATATAGAGAAGAAGATATACTGGGCGGAGGAATATGGCGATCTGTCACCGCTGGCATGCGCATATGCAAAGGCAAGAGGAGCCGACAGGATGTCGAGCTTCGGGGATTTCATATCTCTGTCCGATGTCTGTGATACGGATACTGCAAGACTTATAAGGAGAGAGGTGTCGGACGGCATCATAGCTCCGGGATATGAGCCGGAGGCACTGGAGATACTGAAGGAGAAGAAAAAGGGAGCATACTGCATACTGCAGATGGACAGTGCATACAGACCTGCACCGGTAGAGCGCAAGCAGGTGTACGGTATCACATTCGAGCAGGGGAGAAATGAGTTTGAGATAAACAGAGAGCTCCTTTCAAATATCGTGACTAAGAATAAGGAGCTGCCTGATACCGCAGCGAATGATCTGATGATTTCTCTTATCACTCTTAAGTATACCCAGAGTAATTCGGTATGCTATGTGAAGAACGGTCAGGCTATCGGAGTGGGTGCCGGTCAGCAGTCGAGGATACACTGCACCAGACTGGCCGGCAGCAAAGCCGACAACTGGTTCCTGCGTCAGTCACCCAAGGTGCTGGAGCTCCCCTTCAGGGATGACGTGAAGCTGCCTGATAAGGACAATGCCATAGACCTCTATATCGGGGCAGACTACATGGATGTGCTGGCTGACGGTAAATGGGAAAAGATATTTACCGTAAAGCCGGATCGCTTTACGGACGAAGAAAAGAGAGCATGGCTTGACGGCAATACGGATGTATCGCTCGGTTCCGATGCATTCTTTCCGTTTGGCGACAATGTGGACAGGGCTGCGAAGAGCGGTGTCAGATACATAGCTGAGCCCGGAGGCTCGATAAGGGATGATCTTGTCATCGAGACGGCAGACGCGCACGATATGGTGATGTGCTTTACCGGCATGAGACTTTTTCACCATTGACGTTTTTACAGGGTAAATATTTTTTGATATAATCCATCTTTGATGAGGAGATAATCATGGTATATACAGTAACTTTCAATCCGGCTTTGGACTATGTGGTTCATCTGGAAGAACCTATAGAGCATGGTACGATGAACCGCAGTACCAAGGAGGAGTTTTATTACGGAGGCAAGGGTATAAATGTCTCAACAGTGCTTACTAATCTCGGCATAGACACGGTTGCGATGGGCTTTGTTGCCGGGTTTACCGGAGCTGCCATAGTGCACGGTCTCAGCCACAAGGGGATACGCACCGATTTCATCATACTACGTCAGGGGATCTCACGTATAAACGTGAAGATAAGAAACGGCGAGGAAACTGATATAAATACTGCAGGTCCCAGACTATCCAATGATGACGTAAAGGCATTTATGAAAAAGCTTGACGATCTTACTGAGGGTGACTATATCGTATTGTCCGGCTCCATACCTCCGAATATGCACGATGTCATATATGAGAGGATATGCAGAAGAGTAGCGGATAAGAATGTACAGGTGGTCGTGGATGCTGACGGCAATCTGCTGACCAATACGCTTCAATTCCATCCTTTTCTCATAAAGCCCAATAAGGCTGAGCTGGAAAACCTGTTTGGTACTAAGATAAAAAATGATAAGGATGTAGAGAAGTACGCAAGGAAGCTCCAGGAGCAGGGAGCCAGAAACGTGCTCGTGTCCATGGGCGAAGAGGGCTCCATGCTGGTGCCGGAGGAGGGCAAGGTCATAAGAGTCGGAGTGCCCGAGGGCAAGGTGATCAATACTGTGGGAGCCGGTGACTCGATGGTGGCAGGCTTTCTCGCGGGCTATATGAAAAACGGAGATATGCAAAAGGCCATGAACCTTGCTACGGCTGCAGGCGCGGCGACCGCGTATTCGGAGGGACTCGGAGAGAAGAGTACCATTATGATGCAGCTTGAGAAGATCAATAACGGTCTCTGGAAGAAATAATGTCAACGCCTATATTACTGTATATTGATCCGGGCACCGGCAGTATGCTGTTTGGTATACTGATCGGTATAATCGGTGCTCTGACATATCTTATCAGGACATGGATAGTCAAGGTGCGGTTTATCTTGACCGGCGGCAAAGCAGTCGAAAAGAATGATGACAAGATCCCATTAGTGATTTTTTCAGATGATAAGAGATACTGGCATGTGTTTGAGCCGGTATGCAGAGAGCTTGATGCACGCGGTATGGATACCGTGTACATGACGGCATCACCGGATGATCCCGGGATAGACAATCCATATGAGCATATACACGGGGAGTTTATAGGTGAAGGCAATAAAGCCTTTGCAAAGCTCAATATGCTCAACGCTTCCATAGTTCTTTCTACCACACCGGGACTCGACGTCTATCAGTGGAAACGCTCCAAGTATGTGGATTATTATGTACATATGCTGCATGGACCCAATGAGATAGCGGGCTACCGTATGTTTGGCATAGATTACTACGATGCCCTGCTGCTTTCCGGAGAGTATCAGGAAAGAGATGCCAGAAATCTGGAAAGGCTACGCAATCTGCCTGCAAAGGAGATCGTTATGATCGGTATCCCCTATATGGATGACATGGTGAGCAGGCTGCAGGAAGCCCCTGAGCTTGCGGAGCATGAGCGTACCGTACTGCTGGCACCGACCTGGGGAGAGAGCTCCATATTCAGCAAGTTCGGCGGAAGGATCATACAGGAGCTGATAGATACCGGCTACCGTATCATCATCAGACCGCATCCCCAGTCCTTTACCTCCGAAGCCGGGCTTATGGATGAGCTGATGAAGAGGTATCCTGATTCGGAGAGGCTGTCATGGGACAGGGAGCCTGACAATTTTGAGACTCTGAGACAGTCTGACATACTGATATCCGACTTTTCGGGGGTTACGCTTGAATTCGCCTTTGCATATGACGGCCCGATAATATATGCCGATACCGAGTATGACAGCTCGCCGTATGATACATGGTGGCTCGATACGCCGTTTTGGACATTGGAGGCTCTTTCGCGTATAGGAATGAAGCTTACGGAGGAGAATCTCCACGAGCTTAAGAGTATGATAGACGAGTGCATAGACGATCCGAGATATGCCGCAGAGCGCGAAGAGGTAAGGAGGGAGACTTGGGTGTATCCGGGTGAGGGGGCGGTGCGTGCCGCCGATTATCTTATAAATAAATATAAAGAATTAACGGGAAGGGAGGAGCAGTGATATGTCACCGGGTTCTGTAATATACACTGTCCTTATCGGACCGTTAAAGCTTTTCTTCGAGATAGTCTATTCGTGTGCGTATAATGTCACGGGTAATCCGGGACTTACCATTATATTCCTGAGCCTTGCGATAAACTTTCTGGTGCTTCCGCTCTATATGCGTGCGGATGCTATGCAGGAGGAAGAAAAGGATATACAGAACAGGCTGAGCAGAGGAGTATCGCATATAAGAAAGACCTTTAAGGGTGATGAGCGTATGATGATACTCCAGACGTATTACAGGCAGAATGATTACAAGCCTACATATGTACTGCGAGGCGCGGCACCACTGTTTCTGGAGATACCCTTCTTTATCGCGGCATACAGCTTTTTGTCAAACCTTAAGCTGCTGGAGGGTGTGGCGTTCGGTCCCATATCAGATCTCGCCGAGCCCGACGGTCTGCTTGTCATAGGGAGCCTTACGATAAACCTGCTCCCTATAGTCATGACCCTGGTAAATTTCGTATCGAGTGCGATATTTACCAGAGGATATCCGATCAAGACCAAGATACAGCTCTACGGGATGGCAGTGTTTTTCCTTATCTTCCTGTACAATTCCCCATCGGGACTGGTATTTTACTGGACTCTCAACAACCTGTTCTCGCTTGTAAAGACCATATTCTACAAGCTGAAGCATCCGGGAGAGGTCCTATCCGTACTGGCTTCTGCCGCGGGATTACTCATGATCGTCCTCGGATACAGATATGTGGGCATATCTGTAGTGAGAGTTATGTTTTTTGTTTTGCTTGGGATCGGACTGCAGATCCCTGTCACCGGAATGATCATTAAAAGGCGCAGGACAGGCGGGGAAAGGATTCGTGAGTACCATACCGAGCAGAAGATATTTACACTCGGGACCATACTGCTTGCACTGCTTACCGGAGTGATGATACCTGCTTCGGTCATCAGATCCTCGCCCCTTGAATTTGTGAGTGTGAATTCCTTTTATGATCCTGTATGGTATGTCGTCAGCGCGGCCTGCCTTTCCTTCGGGCTTTTCACGGTATGGTTCACTGTCTTTTACAAGCTCGCTGACAACAGGGGCAGGGTGGGCATGGAGGCAGCAGTATGTGCCCTTAGCGGAGTGGCAGTGATCGATCATATGTTTTTCGGCAGAAACCTCGGCACACTCTCGACTGCACTCATGTATGAGGACGGCATGGTGTTTTCAAAGAATGAACAGCTTGTCAATGTCGCTGCGGTGATCGCAGTAGTGGCTGTCGCCATATTTATCTATGTCAGGTTCAGAAAAAGTCTTGTGAGTGTGATGACAGTCGGAGTACTTGCGATAGCCTGTATGTCGGTCATTTATCTGCATCAGTTCGGTACGGAGATAAAGGCATTTAGGGCGAGAAGCACATCGGGTGAAGAGGTGGCGGAGCTGCCACTCAGCAGGACAGGGAAAAATGTGGTGGTGCTCATGCTCGATAGGGCCATGGGGGAGTACATACCGTATATCATGGCGGAAAAGCCGGAGCTGCTCGAGAAGTTTTCGGGCTTTACTTATTATTCAAATACCATCTCTTACGGTGGAAATACGAATTTCGGTGCTCCCGCGCTGTTTGGCGGATATGAATACACTCCGGAGAGATTGAACCTGCGCGATGACGAGCCGCTCGCCGACAAGCATGACGAGGCACTGAAGGTAATGCCGCGTATTTTCAGTGAAAACGGCTATGAGGTCACGGTGTGCGATCCGTCATATGCCGGATACCAGTGGATACCTGATCTTTCCATCTATGACGACATACCGGGTATACATACATATATCACGGACGGTGCCTTCGTGGACGATGAGCTGCAGGAGGTTTTTATAGAGGAATCAAAGCGGAATTTTTTCTGCTTCGGACTGACCAGATCTATGCCGGTGATATTGCAGCCTACTCTTTATGAGCGGGGTAATTATCACAGCCTTGCCCCTCTTGATACGAGGGCGCAGGGGGTGCATGACAACTATACTGCCGATGGCTTTGATTCTAAGTTTATGCAGGCATATGCCGTCCTGGACAATCTCGAGGAAATGACTACGGACAGCAGCAATGAAAAGGGCAGCTTTATCATGCTGGTCAACAACACCACACATGAGCCGGTGCTGCTTCAAAAGGAGGAGTATGAGGCTGTCGCGCATGTGGACAATACGGAGATCGGAGAGGAAGACCGTATGACGGATGAGATGTTCGGAGCTGCCGCGGACCGTGTATTGCATATGGATGAGAGCATACAGGTGATGGAGTATCACTGTAATATGGCCGCCTACTTAAAGCTTGCGGAATGGTTTGATTATCTTAGGGAAAACGGTGTATATGACAATACCCGTATCATTCTGGTGGCAGATCATGGAGAGGGGAGAGATCAGATCGATGATCTCATATATCCTTTCGGGGATTACACGATAGGCTTATCGGCGTATTTTCCGCTCCTTATGGTAAAGGATTATGACGCTGAGGGATTCAGTATATCTGACGACTTTATGACAAATGCGGATGTAGCACCGATCGCACTTGACGGTCTGGTAAAGGAGCCGGTGAATCCTTATACCGGAAAGAGGATAGAGTCTGAGGTATATAAAAAGGAGCCGCAGTATATACTAAGATCAGATAAGTGGAAGGTGGATGAGAATAACGGCAATACCTTCCTGCCCGGACTCTGGCTGTCCGTGCATGACAGTATCTGGGATCAGGATAACTGGGAGATCGTATCGGTAGACAGTACGATGCCGGAGAAATAGGGCATTGAACAAAGAACCGCCAGAGTGTACAATAAGAAACTGAATCAGCAAGCCGGCATGTCGGAATAGGCAGCTGTGTTTCGCGGAAGCGAAACACTCGCAGACATCAAAATCTGTTGTAGGCAACTACGTGTGGGTTCAAGGTCTCTGCTCCGCTTCGGTCGGCGCAAAAGCCGACAGCCACCGGCTGTCGTGCGTCTCCGCTCCGCTTCGGTCGGCGCAAAGCCGACAGCCACCGGCTGTCGTGCGCCCCACTGCCGGGAGGGGTGGTGGGTTGTAAAAATGAATATAGATAATCAGCAAGCCGGCATGTCGGAATGGCAGACGAGGCAGACTCAAAATCTGTTGTAGGCAACTACGTGTGGGTTCAAGTCCCACTGCCGGCACGAAAAACCGTCTGGGAATCAGACGGTTTTATTATTGGATGATGAATACGAAGTGTATATTGTGTCCGAGAAGGTGCAGAGCGGACAGAGACAAAACGAATGGTATCTGCGGTGTCGGAAACGGGATAAAGGTGGCGAGAGCCGCGCTCCATTACTGGGAAGAGCCATGTATATCGGGAGATAAGGGCTCGGGTGCGGTTTTCTTCTCCGGGTGTGCACTTCACTGTGTATACTGCCAGAACAGGGAGATATCAGCCGGCAGGACAGGGGTGGAGATCAGTACGGAGAGACTCTGCGAGATATTTTTCGAGCTTGCGGCTAAGGGAGCACATAATATAAATCTTGTCACCGGAGATCACTATATACCGCAGATAGCCGATGCGATAGATGAAGCGGAAAAACGCGGCTTTGACCTGCCTTTTATCTTCAACTGCTCGGGCTATGAGACTGTAGATGCATTGAGGATGCTTGACGGACTCATAGATGTATATCTGCCGGACTTCAAGTACATAGATCACGATACGGCCCGTATTTACTCCAATGCATGGGATTATCCCGATATTGCCGCGGCAGCCGTGGAGGAGATGGTGCGGCAGTGCCCCGCGTGCGTGTTTGATGAGACCGGGTTGATAAAAAACGGAGTGATCGTCAGGCACCTGCTGCTGCCCGGACATGTGACGGATTCAAAAAAGGTCTTGAAATATCTCCATGAAAAGTATAAAAATACTATTTACATCAGCATCATGAGCCAGTATACTCCAATGACCGGAGTATCTGAAGAGTATCCGGAGCTGGGACGGAGAGTGAAGCGCAAGGAGTATGACAGACTCACGGACTATGCGATAGAGCTCGGGATAGAGAATGCCTATATACAGGATATGACAGTGGCAAAGGAGAGCTTCATACCGGATTTCAATAATGAGGGCGTATCGAAACAGTTAACATAACACAAACGGAACATAAATAAGAAATGAGGAAACATGGGAGAAATTCAGAACGAAGAGATTGACATAAAATATGAAGAGGCGGGACTTGACGAAAGGATCTTAAGAGCGGTCTCGGAGATAGGCTATGAGGTGATGACTCCGATACAAAGGGAGGCTATACCGGTGATGCTGGATGGATGTGACCTCATAGGTCAGGCTCAGACCGGTACAGGCAAGACCGCGGCATTCGGGATACCGATAGTGCAAAGTACAGATGCCGAGGACGAAAGTACGCAGGCTCTGATCCTGTGTCCCACAAGAGAGCTTGCTATACAGGCGGCTGAGGAGATAAGGAAATACGCGAAGTATTACTCGGGGCTAAGGGTGCTTCCCATCTACGGAGGTCAGGATATCACCAAGCAGATACGCAGCCTCAGGGGAAATGCTCAGATAGTAGTGGGTACCCCCGGAAGAGTGATGGATCATATCAGGAGACATACGATCAGACTGGACTCGGTCAGCACGATAGTGCTTGACGAGGCGGATGAGATGCTTGATATGGGATTTCGGGAGGATATAGAGACTATATTGAAGGATATCCCGAGAGAGCATCAGACGGCTCTCTTTTCCGCGACCATGCCGAAGCCCATACTGCAGATCACAAAGGAATACCAGAAGAGTGATGCGGTCTTTGTGAAGATACCCGCAAAGGAGCTTACGATACCGCTTGTAAAACAGTATTTTTACGAGATCCCAAAGGGCATGAAGGTAGATGCGGTATCGAGACTGCTGGACTACTACAATCCGAAACGCTCGCTTATATTTACAAATACAAAGCGAATGGCCGATGAGCTTTCGGATGCTCTTATAGGAAGAGGGTATTTTGCCGACACGCTTCACGGTGATCTGTCACAGCAGCAGAGAGATCATGTCATGAGCGGCTTCAGAAATGGGGGCACCGAGATACTCATAGCTACAGATGTCGCGGCAAGAGGCATAGATGTGGATGATGTCGAGGCAGTGATCAACTATGATGTGCCTGAAGATATAGAGTACTATGTACACAGGATAGGCAGGACCGGCAGGGCAGGCAGAAAGGGCAGGGCTTTCACACTTGTGGTGGGGCGTGAGATATATAAGATACGTGATATAGAGCGGTTTTGCCACACACGTATAGAGTCAAGGCATATACCCTCATCCAAGGATGTAAAGGCATCAAAGGCGGAGAGTGTGCTGGATACAGTGACCGATATCGCGGAGCATGAGGATCTTTCCGATATGATAAGCCTCATAGAAAGCAGGATGTTTGACAGGGAGCTCACATCGCTTGATATAGCCGCGGCTTTCCTTAAAAAAGCTATGGGCAGTGATGAAAACGAAGTATCGGATGCCGACTTTATCACCTACAGGACGGAAGACAGAAAGAGCAGAAAAAGAGCTTATACTGAGAGAGACAGACGCAGGAGGCCGGGGAGCCATGACGGTGACTCCGGTAAGAGGAGCTTTAACAAAAAGAAGATACGATCAAAGGATCTGAATGCGGACGGCACTGTAAAAACAGAGCGTAAAAAGCCAAGATTCGGATTCGGCAGGAAAGGAAAGCAGAGCTTCGGGAGAGACAGATAATGGGAGCTACACTTACAGAGGGCAGACCCTTTAAGATTATTCTTAAGTTTATGCTGCCGCTGCTATTGGGTAATATATTTCAGCAGTTTTACAATATGGTGGATACGATCATCGTGGGTAAATTCGTGGGGGCAAATGCGCTTGCAGCCGTAGGCTCTACGGGCACGATCATGTTTCTTGTGCTGGGTATAGCAAACGGCATGACGACCGGCTTTACGGTACTTACGAGTCAGAAGTACGGTGCTAAGCTTAAAGACGAGACAAGAGCCACGGTATCAAACGGCATAATACTTTCCGGTATAGTGATAATCGTACTCACGGTGCTCAGCCTTGTTTTTATGCCGGCCATACTTAAGCTCATGAATACTCCGGAGGATATCTATGAGGATGCATACAGCTATATCTCTGTCATATGTATGGGGATAGTGGCTCTGGTTTTCTACAATCTTTTTTCGGCATTTCTGAGAGCTATCGGAAACAGCAGAGTGCCGCTTTATACACTGATATTTTCCGCACTGTTGAATATTGTCCTTGATATTGTCTTTATTGTGTATTTTCAAATGGGAGTGGCAGGGGCAGCATGGGCAACCGATATTTCACAGGGGATAGCGGCTATCCTGTGTATGGTTTACATAATTAGGAAAGAGCCGGTGCTCACTCCGTCTGCAGATATGTGGAGGCTCAACAGGCGATACACGAGATCACAGCTTTATATAGGTATACCTATGGCACTTCAGTTCGGGATCACGGCTTCGGGTACCATGATAATGCAGAGCGCGATAAATATATACGGCTCTGTGGCGGTAGCCGGATTTACGGCAGCCGGTAAGGTGCAGAATCTGCTCACACAGGGGATGATGTCCATAGGACAGACTATGACGAGCTACTCCGGACAGAACTTCGGCAAGGGCGATCTCGACAGAGTGGAATACGGGGTCAAAGACGCGATGAAGATAATGACCGTGTACTCGATAGCCGCGGCAGTTATCGCCTTTTTTGCCATGCCTTATATCATGAGGCTTTTCTTTGCGGCCGATGTGGATCTGACAGAGCTGATGCCGTGGGCGAAGACCTATATAATAGAGTGTATACTGGCGTATATCCCGCTTTCGGCGATCTTTATATTCAGGAATTCCATGCAGGGATGCGGCTACGGTATGACGGCAATGATGCTCGGGATAGTGGAGTTTCTTACGAGGCTTGCGGCTGCGCTCATATCGATACGCATAGGAAGCTATGCGCTCGCTGTCGGCAGCGATCCACTCGCCTGGTTGACTGCAGGTGTCGTTTCCGTTGTCCTTTTTATCCATGTCATGAAGGATCTGCGGCGCAAGGTGAAATAAAGTATATTTTTTTGCGATGTTTGATCAGAAGCACGCATTTATGCGGGCTTCGTGCCAAAGCTTATAGCCGGCGGCAGGCAAGCCCGCGACGAAGTCGCATTTAAATGGCTTGACTGCGGACTTCTTGGGGCAGAGCCGCAAGAAGTCATGACTTTTCGAGACGCAGTCGCAGAAAGTCATAGCTTATGCTAAAATAACCGTATCTTTTTTATATATAGGAGAAATACAGGATGTCAGAAAAAGAGATAATGCTTGGCAATGCGGCGATAGCGCGCGGAGCATGGGAAGCAGGCGTAAAGGTGTCGGCTGCCTATCCCGGTACACCCAGTACCGAGATTTCAGAAAACCTGGTGAAATACCCGGATGTATACGCAGAGTGGTCACCGAATGAGAAGGTGGCGGCTGAGGTCGCGATAGGTGCGTCCATGGCGGGTGTGAGATCCATGGTCTCGATGAAGCATGTGGGTCTTAATGTGGCGAGTGATCCGCTTTATTCGGTATCGTATATCGGTGTAAACGGCGGTTTGCTCTTCTGTGTGGCGGATGATCCCGGTCTTTATTCTTCTCAGAACGAGCAGGATACCAGACTGATAGGCAGATCCGCACACATACCTGTACTGGAGCCATCAGACTCCGCAGAGGCTCATGACTATACGAAGCTTGCGTTTGAGCTATCGGAGAAATACGATACCCCGGTCATATTGAGGACTACCACAAGGATAGGACATTCACAGGGCACGGTGGAGCTATCCGACAGAGTAGTACCGGACGATAAGCCTTATGAGCGCAATGTGATGAAAAACGTGATGATGCCCGGCATGGCCAAGGGCAGGCATGTCTATGTGGAGGAGCGTGAGAAGCGCATGGCAGAGGATGCCGCCGCTATGCCTGTAAACCGTGTAGAGATGGGAGATACGGGTATAGGCTTTATTACCAGCGGAGTGGCTTACCAGTATGTCAAAGAGGTATTTCCCGAGGCAAGCGTGCTAAAGCTCGGACTGGTGTACCCGATATCCGAAAGGCTGGTCCGTGATTTTGCTTCAAAGGTGGACAGGCTCATCATATTCGAGGAGCTCGAGCCGTTTATTGAGACCTATGTAAAAAGCTGGGGCATACCCTGTGAGGGGAAGGAGCTGTTTACACTGCAGGGTGAGTACTCCGCCAATATGCTCCGCGAGAGACTTAAGGGAGAGAAGATAGACCGTAGGGGAGCCGAGGTTCCGAACCGGCCTCCGATACTGTGTCCGGGATGTCCACACAGGAGTACATATTATGTGCTGAAAAAGCTCGGTATACATGCGGCAGGAGATATAGGCTGCTATACGCTCGGTGCGGTGGCTCCGCTCGGTGTGGTCGATACTACGGTATGTATGGGAGCGTCCATATCCATGCTTCACGGTATGGAGAAGGCCAAGGGTAAGGATCATATAAAGAAATGGGTCGCGGTGATAGGCGATTCCACTTTCATGCATACAGGTATCAATTCGCTGGAGGATCTTGCCTACAACCGCTCCACGGCTACCGTGATGATACTGGACAATTCCACGACAGGCATGACCGGACATCAGGATCACGCTGCGACCGGCAAGACACTGGATGGTACCGAGGTGCCGGCCATATCGATATATAAGGTCTGCAAGGCCATGAATATAGAGCATGTGGTCGAGGTGGACGCATTTGATACGGTAGAGCTTGAGAGAGTCGTAAGGGAGGAGACGGCGCGTGATGAGCTGTCGGTCATCATAGTCTGTGCCCCCTGCGCACTCTTAAAAGGACAGAAATTCCCGTATAAGGTGAGACCGATCACCGAAAAATGCAGGAAGTGCGGTATGTGCTTAAAGCCCGGGTGTCCGGCAGTAAAGAAGAAGGCAGACGGCACGATAGAGATAGACGATACGCTCTGCAACGGCTGTGGACTGTGCGTGCAGCTGTGCAATTTCGGGGCACTTGAGAGGTATGAGGTGTAGATGAAGCAAAAGCTCCCCGTGATGTTCGCCTCCATATCGTTCGTGATACTGGCCGCGCTGATAGTGGCAGGCTTTGTCTCACCGAGAGCGGGCACGGAGCGGAGCGCGCGTCTTTTTGCAAGAGCTGCTTCGGGACATACTCCCGGGACTGTTAAGGATAGTAGCGGAAGCAGTGCACCGGGGTCTGATGAAGATACGAGTCCGTCTGTATCTGAGGCTGCAGCAGAGCAGCATGAGGCAGAGGATGATATGTCTTCGAAATCCGACATGGCAGATGATAGTACGGTGATCGCTGCAGCTGCGAATGCTAAGGGTGCAGAGGATACTGAGGATGCCGGAGCCGGGGATAAGGAGGACATTGACAGTAATGCCGGGCGCGAGCCGCTTGCCAAGTACGAGGATATCCTTGAGGTAAACCCTTACCTCGCAGGCTGGCTGTCGATAGACGGTACAAAGATCGATGACCCTGTAGTCTATACTCCGAAGAGCCAGAATTATTTCCTTCATCGCAGCATAGAGGGAAACGACGAGGAGCGGGGCACGCTGTTCATAGCCGTAAACTGGTATGAGGGAAGCGGCAATACCCTTATCTACGGTCATAATATGAAAAGCGGCAGCGGCTTCGGCTCTCTGCTTAAGTATGCAGACGCGTCATACGGTATGAGTCATTCGACCATACACTTTGATACTCTCTATGAGGACAGGGAATATGAGCTGATGGCGGTGTTTTACTCACAGATAGATGAAGAAGAGCTTGAGACCGAGGATGACAGGTCAGAGGCGGACAAGAGGATAGAAGAGGAAAGTCTTGAGGGCAAAGAGGAAGGTACCGTGCCGGAGGAGCTTACCTTAAAGGATCTGGATC
>JAGBNR010000072.1 GCA_017634315.1 Lachnospiraceae bacterium
ATTATACTTATATTTAACATACGGTCAAGTTTATTGTTTAATGGTTTTGTATGTTATTTCCGACTCGCGGAAAGGAGGATATATGCCGGAAACGACTGCAAATACGCCAAAGGATGTGAGATACGAAATGTCTGCGGTGATGACGAATGTGCCATGTACTGTTTTGCCTGCCCCAAAGATTGCCACAATTTCTGCTCTGAATACGATACTAAAAAATGTTTGGAATATCTGAAGCCGCCTTATGTTTGCAATGCCTGTCCGATCTGAACTCACTGTTTCAATCAAGCTTTATATACTTCTACCGTAGTGTCTGCTCATAACAAAAAATAGTAACAAAGCGGACGTTATCAATGAATTCATCCTTGCTACCGTGTCTGAATTGACGTATAATTTAATAGACTGTTGAAGTCGTTTTTGCTTGCTTGTTTTTCGACCAGACAGTCTTAGTTGGAGGCATGAAAATGCCAAAGGTCTTGCCCTCTGCAGCGTCCGGTCAACGCGGCAGAGGGTTTACTTTTTAACAGGAGTGTTATATGGGAAAGAAGTATGATGTGATAATAGTCGGTGCCGGTCCCGGAGGTATATTCTCCGCATACCAGCTTACAAAGAAAAGACCGGACTTAAAGGTGGCGGTATTTGAATCCGGCACGAGCCTTGAGAAGAGAAAGTGCCCCATAGACGGCAAAAAGATCAAGTCATGCATAAAGTGCAGCACCTGTGCCATCATGAACGGCTTCGGAGGCGCGGGAGCCTTTTCGGACGGCAAATACAACATCACAAATGATTTCGGCGGCAATCTGTATGAGTATATCGGCAGGGAGAAGGCCATAGAGCTGATGAAATATGTCGATGATATAAATGTGTCGCACGGCGGAGCGGATACCACCATGTATACGACCTCCGGCACTCATTTAAAGAAGATATGCATGCAGAACAAGCTCACTCTCCTCGACGCATCGGTGAGGCATCTCGGCACGGATATAAACTATGTCGTGCTGCAAAACCTCTATGATGAGCTGAAGGATAAGGCGGAGTTTCATTTCCTGACTCCGGTGAGCAGTATAGAGAAGATGGAGGACGGCTACAGAGTATATCTGGGAGACGGTAAAGCTGACAATACCGCCGAATGCAGGGAGTGTATCATATCCGTAGGCAGGAGCGGCAGCAAGTGGATGGAGAGTGTATGCAGGGAGCTGGACATCCCGACGAAGTCAAACCGGGTGGATATCGGAGTGAGAGTCGAGCTACCGGCAGTCATATTTTCACATATCACTGATGAGCTCTACGAGGGCAAGATAGTCTACAGAACCCATAAGTTTGAGGATCAGGTGCGTACCTTCTGTATGAATCCCCGCGGCATAGTCGTCAACGAGAATACCAACGGCATTGTGACGGTCAACGGTCACAGCTTTGAGGATGAAGCGAAAAAGACAGAGAATACAAACTTCGCCCTGCTTGTGGCAAAGCATTTTTCGGAGCCCTTCAAGGACAGCAACGGCTACGGAGAGGGCATAGCGAAGCTTTCCAATATGCTCGGAGGCGGTGCCATAGTGCAGCGTTTCGGTGATCTCGAAAGAGGAAGAAGGAGCAACTGGAAGAGGATAGAGGAGGGCACGGTGCGTCCCACACTTGCGGCTACTCCGGGTGATCTGAGCCTCGTACTGCCCAAGCGTATCCTAGACGGCATCATAGAGATGATATATGCGCTTGACAAGATAGCTCCGGGTACCGCGAATGACGATACCCTGCTCTATGGTGTGGAGGTCAAGTTTTACAATATGGAGGTGGAGCTTGACGAGCATCTGGAGACCAGGCACAAGGGGCTGTATGTCATAGGAGACGGCAGCGGAGTGACGCATTCACTCTCGCATGCGTCGGCAAGCGGTGTGTATGTCGCAGACCTCATATGCAGTATGTAGTGCAGTACTTTTGCCCCTGTTTAAGCACATAAAAATGACACATTTTTATGTGCCGCATAGTACTTCGCAAAAACCATATGCAAGCCTGCAGAGCCTTGCTACACAGTGCACATCGAGTCTGCAACGGCTCACTGAATGATACGGTAGGTGCAGTCGGAGAAGTCCGCTTCAAGCGTGGCTGTATGACCGGCATTTTCCCAGCTCAGCGTAAGCACGCTTCCTTCATAAGCGACAGTGAGCTCTGCATCAAAGCCGAATGCCGGACACGTATTTCTGAAGTGCAGCAGCTTCAGCTGCTCCTTTACCACATCTCTTTTCAGCTCATACTCTATACGGTCGGGTGAGAGATTGGTACGGTTTATCTCCTTGTGCCCACCTGCTCCGGCACGGTGCACCGCTTCAATGTCATTCTTTCCCGCAAAGAGATCCAGATACCATATCTGAGGCTTACCCGGCATGAACATCTGCACGGCTCTGGCAAAGAGCATCCTTCTGTCGTCTTCACCCAGAGCACTGTAATAGGTAGCGTTTACCTGATAGTACATATTTTTCTGGCCGTGGAGATCCTTTACGTATCCGCCCCTTTTTACGATGGTCTGTATGAGGTCGGATATCTCATCCTCCGACAGCATACCCTTCAGATCAAGGAGCGGGATACCGTCGTGGCAGCCGAGCATGTTAACGACCCGGATGTGCTTGTCCCTGAGCTCCATAGCCCAGTCAGCCAAAGCCTTACCGCTCTTCTTTTCGATCGAATAAATGAGCAGACCCGGCAGGAAGAAGTCATAGGTCATGTAGCCCTTGCCGGCCACGGTCTCATATATACCCTCACTGTAGGTCGCGTGGATCTCGGGGAGCAGAGACAGCCCGTATTCTGATGCGATGCCCCTTACACGCTCAAGTACATCCCAGGTCTCGGGCTCGTTCAGGAAGTTCTTCCTGCCGGGCTCTTTGGGAGCGTAGGCGAAGGCATCGAGACGCACGATCCGGGCTCCGTAGGATGACAGGGTCTTAAGTGTGTCCCTGTAATGCTCCCACACAAGCTCCGATCTGATATTGAGATCCATCTGTCCCAGATAGCGTCTCTTTGACTCAAGATAGTCAGTCACCTTATCCCTGTATTTTTCATAACCGGTGAAGTCCATGTCCGCAGGAGCGATGCCGTCGTCCAGAGCACGGCATATACGCTCCGAAAGCTTTGATGCTGACGTATACTGCATATCAAGGAGCTCCATCAGATCCAAGGCATCGGGACGCGGATAGATCACCTCCTGATAAAAGGTATTCCAGTACGGTACATCGGAGCCGTCCGGCATACGTACCATGAGTATGGGAAGACCGGGCTTTCTGAAGAACATATCCTTTATGTATTCGTCCCTGGGACGTATATAGCCCCCGGAGGTCATGTCACCGCAGCCCTCCCAGAATTTATTCCAGTCGATAAAGAAGTCGGCATATTTTGAGCTCCTGCCGTTCTTTAACAGATCCTGAAACTGCGGAGAGAGCACGGAAGCATGGTTTAATATGAAATCAAGCTTCAGCTCTATGCCGAGCTCACGAAGACACTCCAGATCCTCCTTTGAAGCATAGGCTTCGTTTATTCCGTAGTCGATCACCGAGAAGCCCCTGTCGAGGTCTGAATTGTATATGCTCGGCAGTATGTAGAAGGATTGAAATACATCCTTGAGCTCAGGCTTTTTGAGCACTGAGATGATATCCTCAAGCCTTGTACCGCAGCTGTCGGGATATGCATTAAGCATGGGTCCGTTGTCATTTGCTTTACCGTTCATCTTGATCCTCCGTTACTGCATGAGTCGCTTAAAGGCTTCGTAGTCTATGAGCTCTCCGGCCTTTGTGATGATGATCCTTGCCTTGTGAGCCTGCTCCGTGAGCTTTTGCTGCTCGAGAGAGAGGATCAGCATAGTGAAGGGACTGTCGAGCTTGCCGTCCCTGTTGCGTGAGCGTCGGTGCTCCAGAGTCTCTTCGGGAGTGCTGTTCAGCAATACCGGGATGTCCACTTCATTCAGGCAGTCGCTGTTGCCGTGAGTCCATTCGAGTATCAGCACTCTTTTCTCTGACAGATCCACGCTTTCATACCACAGGGAGCTGTCATCCCTGCCCATTCTCTTCAGATAAAGGCTCGAGGCACCGTCCTTAAAGGCATGCAGTATCCTGTCCACCTCATCGAAATCCGTCTCCGCGGGAGAACCGAGATAATCGCTCAGAGCCTTCTTCCCGCCTTCAAGATAGGCGGAAAACCATGCGCTTGTCCTTGCGTGCCCGGCATTCGCGTCATCATCTGACTCCTGCAGGTGTCTCAGACCTGAGACATTCTCCGGTGTCATGAAGCCGCTGTCTACCATGGCTCTCACCCCGCCCTCACGGAATACATGCAGCCTCTCGGCATCATTGTACTTCGGTATCCTGTGCGGATAGTTGTCTCCTGACATCGTATAGCTCCCTATGCCGGAGCTCTCAAGCATATAGGAAAGGAGAGAGGCTATCTCGCTCTTTCCCACGCCGGATCCGCCGCACACTGCCACGACAGCCCTGCTATATGGATTTGCTTCGGTTTTCTTCTTCAGCTCCTCTATGAGTATGGGAAATATGGTCTTTGCCTTCGCGATATGGCTTTCGCCTATCTCGATCTTGTCTCCGGGCATATCTCCCTGCGGGATGTCCGCGGGAATGGAGATATCCTTTACAACAGAAACAGCTGATGCAAGCCTGTCGGCCATCAGCTCCGGATTGTCGGAAATCCTTTCATATTTATCGTTCATTTCACGTCCTCGCTTTACTGAAATCCAGTATTTTTGACAACTTATGCGCATACGTGATAATATAATCGAGCATATAATAACTTCCGGTTTTTGTAAAGAGGGAAATTCATGATAACCATCAAGGAAATCGCCGAGAGGCTCGGAATGAGCACAACTACGGTATCTAACGTTATACACGGAAAGCCCGGGGAGGTATCCGAGGATACAAGAAAAAAAGTGCAGGATTTTCTTGATGAGGTAGATTATGTACCCAATATCAATGCCAGAAATCTGGCGCAGAATGAATCCAAGATAATCGGTGTGGCACTCAAGGCAAGAGCCAATAAATACGAGAATCTGATAATGGACCCTTTTGTTTCCGAGCTTATAGGCGGTATAGAGGAGACCATAAGAAAAGAAGGGTACTTTATGATGATATATATATCGCAGGACACAGAGGAAATAATGCGGCATGTGTCCACATGGAATGTAGACGGGCTGATACTTTTCGGCATGCTTGACGATGACGGCAACAGAGTGAGTACACGGTATAAGAAGCCGATAGTCTGCATAGATACATACAGTCTGGACGGGATAAAGCATTTTACTAATGTAGGCATCGACGATGAGCAGGGTATATATGATATGGTAAGCTTTATCATATCAAAAGGGCATAAAAGAGTGGCTTTTCTGGCTGATTACGACAACGGCGTGGATCACGAGAGGTTTAAGGGCTATCGGAGAGCATTGTCCGAAGCCGGCATAGAGTTTCATGAAAGCGACTATCTGGAGCTCAGACCGAAAAGTGATGAGATAGAAGAAAGCCTCGCTGAAATATGCGAAAGGGCATGGAGGTTTACCGCCATCATGTGTGTCTCGGACCTCTATGCCGTCACACTCATGTCCGCTCTTAAGGATCGCGGTATCAGCGTGCCGGAGGGCATTTCCATAGCCGGGTTTGATGACAACCTGTTGGGGAAGTTTCACAGACCGGCACTTACCACTGTGCATCAGGATGTAAAGAAAAAGGGCGTGGTAGCTGCCGAGACGCTTTTCAGGAAAATAAGAGGCGAAAATACCGAGGAGCAGATCACTCTTCCTACACATCTGGTGATAAGAGACTCTGTGACGGCTCCGAGGATGGGAGCATGATCTTTTCAGATATCAAAGAGGTGGACTGATGGCAAAGGATACATCAAAGAGACTCAGGAATCAGGTCATATACTGTGTATTTGTACGCAATTATTCCGAAGAGGGGACTTTTGCGGGAGTGGAGCGGGACCTTGACCGTATAAGGGATCTTGGAGTGGACATCATATGGCTGATGCCGATCCATCCGATAGGGGTCGCGGAAAGAAAAGGAAGAGACGGATCTCCTTATGCCAATAAGGACTATCGCACGGTAAATCCCGAGTATGGCACTATGCAGGATCTGAAGTCACTCGTTGATGCCATCCACGACAGGGACATGAAATGCATCATAGATGTGGTATACAATCATACGTCACCGGATTCGATCCTTGCAGCGGAGCATCCGGAATGGTTTCACAGGGATGCAGACGGGAGACCCGTGGCCAGAGTAGCGGAATGGACTGATATAGTTGATCTTGACTATACCGACAAGGCACTTTGGGATTATCAGACAGAGACACTTAAGATGTGGGCAGAGACAGTCGACGGCTTCAGATGTGATGTCGCGTCGATGGTGCCGGTAGAATTCTGGATGAGGGCGAGGGAAGAAGCAGAGAAGATACGCCCCGGCTGCATATGGCTCGCTGAGTCTGTGGAGCCCGGATACATAAAGGAGATGAGAGGACAGGGGTGTACCGTACACAGCGACGGTGAGCTCTACAATGCCTTTGACATCACCTATGACTATGATATTTATGAGGAGTTTCAGGCATATTTCGAGGGACGCGGGACACTGAGCGCATATCTTGAAGCCCTGAACCGTCAGGAATATATCTATCCTGACAATTACGTGAAGCTGCACTTCCTTGAAAACCATGACAGACTCAGGGCGCATGCGATAATACCGGATGTGCAGTCACTCAGAAACTGGACGGCATTTATTTATTTCATGAAAGGGACCACCCTGATCTATAACGGTCAGGAAACAGGCGAGACACATTATATCTCGCTTTTCGACAGGGACACCATCCGATGGGACAGAGAGGATAACGATACCCCCGGACTGTCTGAGCTGATGAGGAGACTTCACGACATAAAGCGTAAAGAAATATTTGCCGATGGCAGCTTCCATGCATCTGAAGTAAGAAAAGGCATCATACTTGCGAGGCGAAAGGCTGAGGATGAAAGTGTGACAGGAGTATTCGGTGTGGAGGGTACACGCGGCGCGGTGCCTGTGGGACTGCCTGACGGGATATATGACAATCTGATAGACGGCATCCGGTATGAGGTGAAGTCCGGGTGCATTCTTTTCACGGGTGAGCCCGTGATCCTTATGTAACATTTCCTAAATAGCCACTTATAGCGAAAAATGTAATGAAATCATTCTCTGCCAAAAAAGGGGGTTGACATTGCGAAAAATAGGTTATATATTTAACCTATCGTACAACTTATGCGCAAAAGGTCGTCAAACTTTAACGGAAAAGTTTGGGCGTATTGCACAAAAAATGATTTACTTATGAGGAAACGGAGGAAGAACACATGAAAAAGAAACTGTTATCAGTGATACTTGCATGCACTATGGCTGTCAGTCTTGCAGCTTGCGGAAGCAGCGCAGCTACAGGTACCGATGCCGGAAGCGCGGATGCGGGAGCTGCTGAGGCTGCCGATGCCGGAAACGCAGACGCAGGTGCGGCATCCGGTGCGGCAGGAAGCGTAAGGCTCTTAAACGGTAAGCCTGAAATAGATGCGCAGCTTCAGGAGCTTGCAAAGAAATACAATGCAGAGACCGGAAACTCGGTGACCATAGAGACCATCGGCGGTGATACCAACGCATCCGATGAGCTCAAAAAGATGTATCAGACTGACAATATGCCGGATATCTTCGTAATAGAAGCAAATCAGGCGGCTACATGGGACGGTATGCTTGCGGATCTTACAGGTGAAGCATGGACTAATGATACGGACTATGAGCTTGTGGACAGCAAGATGGGCACGATCGGATTTCCTTATACTGTAGAAGCTACGGCACTTGCATACAATGCAGACATACTTGACAAGGCCGGTGTTGATCCCGCATCTCTTACAAGTCCCGATGCATGGAAGAAGGCAGTAGAGACAATTGATTCCAAGAAAGCGGATCTCGGTATCACAGCAGTATTCGGATGGTGCGCAGAGCCTGCAAACCTGGGATGGAGCTCGGGTACGCACGTGTTCGCCCAGTATCTTGATGCAGGACTGAAGCAGGATGATACTACTTATATAGATCTCCTCAATGACGGCGGACAGATTGACGAGAAGAGAATGCATGATTTTGCAGAGTTCGTAGGTATGATGAACCAGTATTCGGATCCCGATCTGCTTGTGGACGGCACATATGACAATCAGGTTGCAGGCTTTGCAGCAGGAAAGTACGCTTTTGTGACACAGGGCAACTGGATCAACGGTACCGTAACCTCAAGTGCCGACTACTCGGGCTTCGATATGGGCTTTGCTCCTTATGCGTTTGAGGACGGCATAGATACGATCATTGCCGGACCGCCCAGCTACTGGACAGTATACTCTGACGGCAATGTGGACGGTGCAAAGACCTTCCTTCAGTGGGTGTCCGATGACTCCGCACAGGATATACTTGTAAACCAGGCAGGACTTATCAGCCCGTTCAATGACTGCAAATTCGATGCGGCAGATCCTTTCTACGCAAGCATCAAGGGATACATGGATGCAGGCAAGACATCAGGCTGGCACACAATGCTTAAGAAGGACGGACTTCAGAATGAGACATGTCAGGTATTCGCTGACTATGCTCAGGGCAAGTTTGATGCAGACAGCTTTACTTCAACAATGGCTCAGGTGATCAAGTCATACTACGCAAACTAAGTAAGTAATAAAGTATTACCGATACGGGGCAGCAGCCGCAAAGGATATGCTGCCCCATATCTTTTAAGCACAAGGAGAAAGGAGGAGACATTCTTATGGACGGGTTTTCATCACAGAGAAAGCTGATATCGTTCGTGTGTCTTATAGGAGGAGCCATACTTGCCATAGCAGGTCTGGGGATGGCCATTGGCAAGACAGGCAATCCGTTAAGGGGAGCAGCGATCATACTCGGTGTCGTTGCGTTTTTCGTAGGACTGTATTTATTTCCGACATTAAAACATCACAGAAGTATAGTTAACATAATATTCCTGTTTCCGCTGCTCTTTGCATTTGCGGTAACTGTCATCATACCTCTTGTACTCGGTATAGGTTATTCCTTTACAAACTGGGACGGAATAAGAGTAAGAGGCTTTGTCGGGCTTGATAACTACATAAGGATGTTTAAGCAGCCCAGCTTCTTATGGTCGATACTTATCACATTTTTATTTGTGGTGTTCAATATTATATTTGTAAATCTCATAGCGTTCCTGCTTGCATTGCTCTGCACGTCAAGGATAAAGGGTCTCGGGTTTTTCAGGGCATCCTATTTCCTGCCTAATCTTATAGGCGGTATCGTGCTCGGCTATATATGGCAGTTCATCTTTTCGAGTGTGGTGACAAAGTTTACCACGGCACTCTTTGACAGCAGGTATTCCATGCTGTCGGAGACGAAGACGGCATTTGTGGCCATAGTGATAGTTTATATCTGGCAGTACGCGGGCTACATCATGCTGATATACATTACCGGACTCAATACGATACCGGGTGATGTGCTGGAGGCCTCCGCCATAGACGGAGCTGATGCGATGCAGACTCTTTTCAGTATCAAGATACCTATGATAGCACCCACTATCACGATATGTACGTTCCTTACGCTTACATCCGCATTCAAGCAGTTTGATGTGAACCTTGCACTGACGAACGGCACGGGCTCTGTAGCGAGCTTCTTCGGCAACTATCTGACGAACGGTACCGAGATGCTGGCACTCAATATCTACAGCACCGCAGTCATAAACAATGAATATGCATTCGGTGAGGCGAAGGCAGTGCTGTTCTTTATAATCCTCGCGATAGTATCCATAGTTCAGGTGCGTATTTCAAATAAGAAGGAGGTGGAGCTGTAATGCATACAAAGGAAAAGACCTCAAATGTAGTGATAAGGTTTATCATAGCCGTGATCGTGGCGGCATATGTGCTGTTTCCTTTCTTCCTTGTGGTGATAAACTCCTGCAAGGATACGAGCTCCATCACAGCCAATCCGATAGGCTTTAACGGCATCAGCCTCTCGCAGCTCGGCCAGAATCTGCTGGATGTTATATATAACACACACTTCCTGTTCTGGCAGGCATTCGGGTATTCGGTGATCATCACCGCTCTGTCGCTTGTACTTCTGGCAGTGCTCGGAGCTATGGCAGCATGGGTAATTTGCCGTAATCATACCAAATGGTCTACGGTCATTTATTTTACCTTCATAGCATCCATGATCATTCCCTTTCAGGTGGTCATGCTGCCGCTGATCTCCACCTTCAGAGATACAGGAAAGTTTATAGGCATACCGATGCTCCAGTCGGTACCGGGTATCATATTTGCGTATCTGGGATTCGGCGGTGCCATGACGGTATTTATACTAAACGGTTTCATCAAGGGCATACCCATGGATCTCGAGGAGGCTGCGGCTATAGACGGCTGCTCACCCGAGCAGACATTTTTCATGATCATATTCCCGCTCTTAAAGCCGGTCATCACGACAGTGACGATACTCAACGGCATGTGGATATGGAATGACTATCTTCTTCCGTCCATGATGCTCGGGCAGAACGGGGCGGTAAAGACCCTGCCTGTTGCGGTACAGGCGTTTGTTGGATCGTATGTAAAGCAGTGGAATCTGATACTGGCAGCGGCTCTGCTTGCGATCGTACCTATGATAGTATTATTCTTATTTGCGCAGAAGCAGATAATGGAGGGAATGATAGAAGGAGCCGTCAAGGGTTGATACAGTCGGCGGCTGTCTCACGGGCACGCTTTGACGCACTATGCGCGGCAGTGCCCGGGGTTCAGATCGTAGCGAATACTGAACGGGATTGCAGGAGGTTTGTATAATTCATGCGAAAAAGCGGAATACTTATGGCGGTGTCCTCGCTGCCGGGAAAATACGGGATAGGATGCTTCTCGAAGGAAGCATATAAATTTGTGGATGATCTTAAAGATGCAGGGCAGAGTCTGTGGCAGATACTGCCGCTTGGTCCTACGAGCTACGGTGACTCTCCATACCAGTCCTTTTCCACCTTTGCGGGCAATCCCTACTTTATCGATCCCGAGACTCTTATAGACAGGAAGTGGCTCACAAGAAAGGAATGCGAGAGCTATGACTGGGGCAGGGATGAGAAGCGCGTCGATTATGCAAAGATCTATGCTTCAAGATTCAGACTGCTGAGAAAGGCATATAAACGCTCCGGGATATCTTCCGACAAGGGCTTTGTGTCATATGTAAAGTCCAATGCATACTGGCTCCCCGACTATGCGCTCTTCATGGCATTAAAGGATGCTCATGGCGGAAGGAGCTGGGAGACATGGGAAAAGGGACTCAGGGTAAGGGAAAAGTCCGTGCTGGAAAAGGCAAGGCAGAAGTATGCGGCGGATATAGAGTTTTATGAGTTCCTGCAGTATGAGTTTTCCCTTGAATGGAAGCAGCTTAAAAAATATGCGAACAGGAACGGGATAGAGATAGTGGGTGACATACCCATTTATGTGGCATTTGACTCCGCTGATACGTGGGCAAATCCCGGGCTGTTTGAATTTGATGATGAGCTGCAGCCTATAGCCGTGGCAGGCTGTCCTCCGGATGCCTTCTCTGCTGACGGACAGCTCTGGGGCAATCCTCTCTACAGATGGGATGTGCACAGGAGGAGCGGCTATGACTGGTGGATGAAGCGTCTCAAGAACTGCTTTAAGCTCTATGATATAGTGCGGATAGATCATTTCAGAGGATTTGATGCATACTATCGTATACCCTGTCCGGCAGAGAGTGCCAGACACGGCAGCTGGGTAAAGGGACCGGGATACGGGCTCTTTGATACGATGAAAAAGAAGCTCGGAGAGAAGCAGGTCATTGCCGAGGATCTCGGATTCCTCACCGCCTCAGTGCTGAGGCTTGTAAAGAGAACAGGCTATCCCGGGATGAAGGTGCTGCAGTTTGCCTTTGATCCGAGAGAGGAGTCTGACTATCTTCCGCAGAACTATGTGAAGAATTCCGTAGTATATACCGGGACTCATGATAACGATACCACGCTATCCTGGTACTATGATATCAGCGCAAGAGACAGAAGATTCGCAGCGGAGTATCTTAATATCCCCAAGGATGTGAAGGATGCGGATATACCATGGTATTTCATAAGAGCAGCTTTTGCTTCGGTATCCGACACCGCTGTCATACCTATGCAGGATATCCTGTCGCTCCCGCACTACGCGAGGATGAACCATCCCTCGACCGTAGGCGGTAACTGGGAGTGGAGGATGAAGCCCGGGGCATTTAATACCTCTAAGAAGAGCAGGCTGAAGAAGCTCACGGCTCTCTACAGCAGAACCCCTAAAAACGTATAAAAAAATCTTGACGGTTTTTTTTTAGAGTATGATAATATTATCGTTTTTTAGGGGTTGAGTTTCTTCAAGGAGGAAAACGATGGGAAAAACAATAAAGGCCAAGATCACATCGACGGTGATCATTATTGCAGTACTCGCACTTCTTATCTCTAACGGTATCAGTGTGATACTGGCGGGTAACAGTCTGACAAAGGCACAGACCGAAAAGCTGCAGAATCAGGCCGATAAATTCGCGGGAAATATAGATGTCTGGTTCGAGGGAGAACGAACGATGGTAGAGGGTGTGGTCTACGATGTAAACGGACTCCACACCGCCACGCCTGAGTTTGAAGAGCTGGTAAATATACTCCGTTCGCATGCGGCAAACAGGAGTGAGCTCCTGAATATGTATATAGGAACATCCGACAAGCAGTTCGCACAGTCGGACCCCAATGCCACCACTCCGGAGGGATATGACCCTACGGCCAGGGGATGGTACAAGGCGGCTGAGGCGGCCGGACATACGGTAGTCACAGATCCGTATATGGATGTGCTGATAGGCGGTATGTGCATCACGGTGGCGTCCCCCATTTATTATGACGGGAAGCTGATAGCAGTGGTCGGAGCCGATGTGACACTCGATACCATAAACTCCGTAATGGACAGCATCCCGAAGGACGGAGGTCAGTATGGCTTTCTTGTTGATTCCAGCGGCAATTATATAGTACATGAGAATACGGCTTTTCTACCCGGAGAGGATACCGCGACAGCGGTGGCAGATGAGATGGGCAGTCTCACGCCTGTCATCACTTCTCCCGGAGGAAGCGTGGTAAAGACAAAGGATTATGACGGTGAGAGCAATTATTTTGTGACCGCACCGATAGAAAAGAGCGGATGGGTGCTCGGTATAGCACTCCCGGCATCTGTCGTCAGTGTTCCCATGAGAAATATGACCATTACGGCAGTACTGGTGTCTGTGGTGGCTCTCATCGTGGCGATATTCATAATGACATGGCTGATAAAGAAGCTGCTGGCTCCGGTAGAGAATATGAAGGAGTTCATAGAAGAGAAGATAATCGGTTCCGGCAACGTCGCAAAGACGGATAATGAGGTGGAGGAGATCAATTATCTTATCCGTGAGCTGAAGGAGCGCGTCATAGATACGATCCACAAAACACGGGATGAGTCATCCGAGATACACACCAAGATGACGGATACCAATGAGAGGATCGGAAACATAAATGATAATATATCCGTCATCAGCTCCACGATGCAGGAGACCGGAGCGAATATCGATATGCAGACGGAGAGCATACGCCGGATCAATGAAGCAAGCAACGAAGTAAATGGCACTGTGGACAATCTGATGCAGAAGACTGACGATATGACAGTCCGTACAAGGGAGATCATAGACCGTGTGGAGGCTATGGTGCCGGAGGTACTCAAGAACAAGGAGCATGCGGTATCTGTCACAGGTGAGTCACAGAGGAAGCTTGAAAAAGCGATAGAAGATGCAAAGGTGATCGATGAGATCGTAAATGTGTCAAACGTCATCAGCGGAGTTGCCAATCAGACCAACCTGCTTGCGCTTAACGCTTCGATAGAGGCAGCCAGAGCAGGCGAGGCAGGAAGAGGCTTTGCTGTGGTCGCGGATGAGATAAACGGTCTTGCGAATACCACGAAGAATGAGATAGAGAAGGTAAATGATCTGACCCGTAAGGTGATGGACAGCGTGAAGGCTCTTTCGGACGAAAGCAACAGCATACTTACATTCTTAAGTGATGTGGTGCTGCATGACTATGAGAATATGGAAAGGCTTGCCCAGAACTATAAGTCGGATGCGGATTTCTACGGAGAGGTAAGCCAGTCGCTCCATGTCGATGCCAAGGAGCTCTCCGAGTCTATGGGAAGCATCAAGACAGGCATCACTACCATTGACAATACGCAGGAGGATCTCGGCAGGGCAGTGCAGGATATCAATAACAATCTGCAGGAGATCACAACGTCAAGTGAGTCAGTGGCGACAGAGACCATGAACGTGCTGGACGGCATCGATACTCTTCAGGA